>NZ_JARAXF010000039.1:0-100963 GCF_033793745.1 Streptomyces sp. ME19-01-6 | reverse complement strand
GAAACGCCCGGTTACATTCCGAACCCGGAAGCTAAGCCTTTCAGCGCCGATGGTACTGCAGGGGGGACCCTGTGGGAGAGTAGGACGCCGCCGAACAATTTTTGAAAAGCTCCGGGCGGGAACCATTGGTTTCCGCCCGGAGCTTTTTGTTGTGCCCGGGGCCCCGTGCCAGGGTCCAATACCTTACCGGTAAGGTCATGGGGCATCCCATCGGCACCGTTCCCACAGGAGGCTCCCGGGTGGAGGTCCAGGAGACACGCGTCCAGACCGACCGCGTGCTCACCATCCCGAACGTCCTCAGCGCCGCGCGTCTGGTCGGCGTCCCGCTTTTCCTGTGGCTGATCCTGCGGCCCGAGTTCGGTGGGCCGAAGAGTGACGAATGGGCACTGCTCGTGCTGGCGCTCAGCGGTGTGAGCGACTACCTCGACGGGAAGCTGGCCCGCCGCTGGAACCAGATCAGCAGCCTTGGCCGGATTCTGGATCCGGCGGCCGACCGCCTCTACATTCTGTCCACACTCGTCGGTCTGACCTGGCGCGACATCCTGCCGATCTGGCTGACCGCGGTCCTTCTCGCGCGGGAGTTGGTGCTGCTGGTCATGGTCGGCATCCTACGGCGTCATGGGTATCCCCCGCCCCAGGTCAACTTCCTCGGCAAGGCGGCGACCTTCAACCTGATGTACGCCTTCCCGTTGCTCCTTCTGAGTGATGGAAGTGGCCCAGTTCACACAATCGCTGCTATTTTCGGATGGGCGTTCGCCGGATGGGGTACAACGCTCTATTGGTGGGCAGGAGTCCTCTACGTGGTTCAGGTCCGCCGACTCGTCAAGGCGGACGCTGCGGCCGGCTGAGCTCGCTGATGTGGCAGCCCGTAGTGGCGGGGTGCTCGTAACGCGACAGGTATGTGGGCCATCGGGGTGCGTCAGTCGGCATGACCGTCGTCTCTTCAAGGAGGACGCTTCCGACATGAAGGCCGTCGTGATGGCGGGAGGCGAGGGTACTCGCCTGCGCCCGATGACCTCGACCATGCCCAAGCCGCTGCTGCCGGTGGCCAACCGGCCGATCATGGAGCATGTGCTGCGGCTGCTCAAGCGGCATGGTCTGTGCGAGACCGTGGTGACCGTCCAGTTCCTCGCGTCGCTGGTCAAGAACTACTTCGGGGACGGCGAGGAGCTCGGCATGGAGCTCACGTACGCCAACGAGGAAAAGCCACTCGGCACCGCCGGCAGCGTCAAGAACGCGGAAGAGGCACTCAAGGACGATGCCTTTCTCGTGATTTCGGGTGATGCCCTGACGGATTTCGACCTCACCGAGCTGATCAATTTCCACAAGCAGAACGGGGCGCTGGTCACGGTCTGTCTGACCCGTGTGCCCAATCCCCTCGAGTTCGGGATCACCATCGTCGACGAGGGCGGCCGGGTCGAGCGCTTCCTGGAGAAGCCCACCTGGGGGCAGGTCTTCTCCGACACCGTGAACACCGGCATCTATGTGATGGAGCCGGAGGTCTTCGACTATGTCGAGCCCGATGTGCCCGTCGACTGGTCCGGTGATGTCTTCCCGCAGCTGATGAAGGAAGGCAAGCCGATTTACGGCTATGTCGCCGAGGGCTACTGGGAGGACGTCGGCACGCACGAGAGCTATGTCAAGGCCCAGGCCGATGTGCTGGAGGGGAAGGTCGACGTCGAAATCGACGGCTTCGAGATCTCCCCGGGGGTATGGGTCGCCGAGGGCGCCGAGGTGCATCAGGACGCCGTGCTGCGCGGCCCGCTCTACATCGGCGACTACGCGAAGGTGGAGGCGGACGCGGAGATCCGCGAGCACACCGTCGTCGGGTCCAATGTCGTCGTGAAGAGCGGCGCCTTTCTGCACAGAGCCGTGGTCCACGACAATGTGTACGTCGGCCAGCAGGCCAATCTTCGCGGCTGCGTCATCGGAAAGAACACCGACGTCATGCGGGCGGCCCGGATCGAGGACGGCGCGGTCATCGGTGACGAGTGCCTGATCGGTGAGGAATCGATCGTCCAGGGCAATGTCCGGGTGTATCCGTTCAAGACAATCGAGGCCGGCGCCTTCGTCAACACCTCGGTCATCTGGGAGTCGCGCGGCCAGGCCCATCTTTTCGGGGCCCGCGGCGTGTCCGGGATCCTGAACGTGGAGATCACCCCGGAGCTCGCCGTGCGGCTCGCCGGGGCCTATGCGACGACCCTCAAGAAGGGCTCGACGGTCACCACCGCGCGCGACCACTCCCGTGGTGCGCGGGCGCTCAAACGAGCCGTGATCTCGGCCCTCCAGACCAGCGCCATCGATGTGCGGGACCTGGAGAACGTGCCGCTGCCCGTGGCCCGCCAGCAGACCGCGCGCGGCAGCGCCGGCGGAATTATGATCCGTACCTCGCCCGGCGTGCCCGACTCCGTCGACATCATGTTCTTCGACGAGCGCGGCGCCGATCTGTCCGCCGCCGGGCAGCGGAAGCTGGACCGGGTGTACGCGCGGCAGGAGTACCGGCGGGCGTTCCCCGGCGAGATCGGCGACCTCAGCTTCCCCTCCAGCGTCTTCGACTCGTACACGGGCTCCCTGCTGCGTGCCGTGGACACCAGCGGCATCGCCGAATCAGGCCTCAAGGTTGTCGTGGACGCCTCGAACGGCAGCGCCGGACTTGTTCTGCCCAGCCTGCTCGGCCGGCTCGGCGTCGACGCGCTGACCATCAATCCCGGCCTGAACGAATCGCGCCCGACCGAGACGGCGGAGGCGCGCCGCTCGGGTCTGGTGCGGCTCGGTGAGATCGTGGCCTCGGCCCGCGCGGCCTTCGGCGTGCGTTTCGACCCGGTGGGCGAGCGGCTGTCGCTGGTGGACGAGCGGGGCCGCATCGTGGAGGACGACCGGGCCCTGCTGGTCATGCTGGACCTGGTGGCCGCGGAGCGCCGCAGCGGTCGGGTGGCGCTGCCGGTGACCACCACACGTATCGCCGAGCAGGTGGCGGCGTACCACGGCACGCAGGTGGAGTGGACGACGACCGCGGCCGACGACCTCACTCGGGTCGCCAGGGCGGAAGGCACCATGTTCGGCGGGGACGGGCGCGGCGGCTTCATCATCCCCGAGTTCAGCAGTGTCTTCGACGGCACGGCCGCCTTCGTACGCCTGATCGGGCTGGTGGCCCGTACCCAGCTCACCCTCAGCCAGATCGACGCGCGCATTCCGCGCGCCCATGTCCTGCGCCGGGATCTGGCCACTCCGTGGGCGGTCAAGGGTCTGGTCATGCGCCGGGTGGTGGAGGCGGCGGGCGACCGGTCCGTCGACACCACGGACGGGGTGCGGGTGGTCGAGGCCGACGGGCGCTGGGTCATGGTGCTGCCCGACCCCGCCGAGGCGGTCACCCATCTGTGGGCGGAGGGACCGGACGACGCGTCCGCGCAGACGCTGCTGGATGAGTGGTCCGCCGTGGTGGAGAGCGCCGGGCGCTGACCCGTTCCCCCTGGTGGGGAGCGTCTGAGAGCTCGTAGGCAGCCCCCGGGAGCACACGGGGGCTGCAGCGGCCTCTGCCTGCTTCCGGCGCGCCGGTGGGGCCATTCGGCGGCTGCGCCCGCGACGTGCGACGATGTGCGGCATGCCGCAGCAGCCCCCCGTTCGGAGCACAGCTCCGCCGAGCCCACGCCCACGTCTCGACGCGTCCATGTCGCTGCTGACCAATGTGATGGACCACAGTCTCGACGAGGGGTACGCCGAGGCCGCCGCGCGCCACGGCACGGAGGGCCGGCGGGGCCTGCCACGTACCCTGCGCGGCAAGCTGGTGCTGGCCGCGGGGCTGGTGCTGGCGGCGGGCATCGTGACCATCGGCGCCGACGAGGCCCGGATATCGGCGCCGAAGCTGGCCAAGGATCGGGAAAAGCTGATCGACCGCATCGAGTCCGGGAACTCGAACGCGGATGACCTACAGAAGAGCCTGGACAGGCTCCGCAAGGAGGTCGGCGACCGGCAGCGGCAGGCGCTGGAGGAGCACGGCGGGGACAAGGGGGAGCTGCTCGCGCTGCTGTCGGGTGCGACCGAGGTGAAGGGGCCGGGGGTCAAGCTGGTTGTCAATGACGCCAAGGAGGCCGACCAGGGCGGCGGGGGGCCGCGGGAGAGCACCGGCTTCTCCGATACGGGCCGGGTGCGCGACCGTGATCTGCAGCGGGTCGTCAATGGCCTGTGGGAATCCGGCGCGGAGGCCGTCTCGATCAACGGGCAGCGGCTGACGGCCCTGTCGGCGATCAGGGCCGCGGGGGACGCCATACTGGTCGACAACAAGCCGCTGGTGCCGCCGTACACGGTGCTCGCGGTGGGGGACGGACGGCGGCTGAGCACGACCTTCCAGGACAGTGCCGACGGACAGTACCTGCATGTACTGCACGAAAACTACGGCATCCGCACGAGCATTTCCGCCGCGGACGAGGTGCGGCTTCCGGCCGCGCCGAGTCTGATCGTACGAACCGCAGAACCGATAGCCGGTGGCCCCGGGAAGGGCGGCACCGACACAGGGAAGGGCACATCGTGATCGCCGTATTGGGCCTCATCGTGGGAGTCGTGGTCGGACTTGTGGTCCAACCCGTGGTGCCGACGGTGGTCGAGCCCTATCTGCCCATCGCCGTCGTCGCCGCGCTCGACGCGGTGTTCGGTGGCTTCCGGGCGATGCTCGACGGGATCTTCGACGACAAGGTCTTCGTGGTCTCGTTCCTGTCCAATGTGGTGGTCGCCGCGCTGATCGTCTTCCTGGGCGACAAGCTCGGGGTCGGGGCCCAGCTGTCCACCGGTGTCGTGGTCGTGCTCGGTATCCGGATCTTCTCCAACGCCGCCGCCATCCGCCGCCATGTCTTCCGGGCGTGAGCCGATGACGACCGACGACACCCCGCAGGAGCCCCAGCGGCAGCCCCGCGAGCCGGAGCGGCCCCGCACGTCCGAGCAGTCCGATAAGCCCGAGTGGTCCCGTAAGCCGGAAGAACCCGGGGAGAAGGCCGAGGCGGAACGGCGGGAGACCGCACCGGCCCATGAGCCCGGCGAGGGCCCTGGCGAAGAGTCCGGCGAGGGGCCCGGAGACGGTTCAGCGGACCGCGGGGAGCCCGAGGCGGTCCAGGAGTCGTCCACCGGCCGTCAGCGGCTGGTGAAGGGTCTGTGGCCGCCACGGCTGACGCGGGCTCAACTCATCGTCGCGCTCCTGCTGTTCGGCCTTGGCCTCGGTTTGGCCATCCAGGTGCGCTCGACCAATGAGAACAGCGTGCTGCGCGGCGCCCGGCAGGAGGACCTGGTGCGCATCCTCGACGAGCTGGACAACCGCACCCAGCGGCTGCGGGACGAGAAGCAGCGGCTGGAGACCCAGAGGACCGAGCTGGAGAACAGCTCGGACCGGGCCGAGGAGGCCCGTAAGCAGACGGCCCAGAAAGAGCAGCAGCTCGGTGTGCTCGCGGGCACCGTCGCCGCCGAGGGGCCGGGCATCACCATGAAGATCGGCGCGTCGAGGGGCACCGTGGAGTCGGACATGCTGCTCGACGCGGTCCAGGAACTGCGCGCCGCCGGGGCCGAGGCCATCCAGATCGGCAAGGTGCGGGTGGTCGCGAGCACGTACTTCGCGGATATCGGCGGCGCGGTGGAAATCGACGGACGGAAAGTGACACAGCCGTACGTGATCAAGGTCATCGGCAAGCCGGAGGACTTGGAGCCGGCCCTGAACATTCCGGGCGGAGTGGTGCAGAGCCTGGAAAAGGAGCAGGTCACCGTGTCCATCGAGCGCTCGAAGAAGATCGTGGTCGACGCCTTGCGGTCGGCGAAGCGGCCTGACTACGCTCGGTCGTCGTCGCGGTGAGGTGGTTAGGTATGGGAGTCTCGCGGCGAGACAATGAGGACGCGGGGGGTCGGCGCACCGGAAGAGTCGCGCGTGATGGAAACTGTCTGGTGGTCACGGACGTTGTGATGATGTCCGGACCGTCTGGTGTGTGCATCGAGGGTTTGCCCTGCCCCACGGGCGGGTCTGTTTCAGTCAAGGGGAATCGCCCGTGAAGTTGTTCGGGAAGTTGTTCGGCAAGAGCGCGCGCCAGGACGGCGGCAGCAGCACCGCCCGCCACCGCGCCCCGCGTGCCGCGGAGGAGAGCGGGGTGAGCGAGGAGCGTCCGCTGTTCCGGGACGGCGGCGGCATTCCGGGTGGTCAGGGCGCGTCTTCTGTTGACCCTTCCGCGGCTGGACGCATAGGTTTCGGGGAGCCATCGACCGCGAACACGGGCGGAGGGTTCGGCTTGCCGGTATGTCAAAGGTGTGGCCATCAGAACGCCGAGGCCAGCCGGTTCTGCTCCAACTGCGGCGCGCCGCTGCGGGGCCAGGCGCCCTCCGAGCGCGCCTCGGAGACCACCTCCACCATCTCGATCTCCGGGCTGGAGGCCTATGACTCCGAGGTGACCGGGCAGACTCCGCTGCCCTCGCTCTCCCCGGAGGCCCAGGCGGCCGTCGAGGCGCTGCCCCCGGGGTCCGCGCTGCTGGTGGTCCGCCGCGGACCGAACTCCGGCAGCCGCTTCCTGCTGGACAGCGATGTGACCACGGCCGGCCGTCATCCGCAGAGCGACATCTTCCTGGACGACGTGACGGTCTCGCGTCGCCATGTTGAGTTCCGGCGCGGTCAGGACGGCTCCTTCACCGTCGCGGACGTCGGCAGCCTGAATGGGACGTACCTCAACCGCGAGGCGATCGACTCCGCCATCCTGACCAGCGGTGACGAGGTGCAGATCGGCAAGTACCGGGTGGTCTTCTACCCGAGCCAGCGGGGCTTCGGCATCTGACCCGTCAGGGGAGGTCCATGCTTCAGACACCGTCGGGCGGTGCCGGCACCGGCACCGCCCCCGCGGGTGGCCGGGCAATGAGCATCGGCACCGTGCTGAATCTGCTGCGGGACGAATTCCCCGAGGTCACCGTCTCCAAGATCCGTTTCCTGGAGGCCGAGGGCCTGGTCGAGCCGCGTCGTACGCCCTCCGGCTATCGCAAATTCAGCCCAAAGGACGTGGAGCGGCTCGGCCAGATCCTGCGCCTGCAGCGTGACCACTACCTGCCACTGAAGGTCATTCGGGAGCATCTGGACGCCCTGGAGCGGGGAGAGCGGCCGCAGCTGCCCGTCGCGGCCTCCGGCGCCTTGCCGGAGGGATCGGCCGGATCGGCCGAGGAGGGGCCCGAGAGCGCCTTGGAGCGCCCCACTGCCGCCCGGGTGGGCCGGGCCGAGCTGCTGGCCGCCACCGGGATCGACGAGGGGAAGCTGGCCGAGTGGGAGTCGTTCGGGCTGATCGGGCCGGGTGCGGACGGCGGGTACGACATCGAGGCGGTGACCGTCGCCAGGCTCGTCGCGGACCTGGGTCGTTTCGGTCTGGAACCACGTCATTTGAGGATCATGAAAGCCGCCGCGGAGCGCGAGGTCGGACTGCTCGAGCAGGTGGTCGCGCCCCTGCGACGACATCGAAATCCGCAGACCAGAGCCCATGCGGAGGCCAGCGCTCGGGAGCTGGCCGACCTGTCCGTGCGGCTTCATGCGGCCTTTGTCCAGTCCGCTCTGCGGGCCGGTTCCCGGTGACCGGCCCGGCCCCGACTATCCAAACCGGCCGGGCACGTCCTAGGGTTGCTGTGTGAACGAGCTCGACGTCGTGGGTGTCCGGGTGGAGATGCCCTCCAACCAACCGATCGTGCTCCTGCGCGAGGTAGGAGGCGACCGCTACCTCCCCATTTGGATCGGACCGGGGGAGGCGACCGCGATCGCCTTCGCTCAGCAGGGCATGGCTCCGGCGCGCCCGCTGACCCACGACCTCTTCAAGGACGTGCTCGACGCGGTCGGCCAGCAGCTCACCGAGGTCCGGATCACGGACTTGCGCGAGGGTGTCTTCTACGCGGAGCTGGTGTTCGCCAGCGGCGTGGAGGTCAGCGCCCGGCCGTCCGACGCCATAGCGCTGGCGCTGCGCACCGGCACGCCGATCTACGGCAGTGACGGGGTGCTGGACGACGCGGGGATCGCCATCCCGGACGAGCAGGAGGACGAGGTGGAGAAGTTCCGCGAGTTCCTCGACCAGATCTCGCCCGAGGACTTCGGCACCAGCAGCCAGTGAGCCATCAGCCGCCAGGGAGCGGCGGGCGGTGAACTGAGCTGCGCTGTTTGCCGGTCTTCGTCAGCGCATTCGAGTAGCCTTTCCCGCAAGAGGGATGCGGGAAACCACCCTTAGGGTGATTATCACTCGGCGTGCCGAGTGTGGCGATCGTTGACGCACCCCGGGTGACTGCCTACCGTCGAGAAGGCAGGTCGAGGACGGAGGTCGGCGTGAGAAGCAGCGGCGACGGCACGGCGGCAGGCGGTCCGTACACGCTCCCCGGGAGCGCACCGGCCGAACCGGCTTTGAAGGCTCAGGTGGCGGCACAGGCCGCACCGCCGCGGGAAGGCGCCGTGGCGAAGCCCGAGAAGGTGGGGTATCGCGGGCCGACCGCTTGTGCGGCCGCCGGCATCACCTACCGCCAGCTGGACTACTGGGCGCGCACCGGGCTCGTGGAGCCCAGCGTGCGGCCTGCGTACGGCTCGGGCAGCCAGCGGCTCTACAGCTTCCGGGACGTCGTCGTCCTCAAGATCGTCAAGCGGCTTCTGGATACCGGCGTGTCCCTGCAGAACATCCGGGCCGCCGTCCAGCACCTGCGCTCGCGCGGCCTCGACGACCTCGCCCAGATGACGCTGATGAGCGACGGGGCGACGGTCTATGAATGCACGTCGCCCGACGAGGTGGTCGACCTCCTCCAGGGCGGTCAGGGCGTCTTCGGGATCGCCGTGGGCGTGGTGTGGCGGGACGTGGAGAGCGCGCTGGCGCAGCTCCACGGCGAGCGCGTGGACACCGGCGAGACCCTGGTGGGGCACAACCCCGCCGACGAGCTCGCGCGGCGCCGCAACCGCGCGGGCTGAGCGCGGAGCCGGAGCCGCGCGGGCCGGCTGCCGCGCCCGGCTCGCGAGTGTGCGAGGACTCGGCGGCGTCGCACGGCCTCGCGGACGGCCTCACCTGATGGTCATTCGCCCGATTGTCAGTGGCATGCGGCAGCATCTGTAGGTGTGAGGGGTGCGCCGACGATTCTGCATCTGGACATGGACGCCTTCTACGCCGCGGCGGAGCAGGCGGCCAAGCCCAGCCTGCGCGGCAAGCCGGTGATCGTCGGCGGCCTGGGGCCGCGCGGCGTGGTGGCCACGGCCTCCTACGAGGCGCGGGTGTTCGGGGTCCACTCGGCCATGGCGATGGCCCAAGCCCGCCGCCTGTGTCCGAACGCGGCGTATCTCACCCCCCGCTTCACCCTGTACCGCCAGGTGAGCGACACGGTCATGGCCCTGCTGGCCGCCCTGTCCCCGCTGGTCGAGCCGCTGAGCCTGGACGAGGCGTTCGTGGATCTGGAGGCGGGCGGTGTCCCTGCCACCTCGCAGGCGGCGCGGGCCGTGGGGGAGCGGCTGCGCGCGGACATCGTGGCCGCGACCGGGCTGACCGGCTCGGTGGGGCTGGCGGGGTCCAAGATGCTCGCCAAGATCGCCTCCGAGCAGGCCAAGCCCGATGGTCTGGTGCTCATCGAGCCGGGCATCGAGCGGGAGCTGCTGGGGCCGCTGCCGGTGCGCACGCTCCCCGGGGTGGGCCCGGCCACCGCGGAGGCGCTGCGCCGGGCCGGGATCCACACCGTCGACGAGACCCGGGAGGCGGGGGAGGAGGAGCTGGTGCGGCTGCTGGGCAAGGCGCATGGCGCATCGCTGTACGGCATGGCCTGTGGGCGGGACGACCGGCCGGTCGTCGCGGAGCGGGACGCCAAGTCCGTATCGGTGGAGGACACGTACGACGTCGACCTCACCGACCGCACTCGGGTGCAGCTGGAGGTGGCGCGGCTCGCCGACCGGTGTGTGCGGCGGCTGCGCGGGGCCGGCCGCTCGGGGCGCACGGTCGTGCTCAAGGTGCGGCGTTACGACTTCTCCACGCTGACCCGGTCCGAGACGCTGCGCGGACCGACGGACGATCCGGCAGTGGTGCGGGAGGCCGCGGCGCGGCTGCTGGAAGGGGTGGACACCACGGCGGGTGTGCGGCTGCTGGGAGTGGGCGTGAGCGGCCTGGCCGACTACACCCAGGAGGATCTGTTCGCCCAGGCCGCCCAGGCCGCTCATGAGGCCGCGGAGGGGACGCGCGAGGCCGGAGGGACACCGGAGCCCGCCCCGGCGGACCTGATCGAGGAAGAGGGCGAGGACGCCGGCCGGCCGCGCCGCTGGCTGCCCGGCTCCGACGTACGACACGCGGAGTACGGGGCGGGATGGGTGCAGGGCAGCGGGGTCGGCCGGGTGACCGTGCGGTTCGAGGAGCCCTGGTCGGAGCCGGGCCGGGTGCGGACCTTCGCGGTCGACGATTCGGCGCTGGAGCCCGCGGAGCCGCTGCCGCTGATCCGGTCCGCCGTGAGCCACGCCGACGCCTCGGCCCTGGACGAGGAGCAGGGCCAGGAGCAGGGCCAGGCCCAAGACCAGGCCTGGACGGACAGCGACGCCGGGGTCAGCCGGTGACGTCCAGACCGTAGTGGTGGTAGAGCTGCAGCTCCTGCTCCGGCGACAGATGGCGGCCGACCCCGAAGTCCGGCGCGTCCTTGATGAGCGCCCGGTCGTACGGCACCCGCAGCGTGTCGCCGACGACCTCGCTGGGTTCGAGAGGCACGAACACGTCCCGGCTGAACAGGCCGGTGCGTACCGCCGCCCACTCCGGATCGCCGGTCGCGTCGTCGAGGTAGACCTCGTCCACGGTGCCGATCTTCGTGCCGTCGCGGTCGAGGGCCTTGCGGCCGATGAGGGTCCGCGGATCGATGTCGGTCTGCACACTCTCTCCCACAGGTGGCGATTTTTTCATGTTTTCCCGTGATTTTCCGTGATACCTACGAAAAGCCACAACGCCGCGCGCGTCCACTCGAGCGCTTGCCCAAAATCCCTGGCGGCAGGCTCGCTGGTAGGCTGACTGTGGCTGCAGACCCCGTGCGGGAGAGCTCTCCGCCGACGTCGTCGGAGGCGCCGAAGGAGCAAATCCTCCCCGGAATCTCTCAGGCACACGTACCGCGCGGGTGAGGTCACTCTGGAAAGCAGGGTGGGCCACGGGCGAGCACAGCTCCGGAACCCCTCCTCACCGACGGTGAAAGCCGGGTCGCCGTCCGCGGGCCCGGTGAAGCTCTCAGGTCGAGATGACAGAGGGGGAGGCCGTTCGGGCACCCGCACCCGTGGTGCCCCTCGTCGGTCGTACAGACCAGGAGGCCTCGCAGATGACCGCCAATCGCACCTCACTGACCGAGCTGGAACGCGGTACTCCGTTCGAGCGGCGCCACATCGGACCCGATGCCGAGGCACAGGCCAAGATGCTCGCGCAGGTCGGCTTCGGCTCCCTCGACGAGCTCACCCAGGCCGCCGTGCCGGAGGTCATCAGGAGCGCCGAGGAGCTGCGGCTGCCCCCGGCCCGCAGCGAGGCCGAGGTACTGGCCGAGCTGCGCGGCCTGGCCGAGCGCAACCAGGTGCTCTCCCCGATGATCGGCCTGGGCTACTACGGGACGTTCACCCCGCCGGTGATCCTGCGCAACGTGCTGGAGAACCCCGCCTGGTACACCGCGTACACGCCCTACCAGCCGGAGATCTCCCAGGGCCGGCTGGAGGCGCTGCTCAACTTCCAGACCGTCGTCGCCGACCTGACCGGGCTGCCGACCGCCGGTGCCTCGCTGCTCGACGAGGCCACCGCCGCCGCCGAGGCCATGGCGCTGTCGCGGCGGGTGGGCAAGGTCAAGCAGGGCGTGTTCCTGGTCGACGCCGACACCCTGCCGCAGACCGTCGCGGTCATCCAGACCCGCGCCGAGCCCACCGGTGTCGAGGTGGTGGTCGCCGACCTCTCGGCGGGCATA
Organism: Streptomyces sp. ME19-01-6; assembly: GCF_033793745.1. Taxonomy (NCBI): domain Bacteria; kingdom Bacillati; phylum Actinomycetota; class Actinomycetes; order Kitasatosporales; family Streptomycetaceae; genus Streptomyces; species Streptomyces sp. ME19-01-6. The sequence goes on along the minus strand of NZ_JARAXF010000039.1, from coordinate 89,047 downwards.
CCGGCCGAGGTGGCCGAGCGCGGGGTGTTCGGCGTGCTGCTGCAGTACCCGGGCGCCTCCGGCGCGGTGCGCGACCCGCGCCCGGTCATCGAGCGGGCCCATGAGCTCGGCGCCGTGGTCACCGTCGCCGCGGATCTGCTCGCCCTCGCCCTGCTCACCTCGCCCGGGGAACTGGGCGCCGACATCGCGGTCGGCAGCAGCCAGCGGTTCGGCGTGCCGATGGGCTTCGGCGGGCCGCACGCCGGTTTCATGGCCGTCCGCGCGGCCTACGCCCGCAGCCTGCCGGGCCGTCTGGTGGGCGTCTCGGTCGACGCCGACGGCGACAAGGCGTACCGCCTGGCCCTGCAGACCCGCGAGCAGCACATCCGCCGCGAGAAGGCCACCAGCAACATCTGTACCGCCCAGGTCCTGCTCGCCGTGATGGCCGGCATGTACGCCGTCTACCACGGCCCGGAGGGCCTGCGGATCATCGCCCGGCGCACCCACCGCTACGCGGCCGTGCTGGCCGAGGGGCTGCGCGCCGGGGGTGTGGAGATTGTGCACGGCGCGTTCTTCGACACCCTGACCGCGTATGTGCCGGGCCGGGCCGCCGAGGTCGTCACCGCGGCCCGCGAGGCCGGGGTCAACCTGCGGCTGACCGACGCCGACCATGTGGGCATCGCCTGCGACGAGACCACCGGGCGCGCCCAGCTCTCCGCCGTGTGGTCGGCCTTCGGTGTGGACGGCGGGCTGCCCGCCATCGACGAGTTGGACGCCGCGGCGGCCGACGCACTCCCCGCCGACCTGCTGCGCGGCGACACGTATCTGAACCACCCGGCCTTCCACCGGCACCGCTCCGAGACCGCGATGCTGCGCTATCTGCGGCGTCTGGCCGACCGCGACTACGCCCTGGACCGGGGCATGATCCCGCTCGGCTCCTGCACCATGAAGCTCAACGCCACCACCGAAATGGAGCCGGTCACCTGGCCGGAGTTCGGGGCGCTGCACCCCTTCGCTCCCGTCGAGCAGGCCCAGGGCTATCTGACGCTGATCCGCGAGCTGGAGGAGCGGCTGGCCGAGGCCACCGGCTACGACAAGGTCTCCCTGCAGCCGAACGCCGGATCGCAGGGCGAGCTGTCCGGGCTGCTGGCCGTGCGCGCCTACCACCGCGCCAACGGCGAGGAGCGGCGTACGGTCTGCCTCATCCCGTCCTCCGCGCACGGCACCAACGCCGCCAGCGCCGTGATGGCGGGCATGAAGGTCGTCGTGGTCAAGACCGGCGAGGACGGCGAGGTGGACGCCGACGACCTGCGCGCCAAGATCGAGCGGTACGGCGACGAACTGGCCGTCCTGATGGTCACCTACCCGTCCACACACGGCGTCTTCGAGGAGCACATCACCGAGATCTGCGCGGCCGTGCACGACGCGGGCGGCCAGGTCTACGTGGACGGCGCGAACCTCAACGCCCTGGTGGGGCTGGCCCGACCGGGCAGGTTCGGCGGCGATGTCTCCCACCTGAACCTGCACAAGACCTTCTGCATCCCGCACGGCGGCGGCGGTCCCGGCGTGGGCCCGGTCGCGGTGCGCGAGCACCTGGCGCCGTATCTGCCCAACCACCCGCTGCAGCCCGCGGCGGGCCCGGCGACCGGCGTGGGCCCGGTCGCGGCCGCGCCCTGGGGTTCGGCGGGCATCCTGCCCATCTCCTGGGCGTACGTCCGGCTGATGGGCGCCGAGGGGCTGCGCCGGGCCACCCAGGTGGCGGTGCTCGGCGCCAACTACATCGCCAAGCGCCTGGAGCCGCACTACCCGGTGCTCTACACCGGCCCCGGCGGCCTGGTCGCCCACGAGTGCATCGTCGATCTGCGGCCGCTCACCAAGGCGACCGGCGTGAGCGTCGACGATGTGGCCAAGCGGTTGGTCGACTACGGGTTCCACGCGCCCACGATGTCGTTCCCGGTCGCCGGCACGCTGATGATCGAGCCGACGGAGAGCGAGGACCTGGCGGAGCTGGACCGGTTCTGCGAGGCGATGATCGCCATCCGGGCGGAGATCGAGAAGGTCGGCTCGGGGGAGTGGCCCGGTGACGACAACCCGCTGCGGAACGCCCCGCACACGGCGGCCGCGCTGAGCGGGGAGTGGGAGCACCCCTACACCCGGACGGAGGCGGCCTTCCCGGCCGGGGCGTCGCCGGCCGACAAGTACTGGCCGCCGGTGCGGCGGATCGACGGCGCCTTCGGCGACCGTAACCTGGTCTGCTCCTGCCCGCCGCTGGAGTCGTACGAGAGCTGACCGGGCAGGCCCGGTCGGGGTACGGGGCCGGTGCGGCAGAGATGCCGGGCCGGCCCCTGGGCGTTCAGGCTGCCGTGACGACGGGTGTTCAGGCCGCCGTGACGACGCGCTCGGTGTCCAGCGGCCGGTGCGGGGCGATGATCTGCCCGTCCGGCAGGAGCTCACCGGTGTCCTCGAAGAGGAGGACACCGTTGCACAGCAGGCTCCAGCCCTGCTCGGGGTGGTGCGCCACGAGATGGGCGGCCTCCCGGTCGGCGGAGTCGGCTGACGGGCACGGTGGCTGGTGCTGGCACATGGAAGGGATCTCTCGCTGGGGTGTGGTGAGTGTCCTGTGGCTTGCTGCGGCAGTCATGGCCGCCCCCCGTTGGTCAGTCGGTCGGTTGCTCCAAGTGTTGCCCTACAGGCCGGTTTCCGCACGGATTTCGCGGCACCGGTACTCGCTAGATAATGACGCATCCACACGGCCGGCGGTTCATCCTGACAGGACTGTTACGAGCCCGCAGCGGAGCGCCCCGTGATCCTCCAGATCACGGGGCGCTCGGGCGTGGGCGGCGGCCGCGAGGGGTCAGGCCGAGGAGCCCAGCAGTGGCGTCGGCGTCAGCCGGAGGGTGAGCACCGGCAGCAGGTCCGCGGCGCGGTACGCGCGGTGAGCGGCGATCCCGGGCGGGGCGGGGGTGAGCGGCACCAGCAGGTCGGCGGCGGCGAGGTGGCTCTCTTCGGCGTCGGCGTCCGGGTCGCCGCGCAGCCACAGCGTCAGCATGTACAGCTCCGGGATGGACAGCAGCCGGGGTTGGTACACCGAGGGCAGCGACTCGGCCTGGCGCAGCGCCAGTTCGGCCGAGGACACATACGGGCCTTCGGAGAAGTGTGAGAAGACCCAGCCGTCGGCGGCCAGCATCGCCTCGGCGGAGGCCACCGTGCGCTCACCGTCGCGGATCAGGAACCGCCATCCGGTGAGCCGGGCCCGCGGCGGGCCGTCGGGGGCGGTGATGTCGTCCAGGACGTGGACGGGCAGCGGGAGTTCGAGCTCGAAGGGTCCCTCCAGGGAGCCGAGGAGCGGGGTGCGGACGGCGGTGGGTGAGCCAAGGGCCGTGCGGATGCTGCTTCGAGCAGGCGCTGGAGCCGAGGGGACGTGCAGCGGCATGGTGGGTCGCCTCTCACTTCGGAGACACGGTGGAGCGCTGGCGTGACAGGTGCGGATGGCGCTGTCGGCGTACGCGGGTCAGAGGGCCTGACGCGATGTCAGGACGTTGTCTCTCTGCCTCGGTTACCGAGTTTATACGACAAGTGTTCCCGTCGTGTTTCATGTACCTGTCCCCGGTATTGCGGACAAGCACTTATCCGGCCCGCCCGGACGAGGGGATTTTCGCCGATTCTCTGCCATATGCACGGATATGACCTGGCATTTTAACCAAACCTGGGTAGGCTTGATCTCGCCGGTGTTTTTCATCACGGCAATGCGGCGCTGTGCAGAGCCTATCGGCTGGGCGGTCCGCGTGTGGCGTTATCGATCACATTGGCTGGGCATCATCGAGCGTGATGTACGCGGCCGGGGGCCGCTGATCCACTCGAGGAAGGGACGCTTCGATGGGGGAGAAGGTCGTAGCCGGGGAGTTCGATCCGTCCGGGCGGCAGCGGCAGCGCGTGAGGCTCCGGCAGGGGCTTGAGGCGCTGGCCCGGCTCCTGGCCGAGAAGCGTTTCGACCGCCCGAGGAATCTCATGGGGCTGGAGATCGAGCTGAATCTCGCGGGGTCCGACGGGATGCCGAGGATGATGAACGCCGAGGTTCTGGAGAGAATCGCCAGTCATGATTTCCAGACCGAACTCGGACAGTGCAATCTTGAAGTAAACATCGTGCCCCACCGTTTGCACGGAAGGGTTCTCGACCAGTTGGCGGAAGAGCTCCGGACGGGATTGTCATATGCCGATCGCAAGGCGGGGGAAGTGGACTCCGAGATCGTTATGATCGGAATTCTCCCGACCCTTGCCGCCCGCGACCTGGGCTCCACGAACCTCTCCTACGATGACCGCTACAAACTTCTCAATGAACAGATGCTGGCCGCCCGCGGCGAGGATTTCCTGATCGACGTCGAGGGCGAGGAGCGGTTCCGCTACGCCTCCGGCTCGATCGCCCCCGAGGCCGCCTGCACCTCCGTCCAGCTGCACCTGCAGGTCACCCCGGGCCGGTTCGCGGCCGTGTGGAACGCGGCCCAGGCGGTGGCCGCCGCGCAGATCGCGGTGGGCGCCAATGCCCCCTTCCTGTTCGGCCGGGAGGTGTGGCGCGAGTCCCGTCCGCCGCTGTTCCTGCAGGCCACGGACGTCCGCCCGCCGGAGTTCGCGGCCCAGGGCGTGCGTCCGCGGACCTGGTTCGGCGAGCGCTGGATCAGCGACGCGTACGAACTCTTCGAGGAGAATCTGCGCTTCTTCCCGCCACTGCTGACGACCGCGGGGGACGAGGACCCACTGCGGGTGCTGGACGACGGCGAGGTGCCGCTGCTGAATGAGCTGGTGCTGCACAACGGCACCATCTACCGCTGGAACCGCCCCGTGTACGCGGTCGCCGACGGCGTGCCGCACCTGCGGGTGGAAAACCGTGTACTGCCCGCCGGGCCCACCGTCAGCGATGTCATCGCCAATGCCGCCTTCTACTACGGCCTGGTGCGGGCGCTCGCCGAGGAGCCGCGCCCGGTGTGGAAGCGGCTGCCGTTCGAGACCGCGGCGGCCAACTTCGACACGGCCTGCCGCCACGGCATCGACGCGGTCCTGCGGTGGCCCAAGCCGGGCGGCCGCTCCTCTTCGACCGTGCGCATCCCCGCCGTCCGGCTCGTCCAGGAGGAACTGCTGCCGCTGGCCGCCGCCGGCCTCGACGCCTGGGGCGTCGAGGCCGCCGACCGCGAGCGCTACCTGGGAATCATCGATGAGCGCTGCCGACGGCGGGTCAATGGCGCCTCCTGGCAGGCCACCGTGTACCACCGGGCGCGGGAGAGCGGGCTCGGGCGGGACGCCGCGCTGGCGGCGATGACCCGCCGCTACTGCGAGCTGATGCGCACCGGCGAACCGGTGCACACCTGGCCGACCGCCCTCCCCGGCTGACCGGCCCGGCCGGGGGCGCCCCCAGCTACCGATGGGCGGGGGCGCCTCCGAGCGGTTGGGGAGAGCCGAGCCTCAAAAAAATGAGGCGCCCTTCGGGCGTGTCTCAGCCCGGGTCCTCCGCGCCCGCCCGGCTCGCCGACACGATCGCCTTGAGGATCACGCTGTCGATCTGCGCCGGGTCCTCCACCTGCTGTGCCGAGCCGCCGGTCGCCTCCGCGATGTCCTCGCACGCGGACAGGTCGGCGTCCGGCCCGACGGCGATGGCCATCAGGGGCACCGGGCGGCTCGGGTCGGCGAGCCGTTCCAACTCCTTGACCAGCGCCTTGCGCGAGATGCTGTCCTCGTCCTGGTCGGATCCGTCGGTGAGCAGCACGACGGCGTTGAACTTGCCCTCCGCGTAGCCGTCGCGTGCCTTCCGGTACGCCGCGAGCGCCGTGTCGTACAGCCCGGTCGCCCCGCCCGGCACCGGCTCCAGAGCGCCGAAGGCGGTCGTCAGCCGGTCGCGCTGGGTGGACCCGTCCGAGGTGCGCAGGCCCAGCCTCCGGGTGGGGACCAGCTCCCGGTAGTCCCGGGCGCCGTCGAGCCGCCGGGAGAACTCCCACAGCCCGATCTCGTCCTCCGGTGTGAACTGCGCCAGCGCCCGCAGCAAGGACGCCTTGGTGACGGCCATCCGGGACTCGCCGCGCCGGCCGGGCACCGGGGCCGACATGGAGGCCGAGGCGTCGACGACCGTGTTCAGCCGGGCGCTCTGCACGGTGATCGTCCACATGCCCAGCGCGGTGTCCAGCTCCGCACCCGACGGCCCGGAGGCCGGGACCACCGCGTACGGCTGGGGCGCCTTGCCGCCCGCCGTACGGGTCACCGCCTCGACCGCCTTGCCGCTCGCCGGCCGGAAGCCGTGCCGCGCGAGGATCCGGCGGTTCCCGGAGTCGGAGAGAAAGGTCATGAACCGGGTGGCGGCGCGGGCCCGCACGGTGGTGAGCGCGTCGTCATTCAGCACCGTGTACGGATAGTCGAGCTCGGCGGTGCCGTCCTCGGGATAGAACAGCTGGAGCCGAGGGGAGCCCCCGGCCGCCGCGTTGTGGCGGTAGGCGGCCTGCTCGGACAGGAACAGCGCCTGATTGCGCCGCGGATTCCCCGCCTCCGCGCCCGAGTCGTCGCGCGGCAGCGTGGTCAGCACCTGGTCGTCGCTGTCGGAGACGCGCTGGGACAGGAGTTTCGCGGTGGCGGCGGCCCGCGTGTCGGCTCCGCCGCCCTTTCCCGGCCCGCCGCTCTCCTCGGCTATCGAGGCGTTGACACGGGCGAGGGCCAGCAGCCCGGTGGCGCTGCGCGCCGGGTCCGCGGTCCCGAGCCGCAGGTCCTCGTCTCCGGTCGCGGCCCCGGTCAGCCGGGCCCAGCTGTACTTCTTCTCCGGCCATCCGAGCCGCTTGGCGGCCGACGGGGTCGCCGCCACGGCGACCGGCGAGGATGCGACGCCGCCGAGTGTGTCCAGGGGGACGGACTTGGCGGGGGAGGACGCCGCGCGGTCGACCCACACGCTGGAGTCCGGCAGCCACACCTGGAAACCCGGGTCGCGGCTGTCGTCGCCGAGCGCGTCGGCCACCTCGTAGGGCGCCCGGCTGGTGACCTTCACATCGAGGCAGCGGCCATCGGACCGGACCTGGGCGGACCGGGCGCGCTCGGCGACCTCACGCAGCGCCGGGGCGATGTCCGGGGACGCGGCCACCCCGATGCGCACGGCGTCGTTCGCACAGGACTCCATCGGGGCCAGCAGCTCGCCGCGCAGGGCCAGTGCCGCACCGGTGGCCAGGGCGAGCACGACCGCGGTGGAGATCGCGACGGCCCGGCGGCGGGCGGAGGACCGGGACCCCGTAGGGTCCTGCCGTGGTGAGTGGAGAGGGTCGGCTGAGTCCTCGGGCAGGCTGTGGCGTCCCATGTGCTGCGTCTCCTGTGAAGATGAAGCTGTCAGGAGAGGGGCGCGCCAGCGGGATGGCGCTCTCCCCTGACCGTTGCGCGATCTTCGGAACTCTTTTCGAGACCCTAGCGGCACACGACCACCGATGAGGCGGAACAGCGGAACTGGAGGCAGGGGTGCAGTCACACGCGCGGGACATGGAGCTTTCCCCACCGGAGGGCAGGCTCTCGGAGCGCGTCCTGCGCCATGAGACGCTGCTGGTCCTGGCGCTGTCGCTGGGCGCGAGCGGCGTGTCGGCGCTGATCAGCTTCATCGGCTCGGTGACCGCGCCCGGCGGGCTGAAGGACAAGGCGGCCACGCTCAACGCCTCTCAGGCACCGGGCAGGCCCTGGCTGGATCTGGCCTGGCAGCTCTTCGGCATCTCCACCGCGCTGGTGCCGGTCGCGCTGGTGGCCCATCTGCTGCTACGGGAGGGCGCCGGGCTGCGCGCCATCGGATTCGACCGACGGCGGCCGGCCTTCGACCTGGGCGCGGGCGTCGCGGTGGCGGCCGGGATAGGCGGTACGGGGCTGCTGCTCTACCTCGGCGCGCGGGCGGCCGGGGCCAATCTGACGGTGGTGCCCGAGGCGCTGCCCGACGTGTGGTGGAAGATCCCCGTGCTGATCGCCTCCGCCGTGCAGAACGCCGTGCTGGAGGAGGTGATCGTCGTCGGCTATCTGCTGCGCAGGCTCGGGCAGTTGGGCTGGACGCCGATGGCCGCACTGCTGGCGAGCTCGGTGCTGCGCGGCTCGTACCACCTCTATCAGGGCATCGGCGGGTTCTTCGGCAATATGGCGATGGGCGTGGTCTTCGTGCTGCTCTACCGCCGCTGGGGGCGGGTCGGGCCGCTGGTCGCCGCGCACGCCCTGATCGACATCGTGGCCTTCGTCGGATACGCCCTGCTGGCGGGCCGGGTGGACTGGCTGCCCACGGCCTGACCCGTCCGGGGGCGCCGCCGGGCGGGTTCCGGGCCATGACCACGCGCTCAGGGTCCGATAGCTGAACAGGCACCTAAGCGAGCAGTTCGCCGTCGACGACGGTGACCGCGGCGCCGGTCAACAGGGTGCGGTCGCCGCGCAGCGCCGTACGGACCAGCCCGCCGCGGGCGGACGCCTGCAGCCCGGTCAGGTCTGCGCGGCCCAGCCGCGCGGACCAGAAGGGTGCCAGGGCGGTGTGCGCGCTGCCGGTCACCGGGTCCTCGTCGATGCCGACGGCGGGGGCGAAGACGCGCGAGACGAAGTCGTAGCCGCGGGCCGGGTCCTCGGCGGCCGCGGTCACGATGCAGCCGCGGTGGCCGGTCCGCGCGAGCGCGGCGAGGTCCGGGGACAGCGTGCGCACGGCCGTCTCGTCGGCCACCTCCAGGAGGAGGTCGTCGATGTACGGGCTGGTGTGGTGGGCGGACAGGATCCGGGCGCCGAGCGCGTCGGCGACGCCGGCCACGCCCTGGGACACGTCGAGCGTGGCCAGCTCGGCGGTGGGAAAGTCCAGGGTGATCATGCCGCTGTCCTCGGCCGTCGCCGACAGCACCCCGCTGAGGGTGGTGAAGCGGATCGTGCCTCTCGCGGCTCCCGTGGTGCGCAGCACATGGGCGGTGGCGAGCGTGGCGTGGCCGCACATCGGCGCCTCGGTGGCCGGGGTGAACCAGCGCAGCGCCCAGTCGGCCTCCGCGCCCTCGGGCAGTGGATGCGCGAAGGCGGTCTCGGAGAGGTTGACCTCGGAGGCGATCCGCTGGAGCCGGTCGTCGTCGGGGAACGCGTCGGTGTCCAGGAGGAGGACCCCGGCCGGGTTTCCGGCGAAGGGGCGGTCGGTGAAGGCGTCAACGATTCGGATCCGCATGCGCCGACCGTAGAGGGCCGTCCGGGCCCTGGGCGATGGCCAATTCCCGGAGCGTGGACTGATGACCTGTCTCAACGAAGCCGGGTACCTTCTCAGCTCGTAGCGGCCCTGATGACCCGACACCGATGGATTCCGGGCCTTCCACGCGTGCGGGAACGGGCCCACCACCGCCCACTGCTCGTCGGAGCGTTCGTTCTGCGCGGGCCTCTACGCGTATCCCATGGCTGGGATAACACCGTCAAGCGTTCGTTCGACGAACTCGCGGGTCCCGCGGTCGAATTGGCCATCGCGATTTTCCAGCCTGTGTGACTGGAACGTCGACATGGTCGCGAAGTCGTCGACACCGAGCAGTTCGAACAGGGCGCGGCGCTGCTCGGGCCAGTTGGCTGCGAGATCCTCGGCTCTCACCTCCACATATCGCTTGCCCGTCAGATCGACCGTGGCCTTCCAGGCGAGCCATCGGTCATAGACCGGTTTGAGCCATGCGAGCGCGCCGTCGACCGTGGGCGGTGCCCATGGCTGGTCGACATGTGACGCGACCACCGCGACCGGGTGGCGCTTGATGTGGACGATGGTCGCCTCAGGGACGAGCTCCCAGAGGAAGTCCATGCACAGAAGGTTGAACGGTGTCTTCTCGCACCAGGTCGGCTTTCCCGCGTCGGCAGCTGCTCCGCCGAACATCGTGTCGACTGCGCGACGAAGGATCTTGAGCAGTTCGCGCCGATCGCTGAAGTATTTCGGGACCGCCCGCCGGTAACTCTGAGGCTCGAACGGCCCGGCAGGCCAGTCGCCATGCCCGAACCCTGCCGCAGGCACGGACTCGTCGAACGTGCTCGCGACGAGCTCCGACCACAGCCGTCCCACAGCGTCCCAGTAGTGCCGCTCACCGATGGCCGCGGGAACGGTATAACCCCGGTCTCTGTCGCGCCTGCCGGCCAGTCGCACTGTCAGCATGTCGCTCAGCCTGCGGAGGGCGTCGTCCCCGACGATAGGGTCGTATCGAATCGTGAGTGCATCCGCCAGGTCTCGCAAGCCACCCGGATCGACGATGAACCGGGTCTCGATCGGAATCCTGCGGATCTGCGGGTGTTCGCCGAGAATGTTCGCGAGCTGCGATGTTCCCGAACGACCCGTACCCGCTACGAAGATCGGTGAGGGGGTGGACATGGCGTTCAGTCAAGTCTCGGCACCGCGCCCGCGCAACCGAATATCCGCCGTGCCGACCCGCACATCAAGATGCAGCCGGCTCTTGGCGGCCTTCCCTTCGGGGACGCGCTGGAAGTACAGTCGCGGGCCCACACCTGAGGGATCACTGCAGGCGAACCATGAATCCCGCTGCTCAGGTGGCTGCGAGCGCTTGAAATCGTCCCAAGTGGCGAACCCCTCCGGTGGCGCCGAGCAATGCTCAAGTCCTGTGGATCGGACCCGGGTTGGACGCGAAGGGCGTACCTTCCCGGGTGATCGATTGACTGGAATCGAGTAGGCCGACGTTGGCCCGTCGGCCGGGAAGGTACGCCCATGCTCACGGTAGTCACCGAGGACGGCTCGACGCGAGGCGGGTCCCTGATCGACAAGATCGTCCGGGAGGGCGCCAGGCGGATGCTTGCCGCCGCGCTGGAGGCCGAAGTTGACGCCTACATAGCCGAGTTGGACGACGAGAAGGACGAGCGCGGGCGGCGTCTCGTCGTCCGCAACGGACACCACCAGCCCCGGAACGTGACCACCGCGGCCGGGACGATCGAGGTGAAGGCTCCACGCGTTAACGACAAGCGCATCGACGCGGCGACGGGCGAGCGCAAGCGGTTCTCCTCGGCGATCCTGCCGCCCTGGGCAAGGGAGTCCCCGAAGATCAGCGAGGTGCTGCCGCTTCTCTACCTGCACGGCCTGTCCAGCGGCGACTTCGTGCCCGCGCTCGAGCAGTTCCTCGGCTCCTCCGCCGGCCTTTCTCCGGCCACCGTGACCCGGCTGACCACCCAGTGGCAGGCCGACCACAAGGCGTTCGGCGAGCGCGACCTGTCCGCCACGGACTACGTCTACGTCTGGGCCGACGGCATCCACCTGCGCATACGCCTCGAGGAGGCCAAGGCTGCCGTCCTGGTTGTGATGGGCGTGCGCGCGGACGGCACCAAGGAACTGATCGCCATGGCCGACGGCTACCGGGAATCCGCCGAGTCCTGGGCGAGCCTGCTGCGGGATGCCGCCCGGCGGGGCATGCGCGCTCCCGTCCTCGCTGTCGGCGACGGCGCCCTCGGCTTCTGGAATGCGCTTCACGAGGTCTTCCCCGAAACCCGTCACCAAAGGTGTTGGGACAAGACGGCCAACGTCCTCGACAGCCTGCCCAAGTCGGCCCAGCCCGCGGCGAAGAAGGCCATCCAGGGCATCTACAACGCCGAGGACAAGGAGCACGCGGCCAGCGCGGTCAAAGCGTTTGAAAAGCAGTACCAGGCGAAGTTCCCCAAGGCCGTCAAGAAGATCACAGAGGATGAGGCCGAGCTGCTGGCCTTCTACGACTTCCCCGCCGAGCACTGGATCCATCTACGGACCACGAACCCGATCGAGTCGACCTTCGCGACCGTGCGGCTGCGGACCAAGGTCACCAAGGGCGCCGGCTCCCGGGCCGCCGCACTGGCCATGGTCTTCAAGCTCATCGAGTCCGCCCAGGCCCGGTGGCGGGCCATGAATGCACCCCATCTCGTCGCTCTCGTCCGTGCCGGGCCCGCTTCGAACGCGGCCAACTCGTCGAACGGCCCAAGGCCCTCGCGGCATAACCAAGTCCCACCGCAGACGGCATGAATCTGCCCGAGTGGGGAGTCAGTCGTCCGCCTGTTCCTAAAGGTCCGCTACGAGAAGTCGGTAGCCGACGTCCAATGTTTCGCGGTCGAGCAGGTCAGCATGCCGTTCGTGCCACAGGCCGGAGGACAGGTCGCTGGCCAGCCGGGTCAGGCCCGGGCGGAGGACCTGCTCGCCGGTTTGGGCAAGCATCGAGATGCCTGCTCGCACTTCCGGATCGAGATATGCCTCAGGCCGGCGCCAGAATGCAGCACCGAATCCGTCAGTGCAGTCGTGCGGGATCAGGACCGTCTCGACGCGGGCACCTCCCAGCAGCGCAACCAGCCGATCGACGCGGACGGTCTGTGTGTCGGTGAACGCGGCTACTTCGGGCAGGTACTCGTCCAGCAGCCAGAAGGTGCGGAAGATGGCCTGGTCCCACGTGAAGATGACGACGCGCTGCCGGGCGATCCGAAGGAGTTCCCCGATACCGGCTTCCAGGTTCGTCCAGTGGTGCACAGTCAGGATGGCCATCGCCGCGTCGGCCGAGTCGTCGGCGATGGGGATCGACTCCGCGGATGCCTGCAGGGCCCGCGCAGATCCGGCCGGACGCTGGGCGATCATCACCGCACTGGGTTCAACCGCCAGCACCGATTGCGGTGGTTCGTAGGAGCCGGCACCAGCACCGACGTTGATGACAGTGCCAGCATCGCCGAGCGCCTCGTGGATCTTGACAGCGATCCGGTGGTCGGGTCGTCGCGTGTGATTGTAGGTCGCACCGATGCGGTCATACGTCGCCACGACGGCCAGTATGCCTCGTCACTCGCCACCTACCGTTGCTGATGAGCCATCCACAAGTGTTGACAATTTCTCGGTGCGTCGGTACGACGTACCCCAACACCTCGCACCAGAAACGAGCGAGGATCACCGGTCCAACCGCGGTGGCAATCGGCCCGGATGAGACGCCAGGGAGGACAGCGAGCGCGTGAAACAGCCCAGTACGAACGGTGAGGCGATCGCCAAGCTCCCCTTCCAGGCCCGGCCAATCGCTGGTGAAGGCCGCTATCCGTTCATCGCCCGCCTCGCCCATGCCAACTGCCTCCCGCCCCCCCCTACCTGCGGCGGTTCCTCGCGGGACCGCCTGGATATCGCAACGCGTCCTGGGAACGGCTCGCGGCCGTCACCGGCTGTGACGCCGGACAGCTGCGGAAGATTCTCGACACCACGAAGTGCAAGGAGTGCGGCTCCGTCTTTCTGCTCGACCGCACGTTCGGCAACCTGCCCCGCCCGATGCCGAGCCTGTCCATCCCTCAAACGCGAGGTCACAGAGCCCTGCGGGCAGTGGCCTACATCGAACGTCAGCTCCGCAACAAGGACACCACCGAGCAACACGAACCCCGCACCTGCACCGCCTGCGAGTACGCCTGCCAGCAGCCACCCCGGTCTCCGAGCGCACCTGCTCGGAGAAATGCAGGCGACAGATCTCCCGCTGGGACTGGATGATCGAGCGGAACGGACTTCCCCTGCCCTCACGGACATGCGCGTTCTGCGGAACCCCGATAGGCGTGAAATCCCCGTCCGATCCCCATCGCAGATGGTGCAGTCGCCGATGCCGCACACAGGCATCCCGCCAGGCATCCCGCGGCCATGACCCAGCCACCTTCTTCAACCCGCTGATCTGCGAACAATGCCAGAGGCCGTTCGAACGCCACGCGAACCACGCAAGTGCTACCGGCTATCCCGCGGCTGGCTCGAGAAGCCCACATCGAGCAAGCAGCCGAAGGCACCACATCACCGGCTGCCCGCACCGCAACCACACGCGATCGATGAACGCCCATCGCTTCAGGGCACACTGCCAGAGCAACCGTCAAGGCTTGTGGATGGGAGCACCGACCCAGCGGTGATATGCGTCCATGTCGACGTTGCTGCCGCACACGATGGTGGCTACGTGCCGGTCGGCGAAGCGGTCACGGTCTTCGAGGATCGCCGCGACGCCGAGCGCGGCCGACGGCTCGACGACGAGGCCAGCCTGGTCGAGGAGCATCCGCATACCGGCGATGATCGACGCCTCCCGGACAAGGACGGCGTCGTCGGCGACCAGAAGAAGGTCGTCCAGGACGGCCGGGATGGGATACCGACCGGCGACGCCGTCAGCGATGGTGTCGGTCGAGTCGGTGGTGACGACGCGCCGTTGGCGCCACGAGCGTGTCAGCGCCGGTGCGCCCAACGGCTGGACGCAGATCACCTCGACATCGGGCGCCAAGGTCTTCATCACATGACCCACGCCGGTGGCCAGCGCCCCGCCGCCGAGAGCGATCAGGACGGCGTCGAAGGACGGCGCGGTGTCCACCAGTTCCAGGCCGATGGTCGCCGCGCCCTCGCAGGTCTCGATGTCCAGGCTGTCCTCAACCAGCCGAATGCCGTCGTGCCGCGCGATGGCCGCGGCCCGCTCGCGCGCCAGCTCGTGGTCGCCGTCCACCAGTTCCAGCCTGGCATCCAGTGCGCGGATGCGATCGAGCTTGGCCCGAGTCGCGAAGCGGGATGCCACGACGGTGACGTCGAGTCCCCGGCCGCGACCGGACCAGGCCAGGGCCTGGCCGAGGTTGCCCGCGCTCGCGCACACCACGGCTCGCGAGCCGTCATTGGCGAGCTGGCTCGCGACCACCTCGGTGCCGCGGCCCTTGAAGCTGCGGACCGGGTTCGCCGTTTCGAGCTTGACGCTGACCGCGCAACCGAGGTGGGGCTCCAGCGCCTCACAGCGGTACAGCGGAGTGTCGAGAAACATCGGGTCGATTACCCGGCGAGCCGCTCGGATCCGAGTGGAGTTGAGGCGCGTCTTCTGCACGACACAGCAGCCTAGCGCCGCTGGCTGACACTCCACGAGAAATTGTCGAAGCCTGCCGGACACGCCTTCGGCCCATCTTCAGTGTCACAAACAGCGAAGTGGCCCGTCTTCGCCGACACAGACTTCGATCGCCCCAGCTGCAGTGACAACCGACCCAAGATCGCTGTCACGCGTCAGCTGTTCACCGAGGCCCCGGGGTGTTGCTCTGCGATCGGTTCCGATATATCGTTGAGACATCGCGACAGATCAACGATGGAAGGAACGTCATATGCGTCACCATGGACATGAACACTGCGGGCCCGGCCATCGCGGCCGTGGCGACTTCGAG
This sequence comes from Streptomyces sp. ME19-01-6, assembly GCF_033793745.1. Classification (NCBI taxonomy): domain Bacteria; kingdom Bacillati; phylum Actinomycetota; class Actinomycetes; order Kitasatosporales; family Streptomycetaceae; genus Streptomyces; species Streptomyces sp. ME19-01-6. The sequence goes on along the minus strand of NZ_JARAXF010000039.1, from coordinate 73,954 downwards.
GGGCGGCGCGCGGCCTTCGGCCCGTTCGGCCCGCCCTTCGGCGGCCCCCCGTTCGGTGGCCGCGGCCGGGGCGGACCGCGTGGCCGCGCGCGCCGCGGCGATGTGCGCGCCTCGATCCTGGCGCTGCTGCGGGATCGCCCGATGCACGGCTACGAGATGATCCAGGAGATCGCCGAGCGCAGCTCCGGCGCCTGGCGGCCGAGCCCCGGCTCCGTCTATCCCACGCTGCAGCTGCTCGAGGACGAGGGGCTGATCAGCAGCGAGAGCGAGGGCGGGAAGAAGTTGTTCGCCCTCACCGACGAGGGTCGCGCCGAGGCCGAGGCCGGATCGCGGGCCCCGTGGGAGGAGTTCGGGCGCGGCGTCGACTGGGAGTCGATGCAGGAGATCCGGCAGGCGGGCTTCGGGCTGATGGAGGCGTTCGCGCAGGTCTGGAAGACCGGCACCGCCGAGCAGCGGCAGAAGGCCGTCGCGGTCATCAACGACTCCCGCAAGCGGCTGTATCTGATCCTCGCCGAGCAGGACGAGTCGGCCGAACAGGACGGGGAGGACTGAGGGAGGAGAAAGCGCCTCAGGTGACCAGGCCGTCGAGCTTGCGCAGCGACTCGTTGAGGGCGGCCGTCGCCGAGTCCTTGAGCTTCCCGGCCATCAGTGAGACCGCGGGTCCGGTGAACTCGCCGTCGACGCGGACCGTCGTGGCCTCGCCTTCCGGCGCCAGTGAGTAGCGCATGACCAGGTTCACCCCCATGGGGCCCTTGCCCCGGGTGGCGAGCACCCGGACGGGCTCGCTGGCCTCGATGGTCCAGATCACCTCCGCCGGAAAGCCCATCAGTTTCATGTTCTCCTGATACGTCGCGCCCACCTCGAGCGTGGCGGGGCCGCCCTCCGGGAAGCCGGTGTGGGTGACGTTCCACTGGCCCCACGAGGTGAAGTCCGTCAGCTGGGCCCACACCTTTTCGGCCGGTGCCTCGATACGCGCCTGGGCGCTGACCTCGGCCATGAGACCACCCCTTCCGCGGAATTCCGCGACGCTTGGCTCGCTCGGATCGCTTCGACCTAGTGGATCGCTCGGGTCGGGCGCTGTGGCTCGGGAGCCTCAGCGGTGTCGCGCAACGTAGTCCCGGCGTCTCGAACATTCAATACTGATGAACCGTCAGCTCTCGGGCTCCTCCGTGAGGAGGAGATTCGGCCATCAATGCCCAACTATCGTGGGAGACCCACATGCTCCCCGGCGGGGATGCTCCGGACTCCGGGGACTGATGGGGTGAGAGCGTGCGAAAAAGTACCTCCAGCGCTGGTGACGAGGGCCGCCTTGGTGAGGAGCTGGACGCCGTGGTCGCGGGGGCGCGCAGACGGGCCTTCCGCGACGGCGACCGGCAGATCGACACGGCCCATCTGCTGCACACCCTGCTGGAGTCGGATCCCCGGGCGCGGGCCGCGTTCGTGGGTGGCCCGCCCCAGGTCGCGCGACTGCTCGGCTATCTGGCGCAGCGCTCCATCGGCTACGGGGTCCAGTGGAGCGGCTCGGTGGAGGACTCCGGCGCGCGGCACCAGGTGAGCCTCCGGGACGTCCAGAGCATCCAGGCTGCCCAGGGCGGCGCCATGTCCGGCTGGTCGCCCGCCGCCGTGGCGGCCATGGGTGCCGCGGCCGTGCGAGCCCGGGCCCGCGGTGTATCCCATGCCGACGGACCCGACCTCCTCGCCGCCCTCGCCGGCGACCCGGAGTGCCGGGCCGTGGAGGTGCTGCGGCAGGCGGGCGTCGACGCGGAACTGCTGGTCGCGGCCCTGGACGGTGAGTTGCGCCAGCAGTCAACGGCATGACGGTCCTGTCGCGAGCTGACATGATGATCCGATGCATGGCACTCAGGGGCAGGGTCCGGGGCGGACGAGAAACACGGGGCTGGGGCTTGCGCTCACCTCGGCACTCGCGTTCGGCGGGTCGGGAGTGGCCGCCAAACCGCTGATCGAGGCGGGTCTCGAACCGCTCCATGTGACCTGGCTACGGGTGACCGGCGCCGCCTTGGTCATGCTCCCGGTCGCCTGGAACCACCGCGCTCTGCCCGCCCGCCGCCCCGCCCTGCTGGCGGGGTTCGGCCTGCTGGCCGTCGCCGGGGTGCAGGCGTTCTACTTCGGCGCGCTGTCGCGTATCCCGGTCGGTGTCGCGCTCCTCGTCGAATATCTGGCCCCCGCCCTGGTCCTCGGCTGGGTGCGGTTCGTCCAGCGGCGGCCGGTGAGCGGTGCCGCGGCGGTGGGGGTCGTTCTCGCGGTCGGCGGACTGGCCTGCGTGGTCGAGGTGTGGTCGGGGCTGAGCTTCGACGCAGTGGGGCTGTTGCTCGCCCTGGCCGCCGCCTGCTGCCAGGTCGGCTACTTCGTCCTGTCCGACCACGGCAGCGACGGCGAGGACGCCGCGGACCCGCTGGGCGTCATCGCACACGGGCTGCTCGTCGGCACCGTGGCGCTGACCGTCGTGGCGCACCCCTGGGATCTGGACTGGACGGTGCTGGCCGGCCGGGCCGACCTGGCCGGCGCGCGGGTGCCCGCCGTGCTGCTGCTCGGGTGGATCGTCCTGGTCGCGACGGTGGTCGCCTACCTCACCGGGGTCCTCTCGGTGCGCCGGCTGTCGCCTCAGGTGGCCGGGGTGGTCGCCTGTCTGGAGGCGGTGGTGGCGACCGTGCTGGCCTGGGTGCTGCTGGACGAGCACCTGTCGCTGCCGCAGATCGTCGGCGGCGCGGTGGTGCTGGCCGGGGCGTTCATCGCACAGACCTCGGCGCCGAAGGCGGCCCTGGCGGAGCCGGTGGCGGGAGCGGCGGCCGGGTCGGCGGCCGGGGCGCGACAGCTCTCCGCGGCCGAAGCGGCCGAAGCGGCCGACGGCACCGACCGGGCGGCCGACGGCACCGACCGGGCGGCCGGCTCGCCGACCGCCCGCTGACCGGCTGGGTGTCGTCCGGCGCGGGCGGATCGGCTTCGCCTGAAGCAGGCCGGACCGGTCGGCGTGGCCGGCTTCCTCAGAGGCGGGTGAGGTAGGCGGGCACCGGCGTGCGGGCCGTCAGGTCGTCGGCGGGCACCGGCGTGCCGTAGGTCCGCGCCACCGGCAGCACCCCGCTCCAGTAGGGGAGCGCCAGGTCCTCGGGGTCGTCGTTCGGGCCGCCGGTGCGGACCTTCGCGGACAGCTCGGTGAGGTCCAGGCGGAGTACGGCGGTGGCGGCCAGCTCCTTGGCGTTGGCCGGCCGGGAGTCGGCGGCCCGGCCGGGCACGACGTGGTCGACCAGGGCGTCGAGGGCCGTGGCGCGCTCGGCCTCGTCGGTCACCTGGCGGGCGGCGCCGTGCACCACCACCGAGCGGTAGTTGATGGAGTGGTGGAACGCGGAGCGGGCCAGGACCAGCCCGTCGACATGGGTGACGGTCAGGCACACCGGCATCCCCGGGTCGTCCGCGCCGCCCGCCATCCTCAGCGGGCGGGAGCCGGTCGAGCCGTGCACATACAGCCGCTCGCCCACCCGCGCGTACAGCGTCGGCAGAACAACGGGGGTGCGGGTGCCGTCGGGTACGAAGCCGAGATGGCAGACGTAACCCTCGTCAAGTATCGAGTGCACCAGCTCCCGGTCGTACGAGGCGCGCTCGCGGGACCGGGTGGGCACCGTCCGGTCGGTCGGCTGGTAGGCGTCCGGGGTGGTGCTCGCGGCGGTCATTTGACGACTCCTTTGAACTAGTGCAAAATTTGTTTTGTGCTAGGAGAGTATCGGATCGAAGGGCGCGGCGCAGCCGGGATTGCCGCGAGCGTCGAGCGTGCGGTGGGCGCCGGTGACCTGGCCCCCGGTCAACTGCTGCCGCCCATGCGGGAGTTGGCGGCCCGGCTGGGCGTCAATCCCAATACCGTCGCCGCCGCCTACCGCTCGCTGCGGGACCGGGGTGTGATCGAGACCGCGGGCCGCAAGGGGAGCCGGGTGCGCCCGCGCCCCGCCACCACCTCCCGCGAGCTGGTCCGCGTCGAGGCCCCCGAGGGCGTGCGCGACCTCGGGGACGGCAACCCGGACCCCGTCCTGCTGCCGCCGCTCGGCGAGGCGCTCGCCGCGGCCGCCGCGCGCAACGCCGAACGCCCGGCGCTGTACGGCGCGCCCGCGGTCTCCCCGGAGCTCGCCCGGGCGGCCCGCGCCGCCCTCGACGCGGACGGGGTGCCGGGCGGCCCGGTCGCCGTCACCTCCGGCTCTCTGGACGCGATCGAGCGTGTGCTCGCCGCCCATCTGAAGCCCGGCGACGCGGTCGCGGTCGAGGACCCGGGCTGGGGCAGCGTGCTCGACCTGGTCCCGGCGCTGGGGTTGCGCACCGTCCCCGTCGCGGTCGACGACGACGGGCCGCTGCCGGAGCGGGTCGAGGACGCGTTGCGCAAGGGGGCACGGGCGCTGATCGTCACCTGCCGGGCGCAGAACCCGACCGGGGCGGCGGTGAGCGCTGTGCGCGCCCGCGAGCTGCGCGCGGCCCTGGACCGTCACCCGCGAACGCTGCTGATCGAGGACGACCACGGGCACGGCATCGTGGATCTGCCGCTTCACCCGCTGGCGGGCGGGACGGAGCACTGGGCGCTGGTCCGCTCCGCCGCCAAGGCGTACGGCCCCGATCTGCGGGTCGCCGTGCTGACCGGCGACGTGGTCACCGTGGACCGGGTGCGCGGCCGGCAGCGGCTGGGCCCCGGCTGGGTCAGCCATCTGCTGCAGGACGCGCTGGCGCAGCTGTTGCGTACCGGCGCGGTGGACATCGCGGCGGTCGCCGCCTCGTACGGTCGGCGGCGCGACGCGCTGGTGCGGGCCCTGCGTGAGCGCGGGATCGCCGCCCACGGCCGCAGCGGGATGAATGTGTGGGTGCCGGTCCCCGACGAGACCGGCGCCGTCGCCCGGCTGCTGCAGTCCGGCTGGGCGGTCGCGCCCGGGGCCCGGTTCAGGATCGCCTCGCCGCAGGGGGTACGGCTGACCGTGTCGCTGCTGGGCGCGGACGACATCGGTCCCCTCGCGGACGCGCTCGCGTCGGCGACGGGACCGGCCCCGGCGGGGCGCTATGGCTGAGGCGACCGGGCGGCGCCAGGGGGAAGGCCGCTCAGGCCCGAGGGGCCTTGGCGCGGGGCCGCGTCTGGGTGAGCGCCGCGCCCGCGAGCACGATGAGCGCGCCGACCGGAGTGTTCCAGGTGAGGTGCTCGCCGAGGATCGCCACGCCCGCCGCGGTCGCGATGACCGGCACGAAGTACGTCACCATCATGGCGGTGGTCGGGCCGACCTCCTCGACCAGGCCGTACTGCACCAGGAAGGCGAAGCCGGTGCCGAGCGCGCCCAGCGCGACCACCGACAGCAGCGGCAGCACCGGGAAGGAGCCGGGGGCCGGGGCGAACAGCGGGGCCACGACCGCCAGCTGAGCCGTGCCCATCAGCAGCTGGGCACCGGACATCGCCAGGTGGGAGTGGCCGGAGCCGCTCAGTGTGCGCCGGACGTACTGCCAGCCGATCGCGTAGCTGAGCGAGGCGGCCAGCGCCATCGCGGTGCCCGCCGGGTCCTGGCCGGAGAAGCCCTGCCAGACGCCGAGCACGACCAACACGCCGGCGAAGCCGATGCCCAGGCCCGCGACGCGCTGCCGGGTCGGCCGGTCGTCGGAGGCCGCCGCGACGGCGAGCACCATGCCCCACAGGGGTGAGGTCGCGTTGCAGATGCCGGCCAGGGTGGAGGGGATGGTCAGCTCGGCGTACGCGAACAGCGAGAACGGCAGGGCGTTGAGGAAGAAGGCCGTCACGGCCAGATGGCCCCAGATCCGGGCGCCCCGCGGCAGCCGCTCCCGCTTCGCCACCAGGACCGCGACCAGGACGGTGGTGCCGAACAGCATGCGCCCCAGCGTGACGTACAGCGGCGCGAACGCCTCGGTGCCGACCTTGATGAACAGAAAGCTGAAGCCCCAGATCAGGGCGAGGGCGCCGAACCGGATCCGCCAGTCCAGGAGCGGGCGGCGGGCGGGGGCGGCCGTGGCGGCGGGGCGTGAGGCGGTCGCTGTGCTCATGACGCTACCTTGCCGCCTGTCAACCTCTTAGGACAAGCGAGATTTCGTACGCACCATCGCGTAGCATCTCTTACATGTTGAACCTGGAACGCCTCCGTACGCTGTACGCCGTGTCCCGCCACGGCTCCGTGAGTGGCGCCGCCGAAGGGCTGCACGTCACGACCTCGGCCGTCTCCCAGCAGCTGGCCAAACTGGAGCGCGAGACCGGGCAGCAGCTGCTCGCCAAGAACGGCCGCGGCGTGCGGCTCACCGACGCCGGGCGGCTGCTCGCCGACCACGCGGCCCGCATCCTCTCCCAGGTCGAGCTCGCCCAGGCCGACCTCGAGGCGCAGCGCGGCCAGGCGGTCGGCGAGCTGCTCATGGGCGCCTTCCCCACCGCCGTGCGCGGCATCTTCCCCGCCGCGCTGGCCAAGCTGCGCGTCGACCACCCCCAGCTGCGCCCCCGGCTGCAGGAGATGGAGCCCGATGAGTCGGTGCCCGCGGTGGTCCGCGGCGATATCGACCTCGCGGTCGTCCTGGACTGGTACAACAAGCCGCTGCCGATGCCCGACGGGCTGGTCAAGGCGGCGCTGCTGGACGACCCGGTGGATGTGGCGATGCCCGCCGACCACCGCCTGGCCGACCGGGCCGCGGTGGACCCTGAGGAGTTCGCGGACGACGAGTGGATCTCCTGGCCCCAGGGTGGATTCTGCTTCGACTGGCTGATGATCACCCTGCGCGGCAAGGGTCTCGAACCGCGGATCTGCCACACCGCGCGGGAGCACCACACCCAGCTCGCGCTGATCGCCGCCGGGCTCGGTGTCGCCGTGGTGCCCCGGCTGGGCCGTGGCGTAGTGCCCGAGGGGGTGCGGGTGGTGCCGGTGCGCCAGCACACCATGCGGCGCCATGTCTACGCGATCTGGCGCGCGGACGCCGACCGCAGGCCCTCGATCCGGGCTGCGGTCGACGTCCTGCGGGAGGTGGGGGAGCGGTTCGGCGGTTGAGTCGCGGCGCCATGGTGCGCATTGGTCTGATCGAATGATTCGTCCCATAAATGCCCGGATTTGAGTGGAAACATCCTCAAGATAAGAAGACGTTTCCGGGAGATTGCCCGGCTCAAGTCCAAAGGGAGTACTGAATGCGTCCTCAAAGCAGGGCCGCATCGTCGCGAGCGCGGTGTTTGGCGTTCGGCGGCATCACCTCACTGGCCGCCGTCTCGCTGGTAGGCGTACTGGGCGTCCTACCCGCCGAGGCACGAGGCCCCGGAGCCACAGCGCAGTCGGCTTCGGCCGTCGTGTCCGCTGACCGGGCCTCCTCCTTGGGTGACCCTGAACCTGTCCCTGACCCCGACTCCATCCCCGGCCCCGGCCGGCCCGGTCGGCCCGGTAAGCCCGGTGACGTGAGGCCCCCGATGCCCCCGGGCGTTGAAAACGGGTGCTTCGAAATCGACACCGTTCGTCAGGAAGCCGCCGGCGGCGGGGCCTTCTACGCAGCCGTCAGTTTCGGAATTCCCTACGTCGGGGACGAGACCTCTCCCGGCGGGGCGATCGACTGGGACGACCTCTCCGATGAGGGGGGAGCGGTACCCGTGGGCGCCTGCGGTGTATCCATTGACGTCGGCCCCGGCGGCGACGGCAGTGACATTTTCATCGACGTCATCACCACGTCGGGGACCGTGCACGGCATCACCTGCAGCCGCATGGGGTCGGTGATCACCTCCTGCGGCACCTGGGTTCTGCGCGCGACACCGATGCCCGGGGACACGCTGGGGCCGTAAGTCGTGCTCCTGCTCTCGAGACCGGTGACGCGGGGCAGTCGGCAAATCCGGCTGTCCCGCGTCGTGTCGCCATGGTCCTAGGGGAGCTTGCGGAAGTCCCAGGAGCTGATCGTGTCAGGCGTCAGGCGCAGCCACGCGTGGCGGCCGTCGTGCGGCATGGCGGACAGCCCGAAGTACTTGGCCGCGAACAGCCGCTCGGGCGTGTCGAGCTCGGGGCACGGCTCGCCGGTGCGCGGCGCCTCGCCGACGATCGCCACCCGGCCGGCCAGCTCGACGCCGCGCAGCTCGCCGTACTCATGCCCGTCGTCGACCACCACGGCGACCCGCGGGTCCCGCAGCAGCTGCGCCCAGCGGCGGCTGCGGGTGAGGGAGTACAGCCACAGCGAACCGCCGTCCCAGCCGAACCACAGCGGGCTGATGTGCGGCCGCCCCTCCGCCGAGACCGTCGCCATCCGGCAGGTGCGCTGCTCGGCGAGGTAGGAGTCCAGCTCTGCCTCGGTCATCATGACGCGGCGGCCCCGCCGCTGGGTAATGGCCATCGGTCCCGGCACCTCCCGGTGACTGTGTGTGTGCGGCACAGGATGGATCCTCTTCCTTCCATTCGCAATGGCGACTAGCCTCGCGCGGCCGGACCGGCCCACCGCCCGCAGGAGGCCCACCATGCCCTCGTACGCCCGCGAAACCCTGTCCGAGCTGCTGACCCCCGCGATCTGCGCGCTGCTCACCGTGGAGTGCCAGCGCGGCGTGGTCGGCCCGCACGGCGCCCTGCCCGAACTGGCGGCCGCCGCCCGTGACTCGGGCGTGCTCGACACGGTCGCGCGCCTGGTCTCGGCGGCGCACGACACGCCCGTACCGGTCCTGCACGCGGTGGCCGAGCGGCGCGCCGACGGGCGTGGCGCGAGCCGGAACGCGCGGCTGTTCCGGGCCGCCGAGCGGCTGCCGGTCCAGCAGCTGACCGGCAGCCAGGCGGTACGGATCGCCGAGCCGATCCCGGTCGCGCCCGAGGACCTGATCGTGCGGCGGCTGCACGGCCTCTCGCCGATCGCCGGGACGGACGTGGACGCGCTGCTGCGCAATCTGGGCTGCCGCACCCTCGTCATCACCGGCGTGTCGGCCAATGTGGCGATACCCAACGCGGTCTTCGACGCGGTCAACCTCGGCTACACGGCCGTGGTCCCCGCCGACGCCATCGCCGGGGTGCCCGTTGACTACACCCCGGCGGTGATCCGCAACACCCTCGCCCTCGTCGCCACGGTCACCACGGCCGCGGAGATCATCGCCTGCTGGCGCCGGTCCCGACCGCGGTGAGACCGACGGCCGTCAGGCGATCGAGATCGTGTCGCCCTGCACCTTGATCTTGGCGCTGGGCAGCGGCTTGGTCGACGGACCGGCCTTCACGCTGCCGTCGGTGATGTCGAACTTGCTCCCGTGGAACGGACAGTTGATCGTGCCGCCCGAGACGTCCCCGACCGGATTGTTCGCGTGCGGGCACACCGACGAGAACGCCTTGAACTCGCCCGCCTTGGGCTGGGTCACCACGATCTTCTGGTCCTTGAACACCTTCCCGCCGCCCTCGGGGATGTCGGCGGTCTTCGCCAGCTCCGCGCCGCCGCCCCCGCCGGTCGAGTCGCCGGCTCCGCCGCTCTTCGACGGCTCCGACGAGCTCGAGTCGCCGTCGCTGCCGCACGCCGCGAGTGCGGCGGCGAGCCCGGCCGCTCCGCACGCGGTGACAAAGGCGCGGCGGGTGGTGGTGGATCGCCCGGTGGTTGCCGGTTCCGCCATGGTGGTGCCTCCCGGTGAGGGTGCGTTTTTGTACGTTTCCCAAGACCATACGTGCGCGGCGACGCGAGCGTTCAGCCGCCACGAAAAGCGGTTGCCCCGCTCAATAGGCTGGGCGGATGCTCCCTGAAGTCACCGCCACCCGGTATGTCACACCACTGCGTGAAGGCGGATCGCTGCCCGGCATCGTCGAGGCCGACGACCTCGGCACCTACGTCATGAAGTTCACCGGCGCCGGGCAGGGCCGCAAGACCCTGGTCGCCGAGGTCATCTGCGGACAGCTGGGCCGCCGCCTCGGGCTGCGCGTCCCGGACCTGGTGCGGATCCAGCTGGACCCGGTGATCGGCCTGGCCGAGCCGGACGAGGAGGTCCAGGACCTGCTCAAGGCCAGCGGCGGGCTCAACCTCGGGATGGACTACCTCCCCGGCTCGCTGGGCTTCGACCCGCTGGCCTTCGCGGTGGGCCCCGCCGAGGCCGGGCACGTGGTGTGGTTCGACGCGCTCATCGGCAACGTCGACAGGTCCTGGCGCAACCCGAACATGCTGGTCTGGCACGGCCGGCTGTGGCTCATCGACCACGGCGCCACGATGATCTGGCACCACAGCTGGCGCGGCGCCGACGCGGTGGCCGCCAAGCCGTACGACGCCTCCGACCACGTCCTGGCACCCTTCGACCCCGACCTCGCGGCGGCCGCCGAGGCCCTGGCGCCGCGGATCACCGAGGAACTGCTGACCGAGATCGCGGCCGACGTCCCCGACGAGTGGCTGATCGACGAGCCCGGCTTCGACGGTCCGGACGCGGTGCGCCGCCGCTATGTCGAACTGCTGCTGGAGCGCGCCGCTACGATCAGTGACCGGATCACTCTCGGCGACCAGCGGCCGCCGCATGGGGACAAGCCGTCCCGGGCTCCGAAGTGGCTGCGGATCTGGGTCGAGGGAAAGGCGTCGGAGTGAGCGGGCGGGCAGACGGCCGCGAGGTCTTCGAGTACGCGCTGCTGCGCGTGGTCCCGAGGGTCGAGCGCGGCGAGCAGATCAACGCGGGTGTCGTGGTGTACTGCCGGGCCCAGTCCTTCGTGGCGGCCCGCACCCACCTGGACGAGGCCCGGCTGCTCGCGCTGGATCCCGACGCGGACGTGGCGGGCGTACGGGCGGCGCTCGCGGCCGTGGAGAACGTGTGTCACGGCGGGGAGCGGGCCGGGCAGGCCGCCGGCGACGACGCGGGGCGCCGCTTCCGCTGGCTGGTCGCCCCCCGCTCCACAGTCGTCCAGCCGGGCCCGGTGCACACCGGCCTGACCCGTGACGCCGAAGCGGAAACCGAGCGTCTGCTGGAGCTGCTGGTGCGCTGAACCCCTCTTTTGCGCTCGGCTCGCCTCCGGGCGCTCAGACCCGGTGCCGACAGTCGTCGGCTTCGGTCGCTCGTGCCCCGCTCCTTGTGCCTCCTCCTTTTCGACACCGGCGCGCCCTTGGCTCGCTCGCTTGGCGAGCGGAGGGCATGCGGCAGCCCGGTCGTTGACATGGCGTAGTGGGCCTTCTAGCGTCTCGTACGCTGAAGCGACTAAGCGGTCGCTCACCGCCTTCGTCGTCCGGGCGGTGGGCCCCACCGAGGCGAGGAGAACCCGCATGTCCACCACCGAGCAGCGCGTCGCCATCGTGACGGGCGCCGCCCGCGGCATCGGCGCGGCCACCGCCGTGCGCCTGGCGCAGGAGGGCCGCGCCGTCGCCGTGCTCGACCTCGACGAGGCGTCCTGTGCGGACACCGTCAAGAAGATCACCGAGGCGGGCGGCACCGCCATCGCCGTGGGCTGCGACGTGTCCGACGCGGCCCAGGTGGAGACCGCGGTCGGGCGGGTCGCCGAAGAGCTCGGCGCGCCGGTGATCCTCGTCAACAACGCGGGCGTGCTCCGCGACAACCTGCTCTTCAAGATGAGCGACAGCGACTGGGACACCGTCATCGGCGTCCATCTGCGGGGCGCGTTCCTGATGTCGCGCGCCTGCCAGAAGTACATGGTGGACGCGGAGTACGGCCGGATCGTCAACCTCTCCAGCAGCTCGGCCCTCGGCAACCGCGGGCAGCTCAACTACTCCGCCGCCAAGGCCGGCCTGCAGGGCTTCACCAAGACCCTGGCCATCGAGCTCGGCAAGTTCGGCGTCACCGCCAACGCCGTGGCGCCCGGCTTCATCGCCACCGATATGACCGCCGCCACGGCCGAGCGCGTCGGCATGGGGTTCGAGGATTTCCAGGAGGCCGCCGCGAGCCAGATCCCGGTGCGCCGGGTCGGAGAGCCGGACGACATCGCGAACGCCATCGCCTTCTTCACCGGTGACGCGGCCGGGTTCGTCTCCGGCCAGGTCCTGTACGTGGCCGGCGGCCCGCTCAACTGACGGGAGACACCGACCACATGACTGCGGAAACTTCGGACAGCGGCCGCGCCGCGCTCGTCACGGGCGCCAGCCGCGGCATCGGATACGGCATCGCCGAGGCGCTGGTGGCGCGCGGCGACCGGGTGTGCATCACCGGGCGCAACGAGGACGCCCTCAAGGAGGCTGTCGAGCGGCTCGGCTCCGACCGGGTGATCGGCGTGGCCGGCAAGGCCCACGACGAGGCGCACCAGGCGGTGGCCGTCGAGCGGGCGATGGAGGCGTTCGGGCGGCTGGACTTCCTCATCAACAACGCCGGCACCAACCCGGTCTTCGGGCCGATCGCCGACCTCGACCTGGGTGTGCTGCGCAAGGTCTTCGAGACCAATGTCGTCTCGGCGCTCGGCCTCGCCCAGCAGGTCTGGAAGGCGTGGCAGAAGGAGAACGGCGGGGCCGTCGTCAACATCGCCTCGGTCGCCGGCCTTTCCACCTCGCCCTTCATAGCGGCGTACGGCGTGAGCAAGGCCGCCATGATCAACCTCACCGCGCAGCTCGCCCACGAGTTCGCGCCCGGAGTGCGGGTCAACGCCATCGCCCCGGCCGTGGTGAAAACCAAGTTCGCCGCCGCGCTGTACGAGGGGCGCGAGGAGGAGGCCGCCGCGGCCTACCCGCTGGGGCGGCTCGGCGTGCCCGAGGACATCGGCGGCGCGGCCGCCTTCCTCACCTCCGACCAGGCGGCCTGGATCACCGGCCAGACGCTCGTGGTCGACGGCGGCATCTTCCTCAACGCCGGGGTCGGCTGAGGGCTTGCGTTCGCGCGCACTCCAACGTGCACCATCTCAGGTGTTGGATCCGGCCGGGTCCGGCACCTGAGACTTCTGTGTGAGGAGAGGTGCGTACGATGCGCTATCTGACCCTGGCGGGCGGCACCGGGCCCGAGGTGAGCGCCCTGTGCCTGGGCATTCTCCCGTTCGGCAGCACCGTCGACGAGGAGACGTCCTTCGCCGTCCTCGACCGCTTCGCCGAGGCGGGCGGGACCTTCGTCGACACCGCCAACAACTACTCGATCTGGGCGCCGGGCGGCACCGGGAACGAGAGCGAGGAACTGCTCGGCCGCTGGATGCGCGGCCGCGGCCGGCGGGAGAGCACCGTGGTCGCCACCAAGGTCGGCGCCCGGCCCGACCCGGCGCGGGGCGGCGAGTGGCCCGCCAACTGGGAGGGGCTTGGCGCCGGCACCGTGCGCTCCGGCATCGAGGGCAGCCTGAGGCGGCTGGGCACCGACCGCGTCGACCTGTACTACGCGCACATCGAGGACCGTACGGTGCCGATGGAGGAGACCGCCGGCGCGTTCGCCGAACTCGTCGCGGAGGGCAGTGTCGGCGTCCTCGGCTGCAGCAACCACGCCTCCTGGGCGGTGGCGGCCACCCGGCAGTACGCCGCCGACCGCGGCCTGGCCCGCTACAGCTGCGTCCAGCAGCGCTACACCTACCTCCAGCCGCGGCCCGGGGCCGGCTTCGGAACCCAGGGCTACGCGGGCGTCGACCTCGTCGAGTACATCGGCACCCAGGAGGACATGACGCTGCTGGCGTACGGTTCGCTGATCCACGGCGCGTACACCCGCGACGACAAGCATGTCCTGGAGCAGTACGACCACCCGGGCACCGAGCGGCGGCTGAGCGCGCTGCGCGAGGTGGCGAAGGAGACCGGCGCGACGGCGAACCAGGTGGTGCTCGCCTGGCTCATGGGGGCGGCGAAGCCGGTGATCCCGGTGCTCGGGGTGAGCTCCGTGGCCCAGCTGGAGGAGGCGCTGGGCGCCGTCGATCTGGACCTCGCCCCCGAGCTGCGGGCGAAGCTGGATGCCGCTTGAGCCGTTGTCGGTGGTCGCCGGTAGGTTCTGGGGCACGTCAAGAGATCGAACACCGGAGGTTGTTGACGTGACCGACATGCTGCCCGAGTCCTGGCGCGGCGTCCTCGGCGAGGAGCTGGACAAGCCCTACTTCAAGGAGCTCACCGAGTTCGTCGAGGAGGAGCGGGCCAAGGGTCCCGTCTACCCGCCGCGTGAGGAGGTCTTCGCCGCCCTGGAGGCCACCCCGTACGACCAGGTGAAGGTGTTGATCCTCGGGCAGGACCCGTACCACGGCGAGGGCCAGGGGCACGGGCTGTGCTTCTCCGTGCGCCCCGGCGTCAAGACCCCGCCGTCGCTGCGGAACATCTACAAGGAAATGAAGGAGGAGCTCGGCCACCCGATCCCGGACAACGGCTATCTGATGCCGTGGGCCCGGCAGGGCGTGCTGCTGCTCAACGCGGTGCTGACGGTCCGGGGCGGCGAGGCCAACTCCCACAAGAGCAAGGGGTGGGAGAAGTTCACCGACGCGGTGATCCGCTCCGTGGCCTCCCGCCCCGATCCGGCCGTCTTCGTGCTGTGGGGGAACTACGCGCAGAAGAAGCTGCCGCTGATCGACGAGGAGCGGCACGCCGTGGTCAAGGGTGCCCACCCCTCGCCGCTGTCGGCGAAGAAGTTCTTCGGCTCCCGCCCCTTCACCCAGATCGACGAGGCGGTCAAGGCCCAGGGGCACACGCCCATCGACTGGCGGATCCCGAACCTGGACGCCCAGGCCGGGTGACCGCCCTCACGGGATGACCGGCATCAGCCCAGGTCGTACTCGAAGCTGTACGGGGTGGTGGGCTGGCCGGCCATGGCCACGAAGCCGCCCTTGCCGGTGAGCCCCGCCAGCTCCCCGGTGCCGGAGCCGGGCACCACCTCCAGGGAACAGTGGATCTTGCCGTCCTCGCCGAAGGTGCCGTGCTGCACGAAGACGAAGCTGCCCGTGCGCCCGCCAAGGGCGCCGGTCACCAGCTCGTAACCGGTGCAGACGCCCGTCTTGTCGGAGAAGTAGGTGATCGCGTACTCGCAGGTGGTGCGCTCCGCCTCCAAGGTCCCGGAGAAGCTGTTGGTGACCGTGGCACGGGCCAGCTTCGGGCCGTCACCGGCCTCGCCGACGGTGGTCTCGTCCCAGTTGGCGAAGGTGAACGTGCCGGTGGCGTGGGTGGTCATACGGTGTCCTTCCGATGGTGCTCGGGTGGTTCTCGTGCCGCGCGCGGTCCGTGCCGCGCGGGCCGAGGAGTACATTGCCCGCCGTACCTGACATCTTTTGTCAGGTACGGCGGCACAATGGGAGCCATGCGCGCCGACCGTCTTCTCTCGCTGCTCCTGCTGCTGCAGAACCGGGGCCGGATGACCGCGCCGGAGCTGGCCGCGGAGCTGGAGGTGTCGGTCCGCACGGTCTACCGCGACATCGAGGCGCTCGGCGCCTCCGGGATCCCGGTGTACGCCGACCGCGGCCCGGCCGGCGGCTACCGGCTGCTCGACGGCTACCGCACCCGGCTGACCGGGCTCACCGGCGACGAGGCCGACTCCCTCTTCCTGGCCGGGATGCCCGGCCCGGCCACCCAGCTGGGCCTGGGCGCCGACCTGGCCACCGCCCAGCTCAAGCTGCGGGCCGCGCTCCCGGCGGAGCTGGGGGAGCGGTCCCGGCGCATCCAGGAGCGCTTCCACCTGGACGCGCCCGGCTGGTTCCGCGACGCCGAGGAGGTGCCGCACCTGGGCGCGGTCGCCGAGGCGGTGTGGCGGCCGCGGGTGCTGCGCGTGGACTACCGCCGCTGGCGCGGCGAGGTGCGGCGGGAGCTCCACCCGCTGGGCCTGGTCCTCAAGGGCGGCATCTGGTACCTGGTGGCGCGTGCGCGGAGCGGGGAAGGCCAGGAGAGCACGGAAAGCGTGCGCACCTACCGTGTGTCGCGGATCCTGGACGCCGAGGTCCTGGGGGAGACCTTCGCCCGGCCCACCGGGTTCGACCTGGCCGCCCACTGGGAGGAGTCGTCCCGGCGGCTGGAGGAGATGCGCTTCCAGGGCGAGGCCCAACTGCTGCTCACCCCGCGCGGACTGCGGCTGCTCCCGATGAAGTTCGGTGCGCCCGGGGCGGCGGCGGCCGCGGACGCGGGCCCGCCCGACGCGGCCGGCCGGGCGCGGGTGGTGCTGCCCGTGGAGTCGCTGCCCGTCGCGACCCACGACCTGCTGTGGCTGGGCGTGGAGGCCGACGTACTCGGCCCGCCCGAGCTGCGCGAGGCGGTCGCGCGCGCTGTCACCGAACTGGCCCAGCGCTACGCCCCGTCGGACTGAGCGCGTGAGCGCGCTGCCCCGGATCGCCGCCGGCTGCGGCTAGTTTCGAAGGAGTGCCGGAACAAGGAGTGCCGGAACAGCGGGAGGCCAGCGGGAGGCCGCGATGGCGGGAGCACGGCGCAAGGCGTCCGAGGACGACGCGGTGCCGACCAGGATCGGGCAGGCGGTCATGCTGCACCGCGGCGGCGACCGGGAGGAGGCGCGCAACCGCCTGGCCGAGCTGTGGCGCGAACTCCACGACGGCGGCCACGGCGGCGACCCCTTCCACCGCTGCGCCCTCGCCCACTACATCGCCGACACCCAGGACGACCCGGCCGACGAGCTGATGTGGGACCTGCTGGCGCTCGCCGCGGCCGACCGGATCGCCGGCGCGGACGGCCGCCCCGCCGCCACGCAGGTGCGCGCCTTCTACCCCAGCCTCCACCTCAACCTCGCGGCCGACTACGCGAGGCTCGGCCAAGGGGAGGCGGCCCGCGGCCAGCTCGCCCTGGCCCGGGCCAGCGCCCGGGGGCTGGCCTGTGGTCCGTACGGGGACGGCGTACGCGCCGCGATCCGCCGGCTCGCGCTGCGCCTGGGCGGTGCGGCGGAGGGGGACCCGCCCCCTTCGGCCCGGTAGCCGTGCGAGCGGGCCGTCAAGGGCGCGCGGGGGAACCAGATGCCCGGCGCCGCCTGAGCGCGCCCGCGCCCTTCACCGCGCAGAAGGCGGTGAGCGCGGTCAGCGACCCGTACACGGTCCACGGCCCGGTCCGCACATACGGGCTGGTGCCCCGGCCCAGCGGCACCTCGTAGACCATGGCCGCACTCGTGTCGGTGCCCAGCCGCCCGCCCACCGGTTCGCCGCGCGGCCCGAAGACCGCGCTCACCCCGGACAGGGTCGCGTGCACCATCGGCCGCCAGGTCTCCGCGGAGCGCAGCGCGGCCAGCGAGGCGTGCTGCGCGGGCGCCCAGCTGTGCTGGAACGTGGAGGTCGCCGACTGTACGACCAGGACCTGCGCCCCGTCCCGCGCCAGATTGCGGCTCATGTCGGGGAACGCCGACTCGAAGCAGACCAGCGGCCCGATCCGCACGGCATCCGGAAGCCGCATCACGACCTGTTCCGTGCCCTGTCTGCGGTCCTCGGGCGCCGCCTTGCCCACCGAGGTGGCCCAGCCCAGCAGCGACCGGGCCGGGATGTACTCGCCGAACGGCACCAGCCGCATCTTGTCGTACCGCTGACCGGTGGGGCCGTGCGGGCCTATCAGCACCGAGCTCTTGTAGATCCCCGGCCGGTCGCTGCGCCGCGCGTCCACGTTGACCAGCAGGTCCGCGCCGACCTGCCGGGACAGCGCGGTCAGCCGCCGGCTCAGGTCCGGCCGCGCGGCCAGGTCCTGGCCGACGCTGCTCTCGCCCCAGACGACCAGGTCGAGGCGGCGGCCGGCCAGCTGCCGGGTCAGCGCCTCGCCGCGGTCGAAACGCGGTCCGGGCACGTCGATCACCCCCGGCTGCACCACCGCGATCCGCACCGTGCCGGCCCGCTCCGGCACCGGCGCCCAGCCCCACACCCCGGCGGCCGCCGCGGCACACGCCATGACCCCGGCCAGCGCCACCCGGCGCGTCTGGGCCACCGCGACCAGCAGGGCCAGCGAGACATTCACCACGACGATCAGAAAGCTGACCAGCCACACCCCGCCCACCGACGCGAGCCGGAGCGCGGGCGGTAGCTGCCACTGGCTCGCCCCCAGCAGTCCCCACGGCCCGCCCAGGTACTGCCAGGACCGTACGAGCTCGGCCAGCAGCCACGCGGAGGGCAGCAGCACCAGGGCGGCCGCCGCCCGGCGCGGCCCCGGCCGGCCGTGCAGCAGCCTGCGCACCAGCCAGCCCCACGGCACCCACACCAGCCCGAGCAGCGCCGCGAGCACCACGATGAACACATGCAGGCTCGGCATCAGCCAGTGGTGCACCGCCAGCAGAAACCCCGCCCCGCCCAGCCAGCCGTCCAGGGCCGCCCGCCGGCCGGTGGGGGCCGAGCGGGCCAGCAGGATCCACGGCACCAGCGCCGCGTACGCCAGCCACCACAGCGACGGCTCGGGAAACGCCAGCGCGGGCAGCGCCCCGGCCAGTACCGCCGCGGTGCCACGGGTCCACGGGGAGTCGAGCCCGCCCCGCCACCGGCCCGTCCACCGGCCCCCGCGGCCGAACGACATCCGCACGCCGTCCCCCCTCCCTGACTTCGACGTCCAGTGTGCGGGAGGGACATGATCATGAACAGGGCGCGGGCGCGCCGGGGTGCGCCTCATGCCGGGGCCGGGAGGTCCTGCTCGGCCCAGATGAGCTTGCCGCCCTCGGTGTAGCGAGTGCCCCAGCGGCGGGTCAGCTGGGCGACGAGGAACAGGCCGCGGCCGCCCTCGTCGGTGGTGCGGGCGTGGCGCAGCCGCGGCGAGGTGTTGCTGGCGTCGGCGACCTCGCAGATCAGCACGTCGTGCCGGATCAGGCGCAGCCGGATCGGCCCGGTGCCGTGGCGGATGGCGTTGGTGACCAGCTCGCTGACGATCAACTCCGAGGTCATCATCAGCTCGTCGAGGCCCCACTCGGCGAGCTGGCGGACCGCCAGGGAGCGGGCGCTGGCGACCACGGCGGGGTCGGTGGGCAGATCCCAGGAGGCGACCCGGCCGGGGACCAGGGAGTGCGTACGGGCCAGGAGCAGGGCGACGTCGTCGGACGGCGGGCGGGTCAGCAGGGCGTCGACCACCGTGGAGCAGAGGTCCTCCAGGGGCAGGCCGGGCTGGGCGAGCGCGTTGCTCAGGCGGGCCAGGCCGACATCGATGTCCTGGTCGCAGGTCTCGATGAGGCCGTCGGTGTAGAGGGCGATCAGGCTGCCCTCGGGCAGCTCGAGTTCGGCCGACTCGAAGGGCAGCGACCCCAGGCCCAGCGGCGGCCCGGCGGGCAGGCTGGGGAAGGTGACCTCGCCGTCCGGGGCCACGATGGCGGGCACCGGGTGCCCGGCCCGCGCCATGGTGCACCGCCGGGTGACCGGGTCGTAGATCGCGTACAGGAAGGTGGCGCCCAGGAGCGCGGCCGCGATGTCCTCCTCGCCTCCCACCCGCTCCTCGCTGAGCCGGATGATCAGGTCGTCGAGGTGGGCCAGCAGCTCCTCGGGCGGCAGGTCCATGTCCGCGAGCGTGTGCACCGCGGTCCGCAGCCGGCCCATGCTGGCCGCGGCGTTGATGCCGTGTCCGACCACATCGCCGACCACCAGGGCGACCCGGGCCCCGGACAGCGGGATCACATCGAACCAGTCGCCGCCCACGCCGTTGTGGATGTCCGTGGGCAGATAGCGCGACGCCACTTCGAGGACCGGGCTGCCGGGCAGGTTGTGCGGCATCAGGCTCCGCTGCAGGGCCAGGGCCGCGCTGTGCTCGCGGGTGTAGCGGCGGGCGTTGTCCACGCACAGCGCCGCCCGCGCGACCAGCTCCTCGGCCAGCAGCAGGTCGTCCTCCTCGAACGGGTCCGGGTGGCGCGAGCGCACGAACGAGGCCACGCCCAGGATGGTGCCGCGCGCGCTGATCGGCGCGACCATCAGGGAGCGCATCCCGAATTCGCGGACTTTCTGGGCCCGGTCCGGGTCGTCGCCGGTCCACGCGGCGACGGAGGCGTCCATCACCGGGTCCAGAAGCGCTTCGTTGGAGAAGAAGCAGCGGGCGAAGGGTGAGGCCGGGGAGACGGCGACGAGGTCCCCGGGCGTGGCGACGGACTCGGGGGTGCCTTCATGGATGGAGGCCGTCCCGGCGCGCCGGAACGCGGGCAGCGTCCGCCGCGGCGAGGACGGCGAGGGCACCGGCTCCGCGCCGTGCAGCACCGACTCCAGCAGGTCGACGGTGACGAAGTCGGCCAGCCGTGGCACGGCGAAGTCGGCCAGCTCCTGAGCGGTGCGCAGCACGTCCAGGGTGCTGCCGATCTTGGCGCTGGCCTCGGTCAGCAGCGCCAGGCGCTCACGGGCCCGCCACCGGTCGGTCACGTCCATGCCCATGTAGCACACGCCCACCGGATGGCCGTCGGCGTTGTCGAGCCGGAAGAAGGAGGTCGAGTACGCGTGCTCGCGGTACGGGTCGGCCATGGTCCAGCCCCGGTACTCGTAGTCGATCACCGGTTTGCCGGTCTCGAGCACCTCCCGCATCTGTTGTTCGAGGGCGGACGTGTCCAGTCCGGGCAGGGACTCCGCCATCCGGCGGCCCAGGCGCTGGTCGCGCGGCACTCCGCCGTAGCGCTCCAGCATGTCGTTCATCCATACGTACCGCAGGTCAGGGCTGAGGACGGCCATGCCGATCGGCGAGCGGACGAGAAACGCCTCCAGCAGTGAGCCGCTCAGCGCCCACGAGGGGATCTTGGACAGGTCGATCGCGGAGACCAGCCAGCACCCGCTCCCGCAGAGCTCGGAGATCCCGGTCAGCCCTGTGACCCGCAGGCCAGCCTCGACCAGGTGGCCCGAGCGGTCCCGCAGCGTCACCAGACCGCCCCAGCTGCCCTGGTCGTGGCACTGCTCCGCGATGGCCCGCGCCTTCTCCGCATCCTCGGGAGTCGCCAGCAGCATCGAGGCAGGCCGATGCAGCACCTCGGCCGCCGGATAGCCGAGGAGTCGCTCCGTGGCGGTGGTCCACCCGACAACGGTGCCCTTCGCGTCGACCATCGCGGTCGCCGCGTCGGCCATGTCGAACGGGACGTGCGCTTCTGTTGGAACGATTCCCTCGGGGCTGGTCATCGCCCGTCCCATCTGCCGAGACATTTCCCTTAATACTATGACTCCTGTGCCTCGCCGGTGGTGAGTCGGGCGATGATCAGGGCGAGCAGGATGATGCCGCCGTAGATCGCCTGGATCCAGAAGGCCGACACCTGGGCGAGCGTGAGCAGGTTCTCCAGCATCCCCAGCAGCAGTGTGCCCAGCAGGGCGCCGAGCAGGGAGCCGCGGCCGCCCCTGAGGCTGATGCCGCCGATCACCGCGGCCGCGAACACGGTGAAGATCATGCCGCTGCCCTGGTTGGCGTCGACCGCGCCGACCCGTCCGGCGATGATCAGCCCCGCGACGGCCGACAGCGCCCCGCCGACCACCAGGACCGCCCAGCCCACCCGCGCCACGCGGATGCCCGCCGCGCGGGCGGCCGGGGCGTTGCCGCCGACCGCGTACACCGCGCGGCCGAAGCGGTGGTAGCGCAGGCAGAACCCGGCCACGGCGAAGCACCCGGCGCTCACCCAGACGCAGATCGGCAGGCCCAACCAGTTCTCGGAGCCCAGGGCGAAGAAGGCCTGCGGGGCGTCGAACAGCGTCTTGCCGGAGACCAGGCCGATCAGGACCCCGCGCAGCACGATGTTCATCGCGAGGGTGACGATGAAGCCGTTGAGCCCGAGCCCCACGATCAGGGCGGCGTTGACCGCGCCGATCAACGCCCCCGCCACGGGGATGATCAGCAGCCCCAGCCAGGCGGGCCACCGGGTGCCGAAGCCGCCGGAGGCGGCGGGGATGACGACCAGGAAGCCGAGCGCGGGCGCCAGGCCCGCGATGGACTCCAGGGACAGGTCCATCCGGCCGCTGATCAGGATCATCGCCTCGGCGAGCACCAGCAGACCGAGCGCCGAGGAGGCGCCCAGGATGTTGATCAGGTTGTCCCGCTGCAGGAAGGTGTCGTTGGTCAGCGCGCCGATCACCAGCAGCAGCACCACCGCGGGCAGCAGCGCGAGGTCGCGGACCCGGAACAGGGCGGCGCGGCGGACCGGGCCGGTCGGGGAGGCAGCCGGGTCAGCCATGGTCGGCCGTCACCCCTTCGACGGCGGCGAGCAGTTCGCCGTCCCGCCAGCCCGCCGGGTACTCGGCCGTGACGAAGCCGTTGTACATGACGAGCACGCGGTCGCAGACGCGCAGATCCTCCAGCTGGTCGGAGACCACCAGCACCGCGCGCCCCTCGGCCCTGGCCCGGATCGCCGCCGCGAGCAGGCTGCGCTTGGCCCGTACGTCCACCCCGGCCGTAGGGTCGATGAGCACCAGCACCCTGGGGTCGGTGGCCAGGGCCCGCGCCAGGACCACCTTCTGCTGGTTGCCCCCGGACAGCTCGCTCAGCGGCTGGGCGGGCCCCTCGGTGCCGATGTCGAGGTCGGCGATCGCCCGCCGGGCCACGGTATCCCGCGCCCCGGGTTTGATCAGGCCCAGCGGCCCGAGCCGTCCGCTGACCGGCATGGTGATGTTCTCGGCCACCGACAGCAGCGGCACCAGCCCCTCGTGGTGCCGGTCGCGCGGCAGACAGCCGATCCCGGCGGCCAGGGCCGCGGGGACGCTGCCGGTGCGCAGCGGGCGGCCGAAGATCCAGGCGCGGCCGCCGGAGGTGCGCTGCAGACCGGCCAGCGCGGCCCCGAGCTGGTGGCTGCCGGAGCCGGCCAGTCCGGCCAGGCCCACCACCTCACCGGTCCCGATGGTGAGGGTGACGTCGTGGAAGCGCGGGCTGCTGAGGTGCTCCAGACGTACGGCGGCGGGGGCGGCCTGGCCGAAGGGCCGCGGCGGCGCGGTGCGGGGGACCGGCAGGCCGCCGGGTTCGCCGGTCATCGCCTCGATCAGCTTCGCCGGGGGCATCTCGCCGACCGGGGCGGTGACGATCCGGTGGGCGTCGCGCAGGACGGTGACGGCCTGACACACCTCGTACACCTCCCGCAGGTGGTGGGAGATGTAGAGGAAGGTGACCCCGGCCTCCTGGAGCCGCCGCATATGGGCGAACAGCCGGCCGGTCGCCCGGCTGTCGAGCTGGGCCGTCGGCTCGTCCAGGACGATGAAGCGGGTGCCGAGCGAGAGCGCCCGCGCGATCTCCACCAGCTTGGTGTCCTCGACGCTCAGCCCACCGGCCCGGGCCATCTCGTCCACCGGCACGCCCCACTGGTCCAGCAGCGCCCGGGCCTGCCGCCGCATCCGCCGCCGGCTGATCACCCGGGCGCGCGGGGTGACCGGCTGACGGCCCAGGAACAGGTTCTCGGCCACCGACAGCTCGTCAATGGTCGTCGACCGCTGGTAGACGCAGGCCACCCGGTGGCGCCAGGCCGCCCGGTCGGCGAAGGGGGGCGCGGGCTCGCCGTCGTACCGCACCGTGCCGTGCTCCGGCCGGGTCAGCCCGGTGAGCACCGACACCAGTGTCGACTTGCCCGCCCCGTTGCGGCCGACGAGGGCGTGCGACTCGCCCGCCTCGACGGTGATCCCCGCGTCCAGCAGGGCCACCGTGGGCCCGTACCGCTTGGTGACCCCGATGGCCTCGACGAGCGGGAGCCGGGCGGTGTTCATCGGCGGTTCCCCCACAGCGCCGGGTCGTTGACGTTGCGCCGGGTCACCAGGGGCGCGGGGAGCTGGTCCTGGAGGATGCCCCCGGGCAGCTCGACGATGGTGCTGCCGTGGTCCGTGCGGCCCGGGTGGAAGGTCTTCCCGGCCATCGCCCGCTTGATGTAGTACATGGCGTACTTGGCGTAGAGGTCGGCGGGCTGGGAGACGGTGGCGTCGATGAGGCCCTCGCGGATGGCGGTCAGCTCCTGCGGGATGCCGTCGTTGGAGGCGATCGTGATGTGCCGGGGTCTGCCCACGCGGACCAGCGCGTTGTGGCGCTGGAGGGTCCGCAGGGTGGGCGCCAGATACACCCCGCCGGCCTGCATATAGATGCCCTTGATGCCCGGGTTGGCGGTGTACAGCGCCTCCAGGCCCGCCGCGGCCCTGTCCGCCTGCCATCTGGCGGGGATGTTCAGCACCTTGATCGCCGGGTAGTGCCGCGCCATGCACCCGGAGAAGGAGGAGGAGCGGTCCCGGCCGTTGACCGAGGCCAGGTCGCCCTGGATCTGTACCACCTTGCCCGTCTTCACGGCCCGGCCCAGGACCTGGCAGGCCTTGCGGCCGTACGCGCGGTTGTCGGCCCTGACCACCATCGCCACCTTTCCCTTCCGCGGGGCCACGTCGACCGCGACCACCGGAACGTGTGCGCGCTGCGCGGCCCGCAGGCCCGCGGCGATGGCGGCGGAGTCGATGGGGGAGACGATCAGGCCCTTGACGTCCTCGGACAGCAGATTCTGGATGTCGGTGATCTGTTTGCCCGGGTCGGAGTTGGAGTTCACCGTGGGGAGCGCCCGGACGCCCTGCTTGGCGGCCTGCCGCGGAATGTCGTGGTTGTAGGCCTGCCAGAACGGCGAGGTGAGAAACGGGATGACCACGCCGACCCGGCCGCCGGCCGGGTGGCCGCCGCAGCCCGTGGCGGCCGGGCCCAGGGCCAGGGCGAGAACCGTGACGGCGGCGGTGCGGTGGCGCGCCGCGCTCGTTCGCCCCCTCATGCCCCTCCCTCCCGCTCAGTCTTGCCGCGCTCCGACGCGCGGGCTTCCTTCGTCGCTGCGCGGCTCCTCAGTCCAGCCCGCGCAGCGCGCCAAGACACGCGCCCCTCCTCCCGCTCAGTCCCGGCGCGCTTCGACGCGCGGGCTTCCCTCGTCACTGCTCGCTCCTCCGTCGCTGCGCGGCTCCTCAGTCCAGCCCGCGCAGCGCGCCAAGACACACTCATGTCACCCCGTCCCGCATGCCCTGTGCCCGCTCGGCGAGCCAGACGGCGCCGTGGGGGTAGGCGTACGCGTGCAGCGAGGCGGGCCGCAGGGTGGAGCTGAACCCGGGGACGGAGGGGGCCGTGTACCGTCCCCGGGCGATCACCGCGGGATCGGTGAAATGCTCGTGCAAATGGTCGACGTACTCGATCACCCGGTCCTCGAGCGTTCCGGAGACCGCCACATAGTCGAACATGGCCAGGTGGCGCACCAGCTCGCAGAGCCCGACGCCCCCCGCGTGCGGGCACACCGGAACCCCGAACTGGGCCGCGAGCAGCAGGATCGCCAGATGCTCCGGAATCCCTCCGACCCGGCAGGCGTCCAGCTGGAGGATGTCCAGGGCCTGTGCCTGCAGGAGCTGTTTGAAGACCACCCGGTTGGCGGCGTGCTCGCCCGTCGCGACCTTCACAGGTGCAACGGCCCGGCGGATCGCGGCGAGGCCGAGGATCTCGTCGGGGGAGGTGGGCTCCTCGATCCAGTACGGGTCGAACCCGGCCAGCGCGCGGGTCCACTCGACCGCCTCGCCCAGCTCCCACCGCTGATTGGCGTCCAGGGCGATCCGCACGTCCGGGCCGACCGCCTCGCGGGCGATCCGGCAGCGCCGGATGTCGTCCTCCAGATCCGCGCCGACCTTCAGCTTGATCTGGGTGAACCCGTCGGCGACGGCCCGGCGGGCGGCGGAGGTGAGATGGGCGTCGGAGTAGCCGAGCCAGCCGGGGGAGGTGGCGTAGGCCGGGTAGCCCTCGTCCCGAAGCCGGGCCTCGCGCTCGGCCTTGCCGGGCTCCGCGCGGCGCAGGATCAGCAGCGCCTCGTCGGGGGTCAGCGCGTCGGCGAGGTAGCGGAAGTCCACGAGGGCCACCAGCTGCTCGGGGGTGAGGTCGGCCAGCAGCTTCCACAGCGGCTTTCCCGCCCGCTTGGCGTGCAGGTCCCACAGGGCGTTCGTCACGGCGCCGATCGCCATGTGCGTGACGCCCTTGTCCGGGCCGAGCCAGCGCAGCTGACTGTCGCCGACCAGGGCGCGGTAGAGGCCGGCCGGGCCGGCGAGGGTCCCGTCGAGCTCCGCCCCGATCAGGTGCGGGCGCAGGGCGTCGATCGCCGCGACCGCCACCTCGTTGCCCCGGCCGATGGTGAAGCAGAAGCCGTGGCCCTCCAGGCCGTCCGGGGCGTTGGTGTGGAGGGTCACATAGGCGGCCGAGTAGTCGGGGTCGGGGTTCATGGCGTCCGAGCCGTCGAGCCGCCGTGAGGTGGGGAAGCGGATGTCGTGTGTGTCGACGGCTGTGATACGCGCCTTTGTCAGCTGCTGCGTCATGCCTGATCACGCACCCGTCGCTTGTGCCCTCGGCCGGAGTCCCGCATCCATACAAAGAAACTCCACATAGAGCATAAACCGGGCAAAAGCCCCGCCCTGTGCAGTCGGACGCTCTTTGTCGCAGAACTATTGACAACGGTTCCGTGGTCGTCCGAGTATCTGCCCGTGAACTTGTCAGACAGCCAGACAGGCGCGTCAGCCCCGGTAGTCCCTCGTCGTGTCAGTGCCATGGAGGCCGTGCTCACGCACCTGCGCCACGCCATTGAACGGGGCGAATACGCGATCGGGGACAAGCTTCCGTCCGAGGCGGAACTCGGCCGTCGGCTGGAGGTGAGCCGACCGGTGCTCCGGGAGGCGCTGCGGGCCCTGCAGACGATGGGGCTCACCGCCTCGCGCACCGGCAAGGGTACCTTCGTCATCTCCAACGGCCCGGTGGAGGACCCCACCTTCGGCGACTACACGGCGAGCGACCTGCTCGAAGTGCGTCGGCACGTCGAGCTTCCGGTCGCCGGGTACGCGGCCGTCCGCCGCTCCGCCGAGGACCTGGACCAGCTGAGCCATCTACTGGAGCGGATGGAGCGGGAGACCGACACCACCGCATGGGTGGCGATGGACACGCTTTTCCATCTCACCATTGCCCAAGCGGCCCGGAACCCGGTATTCCGCAAAGTGATCGAGGAGATCCGCGACGCCCTGGCACGGCAGTCCGCGTTCCTCAACGAACTCGGCGACCGGCGCGAGCAGGCGAACCGAGAACACCGGGCGATCGTCGAGGCGCTGTCCGACGGCTCGGAACCCGACGCGGTGGCGGCGATGGCACATCACCTCCAGCGCGTCGAAACAACCCTCACCTCCATCGTGCGGCCGGGCCCCGAAGCCGACCGCACCGCACTGCCCATGCAACCCCCTACGGAAGGCCAGCAGGAGTGAGCGAGCAGTCCCTCCGGCAGGAAGAAAGCCGTCAGCAGCCCACCAAGACGCCGCCCGCGCACATCGACGCGGGCGACGCCGGGTACAGCAAGTCCCTCAAGGCCCGGCACGTCAACATGATCGCCATCGGTGGCGCCATCGGCACCGGGCTCTTCCTCGGAGCCGGAGGGCGGCTCAAGGACGCCGGCCCCTCACTGTTCATCGCCTACGCGGTCTGCGGCGTCTTCGCCTTCCTGGTGGTGCGGGCCCTGGGCGAGCTCGTGCTGCACCGCCCCTCCTCGGGCGCCTTCGTCTCGTACGCCCGCGAGTTCCTCGGCGAGAGGGGGGCCTTCGTCGCCGGCTGGATGTACTTCCTGAACTGGGCCACCACCGGGATCGCCGACATCACGGCCGTCGCGACCTACACCCACTACTGGGGCATGTTCACCGATATCCCGCAGTGGGTGATCGCCCTGATCGCGCTCGCCGTCGTGCTGGCGGTGAACCTCATCTCGGTCAAGATCTTCGGTGAGATGGAGTTCTGGTTCGCGATCATCAAGGTCGGCGCGCTCGTCACCTTCATGGCGATCGGCATCTTCCTCCTGGTCACCCGCCACCCGATCGACGACCACACCCCCGGCCCCGGGTTGATCTTCGACAACGGCGGCGTCTTCCCCCACGGCGTGCTGCCGATGCTGCTGGTCATCCAGGGCGTCATCTTCGCCTACGCCTCCGTGGAGCTCGTCGGCGTGGCGGCGGGGGAGACCGAGAACCCGGAGAAGATCATGCCCAAGGCGATCAACTCCATCATGTGGCGCGTCGCCCTCTTCTACGTCGGCTCCGTGGTGCTGCTCTCCATGCTGATGCCGTTCACCTCGTACTCGGCCAAGCAGAGCCCGTTCGTGACCGTGCTGTCCAACATCGGCGTGCCCTCGGCGGGCGGGGTGATGAACCTCGTCGTGCTCACCGCCGCCATGTCCAGCCTCAACTCCGGGCTCTACTCCACCGGCCGCATCCTGCGCTCCATGGCGATGTCGGGCTCCGCGCCCAAGTTCACCGGCGTCATGAGCCGCACCCACGTCCCCTACGGCGGGATCCTGCTCACCGCCTTCTTCTGTGTGCTGGGCGTGGGCCTGAACTACGTGGTGCCGAGCAAGGCCTTCGAGATCGTGCTGAACTTCGCCGCGATCGGCATCCTCTCCACCTGGGCCATGATCATGCTGTGCCACCTGCTCTTCTGGCGCAAGGCCCAGGCCGGGCTGGTCAGCCGCCCCGGCTACCGGCTCCCCGGATCGCCGTACACGGAGATCGTCACCATCGGCTTCCTCGCCTCCGTCCTGGTCCTGATGTGGGCCGACGGCGGGCCCAGCCGGCTGACCGTCATGGCGCTCCCCGCGATCGTGGTGGCGCTGGTCCTCGGCTGGTTCGGCGTACGCGGCCGGGCGAGCGGACGGCGATGACCGCTCCCGAACGAAACGACACCCCTACCACCACCACCTTGAGCACTCACCCCTTGAACACCTCTCCTGTGAACACCTCTCCTGTGAACGCCTCTCCTGTGAACACCTCTCCTGTGAACGCCTCTCCTGTGAACGCCTCTCCTGTGAACACCTCCCGCCACACTCCCGACCCCGACCGCCCGCGGCCCGCCGAGCCGCCCGAGATCCGCGAGGCGCGCCACGTGCCGCTCGTTGAGGTGATACGCGGCGGCCTGGTCGAAGGCGTCCACCACGGCTCGGCCGTGGTGCTGGCCGCCGACGGCCAGGTGCTCTTCCAGGCGGGCGACCCCGACGCCGCTTTCTACCCCCGCTCGGCGCTCAAGCCCGTCCAGGCCGTCGCCATGCTGCGCGCCGGGCTGCCCCTGGACGGCGAGCTGCTGGCGCTCACCGCCGCCAGCCACTCCGGCCAGCAGCGCCACCTGGCCGGGGCGCGGCGCATCCTCGCGCAGGGCCGGCTGGCCGAGGACCTGCTGCGCAACGTCCCCGACCTGCCCTACGGCGCCCCCGAGCGTGAGGCGTGGCTGCGCGCCGGATACGGCCCCTCCCGGCTCGCCCAGAACTGCTCGGGCAAGCACGCCGCGATGCTGCTGACCGCCCAGCTGCACGACTGGCCCCTGGAGGGCTACCTCGACCCGGCGCACCCGCTGCAGCAGCTGATCGCCGAGACCGTCGAGGACCTGACCGGGCAGCGCGTCGCCCAGGTGACGGTCGACGGGTGCGGCGCGCCCCTGTTCGCGATCTCGCCGCGCGGGCTGGCCCGTGCCCTCGCACGGATCGCCGCCGCCCCCGCGGACACCCCCGAGGGCCGGGTCGCGGCCGCCATGCGCGAGCACCCCGAGATGGTCGCGGGGACCGGGCGGGACGTCGCCCGGCTGATGCGCGCGGTGCCCGGCCTCGTGGCCAAGGACGGCTTCGAGGGGGTCCAGGTGGCCGCGCTGCCCGACGGGCGGGCGCTCGCCGTGAAGATCGCCGACGGCGCGGACCGCGCCCGGATGCCGGTGACCGCCGCGGTCCTCGCCCACCTGGGCGTCGACCCCGAGCTGCTCGCCGAGTTCGCGGAGGCACCCGTGCTCGGCGGCGGCCGCCCCGTCGGTACGCTGCGCGCCACGGACGCCCCTTTTTCAAGGCGGTTCGCCTCCGGGGCGCCTTAGCCCTGTCGACGGCCGACCGTGCTCCGGCCCGCGTCACCCCCCACCCTCAACCCTCACCCCGCCTCACCAAGGGACACCGCACACCGATGACTGCCACCGGCTTCCGCCGTGAACACGACCTTCTGGGCGACCGTGACGTGCCGGCCGACGCGTACTGGGGCATCCACACCCTGCGCGCCACGGAGAACTTCCCCATCACCGGCACCACCATCGCGGCCTACCCGCACCTCATCGGCGCCCTGGCCGCCGTCAAGGAGGCCGCGGCCCGCGCGAATCAGGACCTGGGGCTGCTGGAGCCGAGCAAGGCCGACGCCATCGCGGCCGCCTGCCAGGAGATCCGGGAGGGCCGGCTGCACGACCAGTTCGTGGTCGATGTGATCCAGGGCGGCGCGGGGACCTCGACCAACATGAACGCCAACGAGGTGATCGCCAACCGGGCGCTGGAGATCCTCGGCCACGCCAAGGGCGACTACACCCATCTGCACCCGAACGAGGACGTCAACCTCAGCCAGTCCACCAACGACGTCTACCCGACCGCCGTCAAGGTCTCCACCATCCTCGCCGTGCAGGGGCTGCTGGCCGCGATGGAAATCCTGCGCGAGGCGTTCGCCGCGAAGGCCGAGGAGTTCCGCGACATCCTGAAGATGGGGCGCACCCAGCTGCAGGACGCGGTGCCCATGACGCTGGGCCAGGAGTTCTCGGCGTACGCGGTGATGCTGGAGGAGGACCAGAGCCGGCTGCTGGATGCCCAGAGCCTCGTCCACGAGATCAACCTCGGCGCGACGGCGATCGGCACCGGCCTCAACGCCCCCGCCGGCTACGCCGAGGCCGCGCGCCGCCACCTCGCCGCCATCACCGGCCTGCCCATGGTCACCGCCGCCAACCTGGTCGAGGCCACCCAGGACTGCGGCGCCTTCGTCCATCTGTCGGGCGTCCTCAAGCGCATCGCCGTCAAGCTCTCCAAGAGCTGCAACGACCTGCGGTTGCTCTCCTCCGGCCCGCGCGCCGGGCTGAACGAGATCAACCTGCCCCCGGTCCAGGCCGGGTCCAGCATCATGCCCGGCAAGGTCAACCCGGTCATACCCGAGGTGGTCAACCAGGTCGCCTTCGAGGTGATCGGCAACGACGTCACCATCACCATGGCCGCCGAGGCCGGACAGCTCCAGCTCAACGCCTTCGAGCCGATCATCCTGCACTCGCTGTCGGAGAGCATCACCCATCTGCGCGCGGCCTGCCTGACCCTCGCCGAGCGCTGCGTGGCCGGCATCACCGCGAACGCCGAGAACCTGCGCGCGACGGTCGAGAACTCCATCGGCCTGGTCACCGCCCTCAACCCGCACATCGGCTACAGCGCGGCCACCAGCATCGCCAAGGAGGCCCTGGCCACCGGCCGCGGCGTGGCCGAACTGGTACTGGAAAAGGGCCTGCTGCCCGCCGAGCGGCTCGCGGCCGTCCTCCGCCCTGAGGAGGTCGCCGGCCGCGGCTGATCAGCCCTTCCGCAGCCGGGCGACGGCCGGTGCGGCGCTGAAGGGGAGCAGGTCCTGGAGGCGGTTCGGCTGTCGCACGTCGACGCGGAGCTGGTCGGCGATGCGGTAGGGGCGGTGCGCGAGCACCGCCCCGAAGCTGCGGCGCAGCCGGGACATGGCGGCGCGGACGGTGACCGTCCGCGTCGGGTCGCCGAAGAGGTCGTCGGCCAGCTGTGCCGCCGTCCGCCCGCCGGGGGACGCGGCGAGGACCAGCAGCACCTCGGCGTGGCGCGCGCTGAGCTGGTGGGTCCAGGTGCCCGAGGGCCCCGAAAAGGTCAGCGACCACTCGTGCGGACGGCGGACGTCGAGCACCACGCGGCCGGTGCCCTCCGGCCCGTACAACTCGTCCGCCTCGTCCGCCCCGGAGCCGAGGACCCGCAGCAGATGCCCGCCCGGCAGCGGCTCCACCGCGCACGCGCCGAGCGCGGGCAGCCATACGGGCCCGTCGAACGCCGACTTGGGCAGCAGCAGCCGGCGGTCCCGCGGGGTGACCCCGGTGACACCGGCGATCCAGCCGTCCGGGTCGACCGCGACCGCCTTGCCGCGGATCCGGGCGAGCACCGGCGCCGCGACGGCGCGCAGCCGGTCCAGCTCCCGGCTGTGGGCCAGGCCCAGTTCGCCCTCCGCCCACCGAGCCGTCGCGGTGACCAGGGACAGCACGGTCGGGTGGGCGCCGGCGGCCGGGCCGCTGACGTCCACGATGCCCAGCAGCCGTCCGTCCCGGGGGTCGCGGACCGGGGCCGCGGCGCAACTCCAGGTGTGGAAGGCGCGGACGAAGTGCTCGGCGGAGTGCACCCGCACGGGCGCCCGGACGGCCAGCGCGGTGCCGATGCCGCTGGTGCCGGCGACGTCCTCGGCCCAGTGGGCGCCCTCGGTGAGCGCGATGCCGTCGGCGTGTCTGCGCACCCCGCGGTGGCCGTCGATCCACAGCACCCGGCCGTCTGCATCGGTGATGATCATAATGTGTCCGGCCGCCTCCGCCGCCTCCAGCAGGCCGCTGTGCAAGGTGGGCAGCACATCCGCCAACCGGGTCTGCTGCCGCCGCCGCTCCAGCTCCTCGATGCTCAGCAGCCGCGGGGCGCTGCCGCGCTCCGGGTCCAGGCCCAGCCGCAGCATGCGGTCCCAGGACTGCCCGATCACCGGGCGCGCGGGCAGCGGCAGCCGGCCCCGGGTCAGGGCGGCCTCGCGCATGACCGCCATGAGACGGGCCGATTCGGCGGGGCTCAGATCGGCCAGCGGGCCGGCGCCGAGCGAGGCATGAGTTCGCATGGAGATGCGGCCTTCCGTTCCTTAAGTGCCACGCGCCCCGGCCGAACAGGCTTTGGTTCTGCGGCGATTGTATGGCCGCCCTCACCCGGCCGGGCCCGGCAGGGACTGTTCGGCCCAGATCGTCTTGCCGGCGGGGCCGTGCCGGGTGCCCCAGCTCCGGGCGAGCTGAGCCACCAGCAGCAGCCCCCGGCCGCCCTCGTCGAACACGCGTGCCCGGCGCAGATGCGGGGCGGTGTTGCTGCCGTCGGAGACCTCGCAGATGAGCGCGCGGTCGTGGATCAGGCGCAGCTGGATGGGCCCTTGGGCGTGCCGGATGGCGTTGGTGACCAGCTCACTGACCACCAGTTCGGTGGTGAAGACCGCCTCGTCCAGGCCCCAGGCCAGCAGCTGGCCGGTGGCGTGCTTACGGGCCCGGGCCACGACGGCCGGATCCGCGGGCAGGTCCCAGGTGGCCACCTGGCTCGCGTCCAGCGCCCGGGTGCGGGCCACCAGCAGGGCCACATCGTCGGCAGGGCGGCCGCCGGGCACCAGCGTGCTCAGCACCGTGCCGCACAGGTCGTCCAGGGACCCGGCGGGCCGGGAGAGCACCGTGCGCAGCGTGTCCACCGCCTCGTCGACATCGCGGTCGGGGGCCTGGATCAGACCGTTGGTGTAGAGGGACAGGAGGCTGCCCTCCTCCAGTTCGACCTCGCGGGACTCGAAGGGCAGGCTGCCCAGGCCCAGCGGCGGCCCGCTGGGCAGGTCGAGGTATTCGGCGGTGCCGTCGGGCCGGGTCAGCAGGGGCGGCGGATGGCCGGCGCGGGCGAGAGTGCAGCGCCGCGAGACCGGGTCGTACACCGCGTACAGGCAGGTGGCGCCGACGTCCCCGGCGGCCCGCGCCGCGTCGGCGCCCGGCTCGCCCTCCGTCTCGGCCGACAGCCGGTTGACGAGGTCGTCGAGGTGGGTGAGCAGCTCGTCGGGGGGCAGTTCGACATCGGCCAGCGTACGCACCGCCGTCCGCAGCCGGCCCATGGCGGCGGACGCCTGGAAGCCGTGCCCGACCACATCGCCCACCACCAGCGCGACCCGGGCGCCGGACAGCGGAATCACATCGAACCAGTCGCCCCCGACCCCCGCCCGCGACCCGGCGGGCAGATAGCGGCAGGCGGTCTCGACCGCCGCGTGGCGTGGCAGCGTCCGCGGCAGCAGGCTGCGCTGCAGGGCCAGGGCGGCCGCGCGCTGGCGGGTGTAGCGGTGGGCGTTGTCGATGCACACCGCGGCCCTGGCGGTGATCTCCTCGGCGAGCAGCAGATCGTCCTCCTCGAACGGCTCCGGGCGCCGGTGGCGGGCGAAGGCGGCCACGCCCAGCGTCGTTCCGCGGGCGCGCAGCGGGACGGCGATCGTGGAGTGGAAGCCGAATTCGCGCAGCCTCGCGGCCCGCGCGGGATCGCCCTGCTCCCACCGGGCGATGGTCTCGGGTGTCACCTTCGTCAGCACCCCCCGCCCCGCGGCCAGGCACTCGGCCGCGGGCGAGTGCTCCGGGTAGACGGCCAGCTCGCCCAGCGCGATCACTGTGTCCGGCTTGCCTTCGAGCGCCGACTGCGCGGCGACACGGCGCAGTACGAGGGTGCCGGGCACCGGGCCGGGGGGTGGCTCGTCGCCGCCGGGGTGGATCGAGGGGAGCAGATCCACCACGGCGAAGTCTGCGAACTCCGGGGC
This sequence comes from Streptomyces sp. ME19-01-6, assembly GCF_033793745.1. Classification (NCBI taxonomy): domain Bacteria; kingdom Bacillati; phylum Actinomycetota; class Actinomycetes; order Kitasatosporales; family Streptomycetaceae; genus Streptomyces; species Streptomyces sp. ME19-01-6. The sequence goes on along the minus strand of NZ_JARAXF010000039.1, from coordinate 39,920 downwards.
GGCCACATCGGTCAGCTCCTGCGCGGTGCGCACGATGTCCAGCGTGGAGCCAATCCGGACACTGGCCTCGTTGAGCCGCGCCAGCCGCCGCTGCGTCTCGTACTGCACGGTGACGTCGTGGCCCGACAGGATCACGCCCAGCACCCGGCCGTCATCGCCGCGCAGCGGGGCCAGCGAGCTCGACCAGGCCGCCTTGCCATGCGACGGCGGGAGGCTCAGATACTGCGGCAGGCCCGTCTCGAGCACCTGGCGCGCCAGCCGTTCGATCTCGGCGCCGCGCGTGTCGGCCACGATCTCCGAGATGCGCAGCCCGCGCATCTCGTCCTGACCGAGGTCCAGCGTGCCTTCCAGGTCCGCGTTCGCCCAGCGCAGCAGCAGCCGGGTGTCGAAGACCGCCATCGTGCACGGCCCCTGGAAGAAGGAGGCCCGGATCAGCTCGTCGTCGGCGGCGGCCGGCGCCGTCCGGTCCAGCGGGGAGACGAGCAGCCACTCGGCCCCGCCGTCCGCCGTCGCCCTGCGGCGCGCCAGCAGGCCGACCCGCAGCGGACGGCCGTCGCGGTGGCGCAGCGTCAGCTCCCCGCTCCACCTGGTCAGCCGCTCCGGGAGGCCGGGGAGGTCCCCGGCCGCTCCGTCGGCGAGCAGCCGGGAAGCGGGCCTGCCCACCACCGCCGTGTCCGGGTGGCCGAGGAGCCTGCGGGCCCCCTCGCTCCACCCGGTGACGATGCCTCGCTCATCGATGGTGGCTCTGGCTGTGGACGCCTCGTCAACGAGGTCGTCGGACCGGACGGGCTGGTCCCGTGCGGTGTCCGGTCGCCTCATGTTCGTTCATCTCACGCTGCCTGGTACATCCGGCTGGGGTCATGACATCAGGCGCGCACCGCCGTGCCCAGATGGAAGAGCGCCTGGATACTCACATCTTCAATCATCTTCCAGTATGGCATCGGCCCGCTGCGCGGCGACCCGGAACCGGTGGGCCCGTGCGCCTCCACCCCGTGGACGCCGCGGCGCGCGGGCTGCGGGCGGGGGATGTGGCGCGGGTGCGCAGCGCCGTGGGCGGTCTGCTGGCCGGGGACCGTCCGCCCCCGAGGTGGCCACCTGCGTCCACGGCAACCCCAACGCGCTGACCCGCGACATCGGCACCTCGCGGCTGGCCCAGTCCAGGCGCACCTCCCTCCGCGGCGGCCCGGAGGTACTGTGGGAGAACGACACTTCTCGCGTAGCGGCCCCGCCTGGCGGCGCGGGCAGTGGCGCGACTAGTGGTGTGCGCAGTGGCGAGGGCGGACGGCCGTGGATCTCGAAGCGACGAAGGAGCGGGTCCTCGACGCGGCCGAGGAGCTCTACTACGGCCGCGGCGTACAGACGGTCGGCATGGACGCGGTGCGGACCGCCTCGGGCGTCTCCCTCAAGCGGCTCTACCAGCTCTACCCCTCCAAGGCCGTCCTGGTCGAGGCGTATATGCGGCGCCGCGACGCCCGCCTGCTGCACGGGCTCGCGCAGTACGTCGAGGCGGTGCCGGGGCCACCCGAGGAGCGGGTGTCGGCGATCTTCGACTGGCTGTACGAGTGGTTCATCGAGCCCGACTACCGGGGCTGCGCCTTCATCAACTCCTACGGCGAGCTCGGCGCCACCGCACCGGAGGTCGCCGCGGCCGCCCGCGTCCACAAGGACGCCTTCCAGCGGTATGTGGCCGGCCTCGTCGCCGCCGCGGGCCTGCCCGCCCCGCTGGCCGCCCACCTCATCCTGCTGGCCGAGGGCGCGATCACCATGGCCGCCCTGTCCGGCTCCCCCGAACCGGCCCGCCAGGCCCGCGAGGCGGCCAAGGTGCTGATGGACGCCGCCCGTGCCTGACGCGCGGGCGGCGTGAGAGTCGGAGGCGTCAGCCCGCCGCGATCGCGGGGTCGCTGATCCCCGCCCGCCCCGTCTCGACATGGCCCGCCAGACGGCGCAGGAAGCCGCGGTCGTGGCCGGAGGCGACCGACAGGTCGTACCACTGGTGACTGCGGCGCAGGTCCGCCGTGTGGACGGCGTGCGCACCGGGCCGCAGCCGGTAAGCGGCCGGTGCGGCCTCGCCGTACGCGTGGGTCACGGTCAGCGTCACGGTCGTGGCGCCCTCGTTGGTGAGGGTCAGCCGCACCTGCCCCGTCTTCCGGTCGTGGCGCGCGCTCACCTCGGGCCCCCGGAGGCCGGCGGCGGTGTGGCCCGTGAAGCGCCGCAGGAAGCCTCCGGGCCCGTGGACCGTGAAGTCGTAGGCCCCCTGCTCCCGCTCCGTGGTGTGCCAGCTGCCGGACAGCCGCTTCCCCGCCTCGACCGTGTAGCCCCAGGGGCCGTCGGCGTCGGTGGCGGAAGTGACGTGGAAGTGCGCGCCTGTTCGGCCCGGGTTGGCGAAGCCGATCCGTAGGCCGCCGTCGGTGGCCGTGGCGTCGGCGGCCAGGTCGTACGGCAGCGGCCTGGCGCGGCGGGTGCCGTGCTCCTGCCCGGGGAGCGAGCCGTGCGCCGGGGGCTTGGGCGCGTAGTCGGGGTGGCGCTCGCGGTCCGGGGGCAGGTAGCCGCTGGTATCCGGGAAGGCCGGGACGTGGGTGTCGGTCCGCGCGAAGTCGAACGCCGCGGTCAGGTCGCCGCACACCGCCCGCCGCCACGGCGAGATGTTCGGCTCGGCCACCTTGAAGCGCCGCTCGATGAACCGGACGATCGAGGTGTGGTCGAACGTCTGGGAGCAGACCCAGCCGCCGGTGCTCCACGGCGACACGACGAGCATCGGCACCCGCTGCCCCAGGCCGTAGGGGCCCGCGACCTTCGACGAGGAGCCCGGGAACAGCTCCCCGGCGGTCGTGGCGGTCGACGCCCCCCGCCCCGGGGCGGACGGCGGGTACGGCGGCATGAGGTGGTCGAAGAAGCCGTCGTTCTCGTCGTAGGTGATGAGCAGCGCGGTCCTGCTCCACACCTCCGGGTTCGAGGTCAGCGCGTCCAGTACCTGGGCTATGTACCAGGCGCCGTAGTTCGGCGGCCAGTTGGGGTGCTCACTGAAGGCTTCGGGCGCCGCGATCCAGGAGACCTGCGGGAGCCTGCCGGCCTTGACGTCGGCCCGCAGGATGTCGAAGAAGCCGTCCCCCTTCTTGGCGTCGGTGCCGGTGCGGGCCTTGTCGTAGAGCGGGTCGCCGGGCGCGGCGCCGCGGTACGGCGTGAAGTACAGCAGCGAGTTGTCGCCGTAGTTGCCCCGGTAGGCGTCCTCGATCCAGCCCCAGCTGCCCGCGGCGTCGAGGCCGTCGCCGATGTCCTGGTAGATCTTCCAGGAGATCCCGGCCTTCTCCAGACGCTCGGGGTACGTCGTCCAGGAGTAGCCGGCCTCCGCGTTGTCGAGGACCGGACCGCCGCCGACGCCGTCGTTGCCCGTGTAGCCGGTCCACATGTAGTAGCGGTTGGGGTCGGTGGAGCCGATGATCGAGCAGTGGTACGCGTCGCAGATGGTGAAGGCGTCGGCCAGCGCGTAGTGGAACGGGATGTCCTCACGGGTGAGGTACGCCATGGTGGTGGCGGTCTTGGCCGGCACCCAGTTGTCGTAGGCGCCCTGGTTGAAGGCGGCCTGACCGCCGTTCCAGTCGTGGTTGAGACCCTTGAGGAACTGCAGGCCGAGGTCTTTCGCGTCAGGCCGGAAGGGCAGCACGTCCTTCGCGCCGTCCGACTGGTACCACACCGGCTTGCCGCTGGGGAGGGACACGGGGTGCGGGTCGCCGAATCCCCGTACCCCGCGCAGGGTGCCGAAGTAGTGGTCGAAGGAGCGGTTCTCCTGCATCAGGATCACGATGTGTTCCACGTCCCGCAGGGTGCCGGTGCGGCGGTCCGCGGGGATCTCCGCGGCCCGCGCGATGCTGTCGGACAGCAGGGACATGGCGGCGGCGCCGCCGCCGGCCAGCTGCATGAAACGTCGACGGTCCAGGGAAGACATGAACGGCCACTCTCCTCGGCGTCCGGGTGGAGCAGGGGGCCGGGGCAGTGTCGTCCGCCCGGCGGGACCGCGCCGCGGCGGGCGGCGGAATCCGCGGAGAAGCCTAGGTGAACGCCGACCGCCGGAGGGGCGTTGTCGGTGGGGCGCAGTAGGGTTTTCGGGCAAGGACGGAAGACCCGGCGCGGCGCCGCGCCGGGGCGGCACGGGGGATGCATGGCAGCGGCGGTTATCAGGGTCCCGGAGAGCGAGTCGGATCCGGCGATCACCCATGAGGCGACGCGGCGGTCGCTGAGCGAGGCGGGCCTGCCGGGCGGCAGCGACCTGATGCGGTTCCGGCCGCTGGCCGAGGGCCGGCCGGTGCCGGTCCCGCGGCTGCTCGCCGACTCGGCCGACCCGGCCCGACTCGACGGCCACATCAGCGGCCTGCTGGCCATCGGCCACCTCCTCGTCGAGGACGGGGAGGCCGACCACATCGTGCTGGACGGGGCCACGGGGCGCGTCTTCAGCATGTACCTCTTCGAGAAGAGACCCGACCTCATCGAGGTCCTTCCCCTGGCGCCCTCCCTGGAGGCCCTCACCCGGTTCCTCGAAGCCGCCGCCGAACTGACCGGGCTCCACGGCCGGTTCGCCCACTTCGCCGGGCGCTTCGGCGCGCGTGCGGTGGCGGACGCCTCCGCGCTGTTCCTGTCGCTCCTCGACACCGGGGACGGCGGGGATTGGGACGGCGGCTGGGGCAGCGCGGGCGACCGGGAGGACTGGGAGCACGCCCTTCCCGCGCTCTGGCGCGTCGTCGCGCTCGTACGGCCGCTGGCGCTGATCGCCGGACCGGGCGGCGGGCTGCTGCTCGACCTGCCCGAAGGGCTGTTGGAGGAGGAGTTCGCGCCGGAAGGAGTGGTGCGCTTCGACGAGGCCGAGCTGCCCGCCGCCCTCGTCCACGAGCCGACCCGGCGCTTCCTCACCCGCACCGGACTGCCCAAGGACGGCCCGATGTTCCTGCTGGACACCGAGGCCCCGCTGCTGCCCACGCTCGCCCGATGCCGTGCGGAGAGCGAGCGGGGCGAGCAGCTCTACGCCTTCCCCGAGGACATGGCCGTCGCCCCCGACCGGCTCATCCGCCTGGGGTATCTCGTCGATGACGCTTACGTCGTCATCGACGCGGACACCGGAGCCCTCCACGCCTGGTACGTCTCCGACGCCGCCCTGCGCCCGCTGAACGCCGACGTCTCCACGCTGGCCTTCACGGTGTGGATGCTGCGTCGCGAGGAAGAGATCGACCAAGAACACGACCTGACCGCCGACATGTACCACCCGCTGGCCGGCACCATGGCGGCCGTGCTCGCCTCGGTGGACCCGGTGGCCTGCCGTCCGACGGGCGAGGCCGACGACTGGCGCTACTGGCCGGAGGTCTTCCACGACGAGGCGGGCGGCGTGCTGTAGCAGGGGAAGCCCGCGACGTGCGACACACGCGTGCGTCGCGTCAGCCGTGTTCAACGAGAGGGAGAGTGAGCCCCCGGTGCCCAACGAAGACGACCTCTGCTTCCTGCCCGCTCTGGACCTCGCCGGCCTGCTGCGCCGCCGCGAGGTGTCCGCACGTGAGGTGGTGCTGGCCCACCTCGACCGGATCGATCGGGTCAACCCGGCGGTCAACGCGATCGTGACCCTCGTCGCGGACCGCGCGCTCGACGCCGCCAAGGCGGCCGACGAGCGGCTCGCGGCCGGGACGGACCCGGCCGCGCCGGGCCCCCTGCACGGCCTGCCGATCGCCCACAAGGACACCCACAACACCGCGGGCATCCGCACCAGTCACGGATCGCGGCTCGCCGACGGCGTACCCGAGCGGGACGACCTGATCATCGAGCGGATCAAGGCCGCCGGGGCGATCACCGTCGGCAAGACCAACGTGCCCGAGTTCGCGGCCGGCTCACACACCTTCAACCCCCTCTTCGGCGCCACCCACAACCCGTACGACCTGGGCCGCAGCGCCGGCGGCAGCAGCGGCGGCGCGGCGGCCGCGCTGGCCTGTGGCATGGTCCCGGTCGCGGACGGCAGCGACACCGGCGGCTCGCTGCGCAACCCGGCCTCGTTCTGCAACGTCGTGGGCCTGCGCCCCTCGCCCGGCCGCGTCCCCACGTGGCCCGCCGCGGCCGCCTGGAACACGCTCCCGGTCAAGGGCCCCATGGCCCGTACGGTGAGCGACGCCGCGCTGCTGCTGTCCGTCATGGCGGGGCCCGACCCGCGCTCGCCCATCTCCCTGGAGGAGCCCGGCGCCCGCTTCGCCCGCCCGCTCGACCGCGATCTGCGCGGACTGCGGGTGGCCTGGTCGCCGGATCTGGGCGGGCTGGTCCCGGTGGAGCCGGCCGTGGCCCGCGCCGTCGAGTCGGCGGTGAAGGTGTTCGAGAGCCTCGGGTGTGTGGTGGATGAGGCCTGCCCGGACCTCGTCGAGGGCGAGGAGGTGTTCCGCACGCTGCGCGCCTGGCTCTTCGAGATCTCCTTCGGTCCCCTGATGGACCGCTACCCCGAGGACCACCCCGACGCGCTGAAGCGGACCATCCGGGAGAACACCGAGGAGGGGCGCCGGCTCACCGGGCCCGCCCTCGGCCGGGCCGAGGTGGCGCACGCCAGGCTCTTCCACCGGGTGCGCGAGTTCTTCGAGCGGTACGACGTGCTGCTGCTGCCGGTCAGCCAGGTGGCGCCGTTCGATGTGACGGCGGAATACCCGACCGAGGTGGCCGGCGTGCCCATGGCGGACTACCTGGACTGGATGCGCTCGGCCTACCTGATCACCTCGACCGGCAGCCCCGCGCTGTCCGTACCGGCCGGGTTCACCCCCGAGGGGCTGCCGGTCGGCCTGCAGATCGTCGGACCGCACCGGGCGGACTTCGCCGTCCTCCAGATCGGCCACGCCTTCGAGCAGGCCACCCAGCACTGGCGGCGCCGCCCGCCGATCGTGGGCTAGTCTCCCCGCCCGCGGAAGGCCGGGTGGCCGCCCAGGCGGCGCACATAGGAGCGAAGCCGGTCGTACCGGGAGTCGTGCCGGGAGAGGAGGGGCGCGGCGGCGGAGTGGACCAGCGCCACCCACAGATCCACATCCGCCGCGGTCAACTCCTCGCCCAGAACGTACGCCCCCGACCTCAGCCGGCGGTCGAGCAGATCGAGCGCCGCGAGCGAGGTCTCCCGCTGGGCGGCCTGGGCGAGGTCCGCCTCGATGAGCTCCCCGATGGCGTCGATGTCCGCGGCGAGGGCCGGGGGTCGCAGCCGGGGGAGGTGAGCGCGGTCCGGCTCGCTCAAGTGGTCGGCGATGTCGCGGAGGATGTCGGGCGTGTGGTTGCTGACGACGCGCCCGCTCCACCGGTCGCACAGCGCGGGCACGGTCAGCGGACCGTCGTAGCGGTGCCAGGTGGCTTCGTACGCCCCGCGCAGGCTCCCGGCGGCGGCCGGGGAGGGGAGGAGGACGGTGGTGACCGAGTCGCCCAGCCGGAGCAGGTCCAGGGTGATGGAGACGCGCAGTGAGCGCGGACAGCCCGGGGAGAGGAACACCTGATAGCGGTGGGGCGCCGGATAGTAGCCGCCGGCGACGTCGACGCCGATGCGGCTGCGGAAGGTGCGGCCGGGGCGGCGGTCGAGCAGTACCGCCGGGCCTGAACTGCGCGGAATCGTCTCGGACATGGCTCTCCCAATGCGTGATGGAGCCCCCGTGGCCTGTTCGGCGCGGGTGGCGGATGGCGTGGAGGAGGTGAACGGGAGGAGGAGAGCCGGGCGTCCCGTCGCATCCGGCCCGGGTTCGGTGGCCGCTCTCCGAAGGATGTCGCCGACAGGTCTCCGTTGACCGGTCTCGATCGGACTCTAGGTCAGGTCGGACTGCAGGCGGTGCAGACGCGCAACAAGTCGATGTGCAGGCGCCGGGTCAGGGAGCGAGGGCGGGGCGGGAGCGTCGGCTGGAGAAGCCGCCGGGCTTCCCCGCTTGTGCCGACAGTCCAGGGCATCTCCACCGGTCCCATCATCGAGGCTCGCGAGTCGCGAGACCGTCGCCATCAGTGTCGTGGTGCGCCGCGAGGCCGTCAAGACGCAGGTTGACGGCGGCTCATGGCGACGCCGCCGAGCGGCCCCGGCACTGACAACCGGAGGTTCCTCGCCCGTCGACGGACGGCGTCGCGATCCGCGACGCCGTTCCGTTGATGTCTGGCGTTGATGTCCCGATGACGTCTTGCTGACGTCTCGTCTTCTCCCTCCCCAGGAAGCAGGACGCCGTGACACGCGTCCCTCATGCCGTCCGTACCGCCGACGAAGCTTCCTGCGATCGCCGAAGGCTTCGGCAGTGGCTTGCCGGACACGCCCGTGCAAAAGGGGTGTCTCGCCGCCATCTGCTCACGCTGCTCGCCGCAGCGTCGGCGGCTGCCACCCTCCCGCCGCCGCCGGTGCCGGAATCGTCAAGCCGCTGCCGGACACGTGGTTCACCGTGCGTGGCACCAACGCCGAGACCAGGTGGGAGGCGCTGCGCGAGACCGGCTACCACCCGCCCGTCGACCGCTTCTGGGCGGTCGAGGTCGGTCTCGACGACCTGCGCGCGCTGCCCGCGGTCAGCCACTCGGCGTTCGTCGAGTGCGCGGGCAACGGGCGCTCGTTCTACGCCACCCAGCAGGGCGAGACCGTCTCCGGCACCGCGTGGACCCTGGGCGCCGCCGGGGTCGCATGGTGGCGCGGGGCGCGGCTGGCGGAGGTGTTGCGGCGGGCCGGGATCACCCGGGGCGCGGTGGACGTGATGCCGCGTGGCCTGGCGGCCGGCCCGCCGGCACGACGCCCCGCCCCGCGACGGCTGGGTGCGCTGGAGCGTCCCGTGGCGGCCCGCCACGCCGGGCTCCGCCGAACTGCTCGCGCGCGCCACGGACACCGCCGGCCGCACCCAGCCGGAGCGCGCGGCGTACAACACCCAGGGCTACTTCTTCGACGCGGTCGTCCGCCACCCCGTCACCGTCGTGTGAGCCGACCGCGCCCGCCGCGGGGCTGTGCGAACGGGATCGCGGCGGTCCAGTATGCGGCACGCGGTTGACGTGGCGCGCGATCTCCTGCTGAATGATGGGCATGACTGCCCAGCAGCGTTTGGTCACCCGCGGCCACATCGACTTCGGTCGGGTGTGGTCCGCGGCGTGTTGCGCCTGACTCGGCAGCGGTCCGCCCAAGCGGTCCGCCTCCGCTCGTGACCGTCGCCGTCCGAGCTCTCGCATCGCGCGTCGTCCCCGTAGGCGAGCACTGACTCGCGCGCGGACGGCGCCGTGACCCCGTACGCGCGCCGCCGCGCCCGGGCGATCCGTGTTCTGCCGCATCCCCCATATCCCTGTTCCGCCGCTGTTCCGGCCGGAATCCAGGGCGGCCGTGGGCTACCCGCGTCCGCTCCTCGTCCCCCTCCCCGAAAGGCCACCCCCATGTCCGCGGAAAGCCTCAGTCCGGCCCGGGAGCACGGATGACCTCCGTCGCGCAACCGCCGCCCTCTCAGCTGAAACCGCCCGAGCTGACGGTCGTCCAAGTCCCGGTGCCGACCCGCGCGTGCGGCCGTTGCTGCACGAACTGGGCGCGGAGTACTCGACCCGCTACGGCAAGGACGCCCACGCCGAGCTCTCCCGCTACCCCGACGAGGAGTTCACCGCGCCCCACGGCGGGGTGCTGCTGCTGTTGCTGGAGCACGGCGAGCCCGTCGCGGGCGGGGCCTTCCGCCGGTACGACCAGAACACGGCCGAGCTGAAGCGGATCTGGACGCACTCCGCGCACCGGCGGCGCGGTCTCGCCCGCCGGGTCGTGGCCGAGTTGGAGCGCGAGGCGAGCGCCCGGGGCTACCGGCGGATCCACCTGACCACCGGGCCGCGCCAGCCCGAGGCCCGCGGGCTGTACCTGGCCAGCGGCTACGCGCCGCTGTTCGACACCGAGGCCGACCCGGAGACCATCGGCCCGCTCCCGTTCGAGAAGCGCCTCACGGACCCGACCCGCACCGACCGGACCCGCACAGACCAGGCCCGCACCGACCACGCCCGCACCGACCACGACGACCTGGCCTCGCTGAAGGTCGTGCCCACCCGCCACTACGGCCGCTGGGCCGCCGCCGTCGCCGTCCTGGTCCTCACCGTCCAGTTCCTCCACGGGCTGGTCACCAACCCCGTCTGGCAGTGGCAGGTCTTCGGCGCATACGTGCTGTCCGAGACCATCGTCACCGCTGTGGGGGTGACACTGCAGCTCACCGCCTACTCGATGCTGCTCGGCTTCGCCCTCGGCACGGTGCTGGCGTTCATGCGGCTGTCGGCCAGCCCCGTGCTGCGGACCGTGGCCTGGACGTATGTCTGGATCTTCCGCTCCATCCCGATGATCGTCCAGCTGGTGTTCTGGTTCAACCTCGGCGCCCTGTACCGGGAGTTGGGCATCGGCATTCCCTTCGGCCCGGTGTTCTGGTCCGTCAGTAGCAACGACCTGATCGGGACCATCGGCGCGGCCCTCATCGGCCTGTCGCTCCACCAGGCGGCCTACTGCGCGGAGATCGTCCGCGGCGGTGTCCTGTCCGTCGACCAGGGCCAGCTGGAGGCCGCGGCGGCCCTCGGCATCCCCAAGCTGCGGCAGATCCGGCGGATCGTCCTGCCGCAGGCCATGCGGGCCATCCTGCCCACCGCGGGCAGCGAGATCATCAGCCTGCTCAAGGGCACCTCGGTGGTGTACGTGATGGCCATCGGCGAGCTCTTCTACCAGGTCAAGGTCATCTACGGGCGCAACGGCATGGTGATTCCGCTGCTGATGGTCGCCACCGCCTGGTATGTGTTCCTGACTTCCGTGCTCTCGGTCGCGCAGTACTACGTCGAGCGCCACTTCGCCCGGGGCGCCGAGCGCACCCCGCCCCCCACCCCGCTCCAGCGCGCCCGGCGCTTGGTGGCGAATCTGCGGGCCGCGGCCGCACAGCGCCGCCGGCCGGCCGCGCCTCTGGGAGGCGGTCATGAGTGAGGTGATGGTGGAGGTGCGCGGGGTCCACAAGAGCTTCGGGCCGCTGGAGGTGTTGCGCGGCGTGGACCTCCAGGTGCGCGCCGGTGAGGTCACCGTGATCCTCGGCCCGTCCGGATCGGGGAAGTCCACGCTGCTGCGCACCATCAACCACCTGGAGAAGGTCAACCGCGGCTGGATCAGCATCGACGGCGAGCTGATCGGCTACCGCAGGTCGGGGAACCGGCTGTACGAGCTGAAGGAGCGGGAGGTCCTGCGGCAGCGCACCCATATCGGAGCGACACCTACCTGGCGCTCGCCTCCGGCCGGATCGAGCTTTTCCTCGGCCCCAACCCGACCGCCGCCTACCATGTGGCCTCCGCCGGGCAGACCGAGATCGTCGGCACTTACTCCGGCGTTGGTGCCACTCTCCAGGGCCTCATCGCGGCCACCACCAAGAAGGACAACGGACTGGTCAAAGCGTTGAACTCGGCCCTCGACGAGATCATCGACAACGGCACCTACGCGAAGGTGCTGAAGCGCTGGGGCCTGTCGGCCGAGGCCATCGAGAAGTCGGAGATCAACCCGCCGGGCCTGCCCAAGACCAACAAGTGACCGAACCGGGGCGCGGGGCCGCACGGCTCCCGCGCCCCACGACGTCCCACCGCGGCGATGTCCACGAGCCGGGTCAGGCAGCCGCAGGGTGCGCGTGAGCGCAGCGCACGAAGAGCTGGTGAAGGTCGCGGGCGGCGCGGGGGACAGACCCGGCCAGGCGGCGCTGGATGACGAGGAGCACCTCGGTTCCGTCCTCCGCGAGCGGCCGGAAGGTGATCGCGCCGCAGCGCTCCAGCGGGTCACCGATGACGCTGAAGTCCGGCAGCACCGTGGCCCCCAAACCCTCGGCGACCATCAACTTGCCCATCTCGGCGCCGTCGGTGGAGTACGAGAAGGACGGCGTCCGCCCGTCGAGCAACCGGTGGACATAGCGGTGCATGACATACCCGGACCGCATGACGATCAGCGGCTCCGCCAGCAGATCGGCCGCCCCGACCGACTCCAGGGCGGCCAGCGGGCTGTCCGGGCGGACGCACACCACCGGGCGTCCGCACAGCAGCTCGGTGGTCTCGAAGCCGGGCGGCATGTCGTCACCCCGCAGGTAGTTCACCAGCCCCAGGTCGAACGAGCCCTCCAGCAGGCCCCGATGGATCTCGGCCTGCTGCGCCCCGACCACCTCGACCTGTGTCCCCGGATGCGTCTCGCGGAACTTCCGTACGCTCGGTATGAGAAGCGGGACGGTCGCCGCGTTGACCGTGCCGACCCGGACCATGCGGCTGATGCGATGCTGGTCGTCGGCCGCGCTGCGCAGCCGGTCCACCGCGTCCAGCACGCTCATGATGTGCGGCAGCAGCTCACGTCCCTCATCGCTGATCTTCGCCCCGGAACGTTTGCGCTCCAAGAGATCGACGCCGAGTTCCCGCTCCAGATTCCGGACGGTCTCGCTCAGCGCCGGCTGGGACAGATGCAGTTCCTCGGCGGCCCGGCGGAGCGAGCCGACCCTGGTGACCGCGGCGATGTATTCCAGCTGTTCGATTCGCACCACAGCAGAATGCCCGCCCGGGGGAGGGCATTCAAGGGGATCCCTATCACCGCCTCGTGATTACCGACTCACCACATCGCGGCGGTCCCGGGTAATCTCGGATGCGAGGCGCACGTATTTCCGCAGGACAGCGCCCGTGTCCGCGATATGGAATCACACCCGGGCCCCTTGACCGCCCGGACTCCCCGTTGGTTGGATCGGAGACATGAAGCGACAGGATCTCACGCGGCGACGTCACGTCGACCTTCTGCGTGTCTCCAGCGCCTTCTGTCGCTGTCGCGTCTGAGCGGACCCCGACGGCCGCCACGCGGCCTGCCGCGCTCCTTCTCCGAAATCTCCCCGGCCGGGCCGGTGATCGGACGGTTCGCGTCTCGCGCCCCCTCATGAAAACCGGTCGCGGACAATTTCGCCGGTGCGCCGGCGCGATCTCGCTGCCGTCATTTCGGCACGCCTGAATTCACCGCAACCGGCCGCCGCGCGGAAATCGAACGGCACCCGCACGAAACGCCGTGCGTCGATTCACCCTGCCCGCACGGCATTTCACTCACTCGAGCCCCATGCCCGCACCGCCCACCGAAGGGTCCTTCATGGCCACCGTCCTGTCCGTCTCCGGAAGCCCCTCCGCCACCTCCCGCACCGCCCGGCTGCTGCGCCACCTGGACGCCCGGCTGGCGGCCCACGGGCATGAGGTGATCCCGCTGGACGTCCGCACCATCCCCGCCGAAGCGCTGCTCGGGGCCGACTTCCAGCACCCCGCCATCGCCCGGGCCACGGCCCTCTTCGCCCGCGCGGACGGGGTCGTGATCGGCACCCCCGTCTACAAGGCCGCCTACTCCGGCCTGCTGAAGTCCCTGCTGGACCTGCTCCCGCAGTACGCCCTCGAAGGCAAGACCGTGCTCCCGCTGGCCACGGGTGGCACCACCGCCCACGTCCTGGCCATCGACTACGCGCTGCGGCCGGTGCTCAGCTCCATGGGCGCCGGGCACATCGTCCAGGGGTGGTTCACCCTCGACAAGGACATCGAGACGGGCGAGGACGGCACCCTGACCCTCGCCCCCGGCTCCGCCGAGCCCCTGCGACACGTCGTCGACCGGTTCTCCGCCGCCCTCGGCGGTCGTACGACCCTGCTGGCGGCCACCGGATGAGCGCCGTCCCCGTGATCGCCGACGACGCCGAGGCCCTGGCCGTCGCCGCCGGCCTGGCCGCCCGGTTCCGCGAGGGCGCCGCCGAGCGGGACGCGCGGCGACGGCTCCCGCGCGCCGAACTGGAGTGGCTGTCCGCCTCGGGGCTGCTCGCCGTGACGGTGCCCGCCGAGTACGGCGGGGCGGACGTCCGCCAAGAGACGCTCGCCGAGGTCTTCCGGCTGCTCGCCTCCGCCGACGCCAGCCTCGCCCAGATCCCGCAGAGCCACTTCGTCTACGTCAATGTGCTGCGCCGTCAGGGCACCGCGGGCCAGAAGAACTTCTTCTTCCGCGAGGTGCTGGCGGGCAGGCGGTTCGGCAACGCGCAGTCCGAGGCGGGCACCCGGCACGTCCAGGACATCCGCACCCGCCTGGAGCCCGGCCCGGGCGCCCCCGGCTCGTACCTGCTGACCGGCGTCAAGCACTACTCCACCGGTGCCCTGTTCGCCGACTGGATTCCCGTGCTCGCCCGGGCCGCGGAGGACGACAAACTGCACGTCGCCTACGTACCGAGGGATGCCCCCGGGGTGACGGTGGTGGACGACTGGGACGGCATGGGCCAGCGCACCACCGCCAGCGGCACCGTCCGGCTGGAGGCCGTGCCCGTCCCCGCCGACCGGGTCGTCCCGCACCACCTGACCTTCGAGGGTCCGCAACTGCACGGTGCCGTAGCCCAGTTGCTGCACACCGCCATCGACGCGGGGATCGCCGCCGGGGCCCTCGCGGAGGCCGTGGAGTTCGTCCGCACGAAGAGCCGTCCTTGGTTCGAGAGCGGCTTCGAGACGGCCGCCGAGGACCCGCTGCTGATCCAGCGGTTCGGCGAGCTGGCGATCCAGGTACGGGCCGCCGAAGCGCTGCTCACCGTGGCCGCGCGGTCGGTGGACACGGCGCGGGCGGACCTGAATGACGACACGGCCGCCGAGGCGTCGATCGCGGTGGCCGCGGCGAAGGTGTCGGCGGCGAACGCCGCCGTGGAGGTGGGCAGCGCCCTCTTCGAGGTCTCCGGTACCCGGTCGGCACTGGACACCCTGGGCCTCCACCGCCACTGGCGGGACGCGCGCACCCACACCCTGCACGACCCGCCGCGCTGGAAGGTCCAGCACATCGGCCGCTACGTCCTGAACGGCACCAGGCCACCCCGCCACAGCCTGCTCTGAACACCACGCCCCCGATCCCTCGCACCACCTGAACGGAGTTCCTCACATGAGTCTCACCTTCCACTGGTTTCTGCCCACCAATGGCGACAGCCGTCATGTCGTCGGTGGTGGCCATGGCACCCCGGTCACCGCGGCCGGTGGTGACCGTCCGCCGACGGTCGGTTATCTCTCCCAGATCGCCCGTGCCGCGGAGGACTTGGGGTTCGTGGGGGCGCTGACGCCGACCGGCGCGTGGTGCGAGGACGCGTGGCTGGCCACGGCCATGGTCAGCCAGCGCACCGAGCGGCTGAAGTTCCTGGTCGCCTTCCGGCCCGGGTTCCTCTCGCCCACCTTCGCCGCGCAGATGGCCTCGACCTATCAGCGGCAGACCGGCGGGCGGCTGCTGCTCAACGTGGTCACCGGCGGGGAGAGCCGGGAGCAGCGCGCGTACGGCGACTTCCTGGACAAGGACGCCCGGTACGCCCGTACCGGAGAGTTCCTGGGCATCGTGCGGGACTTGTGGGACGGAAAGACCGTGGATGTGGCCGGTGAGCATCTGCGGGTGGAGGAGGCGAAGCTGGCCCGGCTGCCCGACCCGGTGCCGGAGGTGTACTTCGGTGGTTCTTCGCCGGCGGCGGGGGTGGTGGCGGCCCGGCACGCGGATGTGTACCTGACCTGGGGTGAGCCGCCCGGTGCGGTGGCGGAGAAGATCGCCTGGGTGCGGGGGCTGGCGGCGAAGGAGGGGCGGAGCCCGCGGTTCGGCATCCGGCTGCATGTCATCACCCGGGACACGGCCGAGCAGGCGTGGGCGGAGGCGGGGCGGCTGCTGGACGGCTTCGACGAGGCAACCGTACGGGCGGTGCAGGAGGGCCTGGGCCGCAGTGAGTCCGAGGGGCAGCGGCGGATGCTCGCGCTGCACGGCGGCGGACGCGACGGCCTGGAGATCCACCCCAACCTGTGGGCCGGTATCGGGCTGGTGCGCGGCGGCGCGGGGACCGCGCTGGTGGGCAGCCACGCCGAGGTCGCCGAGCGGATCGCGGAGTATCACGCGCTGGGTGTCGACGAGTTCATCCTGTCGGGATATCCGCATCTGGAAGAGGCGTACTGGTTCGGCGAGGGCGTACTGCCCCTCCTGCGGGAGCGGGGCCTTTGGAACCACCCCTTCCGAGGCGCGGAGCCACTCGCCGCCCAGATCCCCTTCGCCGCCTCGGGGAGCTCCTGATGGCCCATGTGATCACCAGCGACACCGAAGCGATCGAGACCGCCACCAAGCTGGCCGCCTCGTTCGCCCGCGCGTCCGCGCTGCGGGACGCCGAACGCGTCCTGCCGCGCGCCGAACTCGACGAGCTGTCCCAGTCCGGACTGCTGGGCATCACCGTGCCCCGCGGCCACGGCGGCGCGGAGGTCGGCGCGGGCACCCTCGGCGAGGTCGTACGGCTGCTGTCGGCGGCCGACTCCAGCATCGGGCAGATCCCGCAGAACCACTTCTTCTTCGTGGAGGTGCTCAAGGAGAACGGGACGCCACGACAGCACGACTTCTTCTACGCCGAGCTGCTCGCCGGGCGCAGGTTCGGCAACGCCCTGGCCGAGAAGGGCACCAAGCACGCCCTGGAGTTCGCCACCAGACTGGTACCCGACCCGTCCGGCGGCTACCGGCTGACCGGCGTCAAGAACTACGCCACCGGCGCGCTGTTCGCCCACTGGGTCCCGGTCTTCGCCCTGGGCCCGGACGACCGGCTCACCGCCGCCTTCCTGCCGAGCGACGCACCCGGCGTCACCGTCGTCGACGACTGGGACGGCATCGGCCAGCGCACCACCGCCAGTGGCACCGTGCGGCTCGAGGACGTGCACGTGCCCGAGGACCGGGTCGTGCCGCACCACCTCACCTTCGAGCGGCCCGAAGTGTTCGGCGCCTTCGGTCAGTTCATCCACGCCGCCGTCGACGCCGGAATCGCCCGCGCCGCACTGGAGGAGGGCGGGGAGCTGATCCGCACCGTCGCCAGACCCTGGGGCGAGTCCGGGGTCGACCGGGCGAGCGAGGAGCCGCTGGTCATCCAGAAGTTCGGCGAACTGACCTTGCTCGTACGGTCCGCCGAGGCCCTGCTGGAGCGGGCCGGAGCCGCCCTCGACGCGGCCCGCCGCGCCCCCGCCGACGAACACCTCGCCACCGAGGCGTCCCTGGCCGTCACCGCCGCCCGCGCCCAGGCCGACACGGCGGCCGTCACCGTCTCCAGCGAGGTGTTCGCGCTGATCGGCACCCGCTCCGCGCTGCGCGGCGGCAACCTCGACCGGCACTGGCGCAACGCCCGCACCCACACCCTCCACGACCCGCGCCGCTGGAAGATCCAGCACCTCGGCAACCACGCCCTCAACGGCGTCACCCCGCCCGCCAACGGCATCATCTGAGGAAACCATCCATGACCATCGCCGCCCCGCCCACCTCCCACGAGGACTGGGTCGCCACCGCCCGCGCGGTCGCCGCGGGCCTCGCCGAGGACGCCGTCGCACGCGACCGGGCGAACCGGCCGCCGTTCGATGAGGCCGACCGGCTCCGCGAGGCCGGACTGCTCACCCTCCTCATCCCCGCCGAGCTCGGCGGTGGGGGAGCCGACTGGCGCACCGCCTACGCCGTCATCCGCGAGATCGCCGCTGGGGACGGCTCGATCGGCCAGCTCATCGGCTACCACTACCTCCTCTCCTGGAACGTCCGCTTCTTCGGCGGCGCCGCCCACACCGAGCGCGTGGAGCGCGCCGCCGCCGAGGGCCGCTGGCTGTGGGGCGGCGTCTTCAACCCGCGCGACCCCGAGGTCCAGCTCACCCCGGACGGGGGCGGCTTCCGGCTCGACGGACGGAAGAGCTTCGCCACCGGCGCCCGGGTCGCCGACCGGCTCGTGGTCGGCGCGACCCGCGAGGACACCGGGGAGCCGCTGGTCGTCCTCGTCGACCCGGCCCACCCGGGAGTGGTACGGAACGACGACTGGGACAACTTCGGCCAGCGGCTGTCGGCCAGCGGCAGCGTGGAGTTCCGGGCGGTGCCGGTCGCGGCCGACGACATCCTCGGCTCGCTCTCCCAGGACGACGGCGTGCTGTCCCCGTTCGCCACCCTGGTCACCCCCGCCATCCAACTGGTCTTCGTCCACTTCTACCTCGGCATCGCCGAGGGCGCGCTGGCCGCCGCGGCCGAGTACACCCGTACCACCACCCGGCCCTGGCTGTTGTCCGGCGTGGAGTCGGCCACCCAGGACCCGTATGTGCTCGCCACCTACGGCGAACTGACCGTCGCCGCCCGCGCCGCCCGCGCCCTCGCCGACCAGGCGGTCGAGGCCGTCCAGCGCGGGTTCGACCGCGGCCACGAGCTGACCGGACACGAGCGCGGCGAGACCGCCGTCACCGTCGCCGCCGCCAAGGTGGCCGCCACCCAGGCCGCCCTGGACATCACCAGCCGGGTCCTCGAGGTCACCGGAGCCCGCTCCACCGCCTCGGCACACGGCTTCGACCGCTTCTGGCGCAACGCCCGCACCCACACCCTGCACGACCCGGTCGCCTACAAGCTCCGCGAGGTCGGCGACCACTTCCTCAACGGCGCCCACCCGCCGTTCACCCTCTACACGTAACCCCCGGGAGAACCACCGACATGTCCCCGCTCACCCGCAGACAGCTCCTCCGCGCCTCCACCGGTGTCGCGGCCCTCGCCACCGCCGGGCCCCTGCTGACCGCCTGCGGTACCTCCGAGGGCGCCGCGCTGGACCCCGACGCCAAGCCCGACCTGGACGGGGTCACCCTCAAGATCCTGGCCAACCAGCCCAACGCCCTGTCGTTCCAGTACCTCAGCAAGCCGTTCGAGGAGGCCACCGGCGCCAAACTCAAGGTCACCCCGGTCCCGTACGACAAGCTGACCTCCAAGGCCATCCTCGATGTGCAGTCCGGCGCGGGTCAGTTCGACGTGTTCATGTACTGGTACGCGGCCGTCGGCACGCTCGCCCAAGGCGGGGTGATCGAGGACCTCACCGCCTACATCAAGACCCACAAGGACATCGACACCGCCGACTTCCTGCCCTCGCTCTACGACACCTACACCCTCTACGACGGCAAGCGGTGGGGCCTGCCCTACGACGGCGACACCCACATCCTGTTCTACAACACCGAGATCTTCGAGCGGCACAAGGTCGAGCCGCCCCGGACCTGGGACGACTACCGCGAGGTCGCGAAGAAGATCACTCAGGACGCCAAGGGCACGTACTACGGCACCATCATCGAGGCCCAGCAGGTCCCCGTCATCCTCGGCTGCGACTTCGCCAACCGCCTCGCCGGGTACGGGGGCACCTTCCTCGACAAGGGCGCCTCCGGCAAGCCCACTCTGGACACCCCCGAGGCCCTCGCCGCCGCCCAGGCGCTCTTCGACGCCGCGCCCTACGCCCTGCCCACCCCGCTGCAGATCGGCTTCGACCAGGCGCTGCCCGCCTTCCTCGACGGCAAGGGCGCCATGCTGGACTTCTGGACGGACTTCGCCAAGCGGGCCGAGGACCCCGAGCAGTCCAAGGTGGCCGGCAAGTGGGGCGTCACCACGCTCCCCGTCGGCGGTGACAACACCAAGCCGCGCACCTCCCTGGACGCGGGCTTCGGACTGGCGGTCTCCAAGGCGTCGAAGAAGAAGGAGGCCGCGGCCGCCTTCATCAAGTGGGCCACGGCCGCCCAGCAGAACCTCCTGGTGCTCGGCAAGGCCGACGCGGGCGCGGACCCGATCCGTACCAGCACCCTGAACTCCGACGCGTTCAAGAAGGCGTCCCCCGACTCGTACGAGGTCGTCCGCACCGGTCTTGCCGGAGATCCGCTGCCCTGGCCGACCGTGCCCAAGGCCCCGCAGCTGCTCCAGACCCTCGTGGACGAGCTCGCTCTGGGGCTGCAGGGCAAGCAGAGCGCGAAGCAGGCGCTGGAGAACACACAGCGGGCGTGGACCAAGAAGCTGAACGGGCCGGGCGGATGACCCGGAACGCCACCGCCACCCGGGTGCCCCGCGCGCTCGCCGCGCCCAGCGTGGTGTTCCTGCTGGTCTTCGCCGCCTATCCACTCGTCTATCTGATCGGCCTGGCCTTCAGCGACTCCACCCTCGCCCAGCCGCTCCAGCGCTGGACCGGCTTCGACAACTTCCGCGCGGCCCTGGAGAGCCAGTCCTTCACCGGCTCGCTGTGGCGCTCGGCGCTCTTCGCGGTGGCCGCCGCCGCGGTCCAGCTGGTGCTGGGCACCGCGCTCGCGTTTCTGCTGCGCGCCCGGGCCCGGCGGCCCGGGGCGCTGGGCGCCCTTCTGCTGCTGCCCCTGGTCACCCCGCCCGTCATGGTCGGCGTGGCGTGGAAGCTGCTGCTCGCCCCGGTCGGCGGCGCCCTCAACGGAGCCCTGCACGACCTCTCACTGCCCGGCGTCAACCCGCTCGGGGGGAGCACCAGCGCGTTCGTCACGCTGATCGTCATCGACAGCTGGCAGTGGACGCCCTTCGTCATGCTGCTGACCTACGCGGCCCTCCTGGGCGTGCCCGACGAACTGCGCGAGGCCGCGTCGCTGGACGGGGCGGGGCGCTGGCGCACCGCACGCTCCGTGGTGCTGCCGTACATCGAACCGACCCTGCTGTCCGTGCTGACGCTCAAGCTCGTGATCGGCTTCAAGGTGTTCGACATCGTCTACGTCGTCACCGCGGGCGGCCCCGGCTTCTCCACCACCACCAGCACCTTCGACATCCAGCGGACGGCGTTGCAGGAATTCGACGTGGGCCGGGCCGCCGCCGCGACGGTGCTCTTCTCGCTGCTGATCGGCCTGGTCACCAGCGCTGTCACCCTGCGCCGCAAGCGGCACCCGGAGGTCGCCGTATGACGCGCCGCATGCCACGGCACATGACGCGTCGCCGCAGGGCCGCGATCACCGTGCCGCTGGTGGCGATCGCCCTCGTCACGGCGGTCCCGGTGGGGTACGTGGCCTCGCTGTCCGTGCGCTCCCGGGACGATGTGCTCAACGGCGGACTGCTGCCCTCACACCTCTACTGGCGCAACTGGCCCGACGCCTTCCGCGCCGTCGACCTCGGCCACTACGTCGCCAACTCATGGACCATCGCGGCCGGTTCGGTCCTGCTGACCCTGCTGATCGCCGTGCCCGGCGCCTACTTCACCGCCCGCGCCGGACGCGCCGGCGGCAGGCTCGCCACCCTGGTCCTGTCCAGCTACTGCGCGCCTCCGGTCGTGGCCGTGCTCCCGCTGTTCTTTCTGCTGCGAAACCTGGATCTGAACAACACCGTCACCGGGCTCGCGCTCGTCGACGGGCTCGCCAACGTGCCCGTGGCGATCTGGCTGCTCGACGGATTCGTCCGCAAGGTGCCCCGGGACATCGAGGAGGCCGCCTGGCTCGACGGGCTCGGCACCTGGGCGAGCCTGCGCCGGATCGTGCTGCCGCTGATCGCCCCCGGTGTCGCCGCGGCGGCCCTGATCTGCTTCTTCCTCAGCTACAACGAATTCCTCTTCGCCCTCAGCTTCGCCCAGGACAGCGGCTCGCAGACGCTGCCGGTGGTGCTCTCCCTCTTCCAGGGCGACAAGAACGTCGAGTTCGGGCAGCAGGCCGTCGTCTCGCTCGTCGGCATCGCCCCCGTCTACGTCCTCGCCGTGGCCGCTCAGCGCCGGCTGGTGGCCGGCCTGTCCTCCGGAGCCGTCAAGTGACACCTTCCGCGCTTCCCCGTCGCCGCATCCATCTGAACGCCTTCGACATGGCCTGCGTCGGCCATCAGTCGCCCGGCCTGTGGCGGCACCCCGACGACCAGGCCCACCGCTACACCGACCTGGCGTACTGGACCGATCTGGCCCGGCTGCTGGAGCGGGGCGGCTTCGACTCGCTGTTCATCGCCGATGTGCTCGGGGTGTACGACGTCTACCAGGGCTCACGCGACGCCGCCGTCCGCCAGGGCGCGCAGATACCGCTCTCGGACCCGCTGCCCGCCGTCTCCGCGATGGCGGCGGTGACCGAGCATCTCGGCTTCGGCATCACCGTGTCCCTCACCTACGAGCAGCCGTACAAGCTCGCCCGCACCCTCACCACCCTGGACCACCTCACCAAGGGCCGCGTCGCCTGGAACGTCGTCACCTCCTATCTGGAGAGCGCCGCCCGCAACCTCGGGCTCGACCGGCAGGTCGGCCACGACGACCGGTACGAGATCGCCGAGGAGTTCCTGGAGGTCTGCTACAAGCTGTGGGAGTACTCCTGGGACGACGACGCCGTGGTCCGCGACCGGGAAAGCGGCGTCTACACCGACCCCGCCCGCGTCCGCGGGATCGGGCACAAGGGCAGGCACTTCACCGTTCCCGGCGTCTTCCTCAGCGAACCGTCCCCGCAGCGCACCCCGGTGATCTTCCAGGCCGGCGCCTCATCGCGCGGACGGGCCTTCGCCGCCCGGCACGGCGAGGGCGTCTTCATCAACGCGGTCAACCCGCGCGCGACGCGCCGCATCGTCGACGACATCAGGGCCAAGGCGGCCGCCGAGGGCCGGGACCCGTACGGCGTCAAGATCTACATCCTGCTCACGGCGATCACCGCCCCCACGGACGAGGAGGCCCGGGCCAAGCACGCCGACCTCATCTCGTACGCCTCCTACGAGGGCGCCTTCGCCCTCTACGGCGGCTGGAGCGGCCTGGACCTGTCCGAACTCGCCCCGCACGAGCCGCTGGAGTACGTGGACACCGACGCGGTCCGCTCCGCTCTGGAGATCTTCTCCACCGCCGACCCCTCCCGCCGGTGGACGCCCGAACAGGTCGCCCGCTACCTGGGCATCGGCGGCATCGGACCGGTCGTCGTCGGCTCCCCGGCGACCGTCGCGGACGAGCTCGAACGCTGGGTGGAGGAGACCGACATCGACGGCTTCAACCTCGCGTACGCCACGACTCCGGGTACCTTCACCGACTTCGTCGACCTGGTGGTGCCCGAACTGCGCGCCCGGGGCCGGGTCCCGTTGGCCTACGACGGCTCCACACTGCGCGAAGGCATCCAGGGCGCGGGCCGGGCCCGGGTCCCCGACGACCACCCCGCGGCCCGCCACCGCGAGCGCGCCGCCCGCGAGCGGGCCGGTGCGGCGGGGACCGGATGACGGGAGCCCGCGGGCCGGGCCCCGGGGCGCTCGCGCGTCAGCAGGTCAGCAGGTAATCCAGGTCAGCCGATCTGCCGGTCGCGGCCGGCCAGCAGACCGGCCACCAGCTTTCGTCGTTCTCCTCGTGTGGCATGGACACATCGTATGATCACGGAGTGACGCCGATCGCCCTCACTTCACCGGGAGTTGTGATGCAGGTAGCCGTGGTCACCTTCGACGGGTTCAACGAACTCGACAGCTTCATCGCCTCCGCGCTGATCAACCGGTGCCGCAAAGACGGTTTGCAGGCCTTCATCACGACGCCGACGCCGTTGGTCACGTCGATGAACGGCGTCGAGGTGACCGGGCAGCGTCCGATGGAGTTCGTGACCGAGGCCGACGTCGTGCTGATCGGCAGCGGGGTGAAGACGCGCGACGTGGTCGCCGACGACCGGCTGCTCTCCATGCTGCCGCTCGACCCGTCACGGCAGCTGATCGGTTCGCAGTGCTCCGGCGCACTGGTGCTGGCCCGGCTCGGTCTGCTGGGTGGCATGCCCGCTTGTACGGACGTGACGAGCCGGCCCTTTGTCGAAGCCTGTGATGTCACCGTGCTGGACGCGCCGTTCCACGCCGAGGGGAACATCGCCACGGCGGGCGGCTGCCTCGCGTCACAGTATCTCGCCGCTTGGGTGATCACTCGAACGCTCGGGGAGGATGCCGCGCGCGGCGTCATCGACTACGTGGCTCCGGTCGGCGAACAACAGGAGACTGTCGAGCGCGTCGTGCGTACCGTCCACGCGGGCGAGGTCGTCCTGGGCTGACGCCCCACGCTCGGACCTCAGTTTGGCACCGTTCAGTTACAGAACAGCCATTCCAGGCGCACCGCTCTGCATCAGAATCAGGGACGTTGCCACTGACCTGGTCTCACAGAACATACGGGGGGACTCCATGCACCGTTCCATCGCTGCCGCCGCGGCGGTCGTCGCACTCACCGCCGCTCTCACCGCGTGTGGGGGTTCGGACGGCGACGGCGACAAGGCCGGGACGACGAAGGACACCGGCTCCATCAGCGCCGCCGTACCCGGCGGCGAGAAGTCGTCGGAGGCCGCGACCAGCACGCCGAGCCCGACGGGCGCCAAGCTCGGCGACACCCTCTCGCTCACAGGGGGAAGGGCCCTGGGTCAAGGGGGCGTGGCCACGGTCAACGTCACGCTGAACAAGATCGTGGACAATGCGAAGCCCGCGCTCGGCGCCGCAGAGCCCAAGGACGGAAGCCGCCTGGTCGCAGTGGAGTTCACGATCGTGAACACCGGCACGGCTACCTACGGCGACATCCCGTACAACCTACCGACGGTCATCGACGCCGCCGGTGGGGAACACTCCGGCAAGCCCGGGCATCCCACCGTCGGCGACGCTCTGGGGAATGGCATGATCATGAATATCTTGGCGGGGCAACGGGACACCGGCTGGGTGATCTTCGATGTGCCGAAGGGTGTGAAGGTCACGACCGTGACATTCCTGATGAACCGCATATCGAACGACCCGGCACGCACCGGAAAGTGGACCCTCTAGGGTCTGTCGTCAGTGGGGGCGTCCGGCCGCGAGCTGCCCTTGGGAGTGCCGCCGTATATGCGGATACTGGGCGGTATGCGTATGGAATTCGACCCCGATGCCGTAGGCCGCACCCCCTTCTACAAGCTGCTGACCTCCGTGGTCGTCCCCAGGCCCATCGCCTGGGTGTCCACCGTCTCGGCCGCCGGGACCTGCAATCTGGCGCCGCATTCCTTCTTCACGGTCGCCTGTGTGGCCCCGCCGATCGTGCAGTTCACCTCCGTGGGGCGCAAGGACTCGCTGCGCAATGTGGAGGAGACCGGGGAGTTCGTGGTGAACTTCGCCCCCGAGCAGCTGTTCGAGCAGATCAACGAGACGGCGACGGACTTTCCGCCCGAGGTCGGGGAGTTCGAGGCGGTGGGCATCGCGCGGGAGCCGAGTCTGCGGGTGAAGCCGCCGAGGGTGGCGGCTTCGGCGGTCGCGCTGGAGTGTGAGCTGCACAGCACGGTGCGGCTCGGGGACTCCACCGTGGTGTTCGGCCGGGTGGTGCACGCCGCGGTCGATGAGCAGGTCATGGACGACGGACACCCCGAGGTGACCAGGTTGCGCCCGCTGGCCCGGCTGGGCAAGGACGAGTGGGCGACGCTCGGGGAGGTGCTGGAGCGGCCCCGGATCCGGTACGCGGACTGGGAGGGCGGCGCGGGCGGCGCCGGGCTGGGTGGTTCGTAGGGCGGGGGCCGTGCCTACGGCGATCGTCTTCGACATCGGCTCGACCCTGGTGCGTGAGGACCGGTACTGGGCGTCGTGGGCCGACTGGCTGGAGGTGCCTCGGCATACGCTGTCCGCGCTGGTCGGGGCGGTGGTCGCGCAAGGGCGTGAGGACGCGGAGGCGATCCGGCTCGCGCGGCCGGGGGTGGATGTCCGGGCCGAGCGGCGGGCGCGCGAGGAGGCCGGGCAGGGAGAGCGCCTGGACGAGGCGGATCTGTATCCGGACGTACGGCCGGCCCTGGGCGCGCTGCGGGCGCTCGGGATCCGGGTCGTGGTGGCCGGGAATCAGACGGAGCGCGCGGGTGAGCTGCTGCGCGCGCTGGAGCTGCCGGTGGACGAGGTCGCCACCTCCGCTCAGTGGGGCGTCGCGAAGCCCGATCCCCGCTTCTTCGGCCATGTCGTGGACCTGGCCGAAGCCGCGCCTCACGAGACCGTGTACGTAGGTGACTACCCGGCGCTGGACATCCGTCCCGCCAAGGCCGCCGGGCTGCTGGCGGCGCATGTCCGGCGTGGGCCGTGGGGGCATCTGTGGACGCACTCGGCTGACGCGGCGATGGCGGACTGGTGCGTCGACTCGCTGACCGAGCTGGCCCGGGTGATCGGGGCGGCGCGGAGCGTTGGGTAAGGCTCGCACGGAGTGTGACGTATTCACACCCCGTGTGATGAGAGTGCATGCATATATCTATCGCACACCCTCCCGCGATCCGCGGGGAGGTGATTGAGTCTTCATACAGCCCGCTCAGGTGTGCCAGACCTGGGCGAAGGGGCCGCCGGACTCCCTCCCTCCTCGGCCGGCGGCCCACCCCCTCTCCCCATCATGAAGCCGCCCGCGCCGCCCGGGCGGATCGGCAATTCGATCGGCCCCGGCGACGCGGGCGGCTAGAGTAGGTGCCGCGCCTCCCGGTGCGCAGGCTTGCGGTTACTTCTTTATGGTGGAAACGCGTTCGCGCGTGCGGGGATCGAACCTCGCAGAACCGCTACCGCTCCGATCTCGGGAGGCGCTTTCCGTCACCCCGCGGACTCGGCCGCGTGCGCGCTCAGCACGCCGAACCCGATGAGCGCGAACAGCGCCAGGCCCAGCACCACCCGGTAGATCACAAATGGCATGAAGCTCTTGGTGGAGATGAACTTCATGAACCATGAGATGACCGCGTATCCCACGACGAAGGCGATCACCGTCGCGAAGATCGTCGGGCCCCACGCGGTATGCCCCTCCGAGGCGTCCTTCAGCTCGTACGCTCCGGAGGCCAGCACCGCGGGCACCGCGAGCAGGAACGAATAGCGCGCCGCCGCCTCGCGCGTGTAGCCCATCAGCAGACCGCCGCTGATCGTCGCGCCGGAGCGGGACACGCCCGGCACCAGCGCCATCGCCTGGCAGACACCGAAGATCAGGCCGTCCTTGACGCCGAGTTCACGCAGTGTTTTGCGCTGTACGGGGGCGCGGTGCCTGCCGCCGGTCTCATCGCGCGCCGCCCGCCGGTCCGCGAAGCCCAGCACGAGGCCCATCACCACCAGCGTGGTGGCGATCAGCCGCAGATCGCGGAACGGGCCCTCGATCTGGTCCTTGAGGGTCACCCCGAGCACACCGATGGGTATCGAGCCGACGATCACCAACCAGCCCATCTGGGCGTCATGGTCGCCGCGCCGCTCCTTGTCGAAGAGTGAGCGGAACCAGGCCGAGACGATGTTGGCGATGTCCTTGCGGAAGTAGATCAGCACGGCGGTCTCGGTGCCGATCTGGGTGATGGCCGTGAACGCGGGGCCGGGGTCGTGCCACCCCGCGAAGGCGGCGGTCAGCCGCAGGTGGGCGCTGGAAGAGATCGGCAGGAACTCGGTCAGCCCCTGGACCAGTCCGAGAATGAATGATTCGAACCACGACATCGCGTCTACGTATCCAAAGGCTGATCATGCACTGACCGGCGCAGCGGCGGGTCAGGCGGGGTGGCCGAGGGGAGACCGGCCGCTGTGGATCAGCGCCGGTCGTCGGGCAGCGTACCGTCCCTCGGTAAGAGGCCCACTAAGACCCTGGCCTTCCGGCCACCGACGGGCCGCATTGATCGGTTTTTGGAGCGGTGTCGCCGAGCCGGCCCCGCCTGCGCCAGGCCACCACGAAACCCGCGAGGGCGGGCAGCGCGACACACGCCAGCGCCGCCAGGAACACCGGCGAGGCCGGGGTGGTGGCGTGGCTGCCCGCCACCGCGTACGCGGCGGTGTTCGGCACACTGCCGAGGCCGGTCGCCAGCAGGAAGGGCAGCCAGCCCATCCGTGACACGGCGGCGCAGTAATTGGCGGCGGCGAAAGGTACTCCGGGGAACAGCCGGATCGCCAGCATCGACCGGAACCCGTGCCGGCTCAGCTGCCGATCGGCCGCCGCCAGCCAGCGGGCGCGCAGCAGCGGCCGCAGCGCGTCCTGCCCCAGCAGCCGCCCCAGGCCGAACGAGACACCGGCGCCGAGCACCGTGCCGGCCACCGCCGCGGCCAGCCCCGCGGACGCCCCGAACAGCGCGCCGGCCGCCAGGTTCAGCAGCGGCCGCGGCACCAGAGCCGCGGCGCACCCCCCGTAGGCGAGCGCGAACACCACCACGGCCGTACCGCCGGACAGCTGCGGTGGCCACCCCTCGGCCAGCAGCCGGTGCGGCTGCCACGCCCAGACCGCGCCCGCCGCACCCGCCAGCAGAGCCACCAGCAGGCACAGGCGCAACCGCGGCGAGAACAGCGCGCGGGCGCGGCGCACGGTCGGTGCGGCGGGCGCGTGCGCGGGCGGGGCGGCGGCATCGGGCATCGAAGGAGCGTAACCGACCGGCATGAACTACCAGGCCGGGTCGCGGGGACCAGGCCCCAGAATCCAGGCCACGAAAACCATTCGACGGCCGTCCCGCCATACGCGACGATCAATGGCATGTTCCGGCAGCCCTTCTTCGAGCTCACGTCCGCGGTCGCGGACGCGCCGAAGGCTGCCGTCCTTCCCATCGTTTGCCCCGCAGCAGCCTGCGCATCCGCCTGCCTCGACGGCGCCCGACTCTGACCCTCCTCGGACAGCTCCGACGGACCCCTCCGGGGGAGGGTCGGCCAGGCCCTGGGGTCCTCCTTACCGCCTTATCGCCCATTGCTGTTCCGAGGAGGAACGGGAGCATGTCCAAGCAGGCCTACCTGCGCACCAAGCCGCATCTGAACATCGGCACCATCGGCCATGTCGACCACGGCAAGACCACCTTGACCGCCGCCATCACCAAGGTGCTCAGCCAGCGCGGCGCCGGCGGCACGTACGTCCCCTTCGAGCGCATCGACCGGGCGCCGGAGGAGGCGGCGCGCGGCATCACCATCAACATCGCGCACGTCGAGTACGAGACCGACACCCGCCACTACGCGCATGTCGACATGCCAGGCCACGCCGACTTCATCAAGAACATGGTGACCGGCGCGGCCCAGCTCGACGGGGCGGTCCTCGTCGTCTCGGCGCTCGACGGCGTCATGCCGCAGACCGCCGAGCATGTGCTGCTTGCCCGGCAGGTCGGGGTGGACCACATCGTGGTCGCCCTCAACAAGGCCGACGCGGGCGACCCCGAGCTCACCGACCTCGTCGAGCTCGAGGTCCGCGAGCTGCTGTCGGCGCACGGCTATCCCGGCGAGGCCACGCCCGTCGTACGGGTCTCCGGGCTGCGCGCGCTGGCCGGTGACCCGCGCTGGACCGGCTCCATCGAGGCCCTGCTCGACGCGGTCGACACCTATGTGCCGACGCCGGTGCGCTACACCGACGCGCCGTTCCTGCTCCCCGTGGAGAACGTGCTGACCATCACGGGGCGCGGCACGGTCGTCACCGGCGCCGTCGAGCGCGGCACGGTCCGCGTCGGCGACCGCGTGGAGGTGCTGGGCGCCGACACCACGACGGTGGTCACGGGCGTCGAGACGTTCGGTAAACCGATGGAGTTCGCCGAGGCCGGGGACAACGTGGCCCTGCTGCTGCGGGGCGTCGCCCGGGACGCGGTGCGCCGCGGGCATGTGGTGGCCGCGCCCGGCAGCGTGGTGCCCCGGCGGCGCTTCACCGCGCGGGTGTACGTCCTGTCGGCGGCGGAGGGAGGCCGGCGCACGCCGGTCTCCACCGGCTACCGCCCGCAGTTCTACATCCGTACGGCCGATGTGGTCGGCGATGTGGACCTCGGCGCGACGGGCGTGGCCCGGCCCGGTGACACCGTCACCATGGAGGTCGAGCTCGGGCGCGCGCTGCCGCTGGAGTCCGGCCTGGGCTTCGCGATCCGCGAGGGCGGGCGCACGGTGGGCGCGGGCACGGTGACCGCAGTGACCGAGGTGGCCGACCAGCCGTGAGCGCGCGGCCGCCCCGGTACGGACGCCACCCCGGTACGGCCGGGAAACCGGCCGTACCGGGGCGGCCGTGACCACGCGCTTCACACGGCACAATGTGAGCGTGGACGAGCGGATACCCGTGATCAGGGACGTGGACAGCGGCACCGCCAAGCTGATGCCCGATGTGGACCGCCCGCGCGCCTGGCTGCTCACGGTGGACGGCTCCCCCCAGTCGTACGTCGACCTGGACGACCCCACCCACCTGGAGTTCGAGTACGCGCGGCGGCTCGCGCACGTCCTGGAGCTGACCGGCGCCCCCGGCACCCCGCTGGACGTGCTGCACCTGGGCGGCGGGGCGCTGACCCTGCCGCGCTTCGTGGCGGCCGTCCGCCCCGGTGCGTGCCAGGAGGTGATCGAGGCCGACGGCAAGCTGCTGGAGCTGGTCGCGGAGCGGCTTCCGCTGCCCGCCGGGTCGGGGATCGCGGTGCGCCGGGCGGACGCCCGTACCGCGCTGGAGGCCGCCCCCGAGGCGTCCGCCGACGTGATCGTGGCCGACGTCTTCGGCGGCTCGCGCGTCCCCGCGCACCTCACCTCCGTCGAGTACGCCCGCGCCGCCGCCCGGGTGCTGCGCCCGGGCGGCCGCTATACGGCCAACCTGGCCGACAGCGCGCCCTTCACCTTCCTCCGCTCCCAAGTGGCCACGCTCCAGGCCGCCTTCGCCCATCTGTGCCTGATCGCCGAGCCCGCCGTACTGCGCGGCCGCCGGTTCGGCAACGCGGTGCTCGTGGCCTCGGACGACGAGCTGCCGACCTGTGACCTGGCGCGCCGCACCGCCGCCGACGCCTTCCCCGCGCGGGTCGAGCACGGGGCGGCGCTGGAGCGCTTCGTACAAGGAGCCGCGCCCGTCAGGGATGTGGACGCGGTGCCCTCGCCCGAGCCGCCGGGCGGCGCGTTCAGCGTCGGCTGACCGGCTCCGGCCCGTCCGCCTGGTCGGGCAGGTCGGTGACGCTCCCCGCCACGGGCGCGCCGGTGCGCCGCCGCAGCTGTCGTACCTCCGGCACCGCCAGCACGGCCAGGGTCAGCAGCAGGATCAGCGCCGAGCACCCCCACAGCGCGGCGGTGCGGCCGAAGGCGCTCTCGGCCGGGCCCGCGAGCGCCGTGGCGAGCGGGACCATGGACACCGAGCCGAACCAGTCGTACGCGGCGACCCGCGACAGCTTGTCCTCGGGGATCTCCTGGTGCAGCGCGGTCATCCAGGACACGCCGAACACCTCTATGGAGACGCCGCCGACGAACATCACCGCGCACAGGGCGGGGGCCGGCAGCGGGACGGCGAGCGCGGCCGACGGCAGGGCGAACGGGAAGACGCACACCGTGCCGACCAGCAGCAGCCGACGCGGTTTCCAGCGCGTCATCAGCAGCCCGCCCAGGACGGTGCCGACGCCGAAGGCGGCGAGCGCGAGCCCCCAGGGCCGCGCGCCGCCCAGGTGTTCCTCGGCGACCAGCGGCCCGTACACCGACTCGGCCGCCGCCACTACCGCGTTGACCACCGAGAACTGCACCACGATGCCCCACAGCCAGGCACGGCCGGCCACCTCCTGCCAACCCTCGCGCAGATCCCGCAGCATCCCGCCGCCGTTGCTCCTGGCCACCGGACGGACGTGGAGGAAGGCGCGCAGGGAGCCCGCGAGGGCGAAGGCGGCGGCGTCCACGGCCAGGACCCAGCCGGGGCCGAAGGCCGCGATGAGCGCGCCGCCGAGCGCCGCGCCGCCGATCTGCGCCCCGTTCATGCCCATCCGGAAGAGCGCGAAGGCGCGGCCGGCCTGCTTGCCGTCCACGCTGGAGAGCAGCATGCCCTCGGCGGCGGGGGAGAAGAACGCCTGCCCGGTGCCGCCCAGCGCGGAGAGCACGGCCATCTGCCACAGCCGTGCCTCGCCGGACAGCACGAGCGCGGCGAAGGCGGCTTGGGACAGGCAGTTGAGGGTGTTGGCCGCGACCATCACGCGATGCCGCGGCAGCCGGTCCGCGACCGCGCCGCCGATCAGCAGGAAGGCCACGAGCGGGACGGTGCGGGCCGCGGCGACGAGGCCGACGTCGCCGCTGTCCCCGCCGGCGTCCAGGACCGCGAACGCCGCCGCGATCAGGGCTCCGGCGTTACCGAGACCCGTCACCATGGCGGCGGCGGTCAGCAGGGTGTAGTTGCGGCCGGCCCAGGCAGGGCGGTGCGGGGCTGAGGGGATGGTCACCAGCGGACTATCCCCGGGGGCGGGCCCCGGCGCCAACCGGATTTCGGCCGGATCGGCTCAGGAGGACCGGCTCAGCACGGGAGTCGGCTCAGAAGAGTCGGCTCAGGTGCCGGACTTCAGCGGCCGCAGCGTGCTCATGATCTTCTTGATGGTCCCGTCCGGGACCTCGTTCTTGACGCCCTTGGCCGCGTAGAGGACCCAGGTCGCCCAGTCGCCGTTGATGTCCGTGTAGGTGACGGTGAACGTCTTCCCGTCCGACGAGCACTTGCCGGTCTTCTTCACACCGGTGACGGTGGCCGAAGAGGAGTAGCCCTTGATGCCGTATTCGCTGGTGAACTTCTGGGGCGTGGTGTATTTGTAGTCGCCCGTCTGGTCCTGGTCGAACACGGCGTAGAGCCAGTTGTTCGCCTCCGTCTTGGCGGCCTCGGCCTGGGACTTGGCGCCCTGGGCGCCCTTGGTGCCCGCTCCGGCCAGGGGGCTTGACAAGGTGGATCCGGTCTTCTTGTCCTTGACCGTGCAGTTGTCCTCCTTGTAATAGGCGGGGCCGGTCATCGAGATGATCGGCTTGCCGTCCTTGGAGAACGTGTTCATGGTGTCGGGGGACGCCACATACCAGCCGGCGGGGACGTCGAAGGCGTCGTGGCGCTTGGGATTGGTGACCGTCCTCCAGCCGGGTATGACCGGCTTGACGGTCTGACTCGCGCGCGGGTTGTCCTCGCCGCCGCCTTGCGAGGGCGCGTTTGTGGACGAGGACGCGGCCGCCGAGGGCTTCTTGCCGCCCTTCGCCGCGTCCTGATCGCTGTCGTCCTTGTTCGTCACCAGCACGGCGGTCACCCCGGCGGCCACGACCACCGCCACCGCCGCGACGATGGCGATGACGGCCGTGCGGTTCTTCTTCCGCGGCGGATCGGGCGGGCCGGGCTGCACCACGGGGGAGCCCCATGCCTGCGTGGGCATGTCGTGCGGCTGCTGCGGCTGCTGCTGTCCCTGCTGCGGCCGCGGGTGAGCCTGTGGCTGTGGCTGCCCCGGCTGAGGTTGCTGCGGCTGCTGATAGGGATTCGGCTGGTGGTAACCCGGCTGCTGGTATGGGTTGGGCTGTTGGTACCCCGGTTGCTGATAGGGGTTCGGGTTGTGCGGGTTCTGCTCGCCCCCGGGCGGCTGCTGTCCTGGCCACATGGCCAGTAACCATAAGGGGGGCAGGGACGGCGGCTACGGCCGCCCTTTCCGGTAAACGCTACTGAGTGGTAACTTCAAGCCATGTCGGAGACCCTGCCGTCCATCGGTGAACTGCTCACCGCCACGGTGCCCATGGTGCGCACCCTGAACCTGGAGTACGTCGAGACCTCGGCCGAGCGCGCGGTGTTGCGCCTGCCCGATCAGCCCGAGTTCGGCAACCATGTCGGAGGTCCGCACGCGGGCGCCATGTTCACCCTCGCCGAGTCGGCGAGCGGTGCGATCGTGCTCGCCGCCTTCGGTGACCAGCTGTCCCGCGCCGTACCGCTCCCCGTGCACGCGGAGATCGACTTCAAGAAGGTCGCCAAGGGGACGGTCACCGCGACCGCCCGGCTGGGCCGGCCGGTGGCCGAGGTGATCGCCGAGCTGGACGAGGGCCGGCGCCCCGAGTTCCCGGTCCATATCGCCATCACCCGTGAGGACGGGGCGGTCACCGGGGAGATGGCGGTGATCTGGACCCTGCGCCCCCAGCCATGACCCGGAATGCCGGAACAGCGCGCTGCGGCGGGAACCGTACTGGTGCCGCGGACCGTCTCTCGGGGAGGGCCGCGTGGCGAGCGCCGCACCCCGTGATCATCGGTGCGGCATGGGGGATGTGGCGACCGCGGGCTGATTGAGTAGGCTTCCCGCCGTGCGCCGATTCGGTGCACGGCGGGAAGAGTACGGGCAATGGGGAGGAATCGGCGTTGCATATCGATCAGTGGCTCGAGACCGTACCGGCGGTCAGCGTCTATCTGCTGGTAGGCGTGGTCATCGGTCTGGAGAGCCTGGGTATCCCGCTTCCCGGAGAGATCATTCTCGTCAGCGCGAGCCTGTTGGCGGCCTCTCAGGACCACATCAATCCATACATTCTGGGCGCGTCCGCCATCGCGGGAGCGGTCATCGGCGACTCGATCGGCTATCTCATCGGCCACAAGGGCGGTCAGCCCCTACTGGCTTGGCTGAGCCGGAAGTTCCCCAAGCACTGCAGCGCCGAGAACCTGGCCAGCGCCGAGCGGTCCTTCCAGAAGTGGGGCATGTGGGCGGTCTTCGTGGGCCGCTTCATCGCGCTGCTGCGCATCTTCGCCGGCCCGCTCGCCGGCGTGCTGAGGATGCCGTACTGGAAGTTCCTCATCGCCAACGTGCTGGGCGGCATCGTCTGGGCGGGCGGCACCACCGCGGTCATCTACTCGGTCGGCAAGGTCGCCGAGGACTGGCTCAAGCGCTTCTCCTGGCTCGGTCTCGTGGCGGCCCTGCTGTTCGGCCTCGGCTCGATGCTGGTGATGAAGCGGCGCGCGAAGAAGGCCCACGGGGCCGCGCCCGGCGGCGCCGGGTCCGAGGTGGCGCCCGGCGCCGGACCCGAGCCGGCCGAGCCGACCCCGGTTCCGGCCGCCGACTGACCTCCGCCCGTCCCGGCCGCCGACCGACCTGCGTCCGCTCAGGCCTGCCGCTCCCGCGACTCCCGCTCCAGCGTGGCGTCGCGGTGGTGGCGGGCCAGCTCGACGTACCCCTCCGCGTTCAGCCGGATGCCCTCCCGCTCCTCCTCGGTCAGCTCCCGCCTGACCTTCGCTGGCACCCCCGCGACCAGTGAGCCCGGCGGCACCTGCATCCCCTGCGGGACCAGCGCCTGCGCGGCGACCAGGGAGCCGGCGCCCACGCGCGCGCCGTTGAGGACGGTGGCGCCCATGCCGACGAGTACGTCGTCCTCGATGACACAGCCGTGCAGCACCGCGTTGTGGCCGACCGACACCCGCTCGCCGACGGTGGCCGGGAACCCCGGGTCGGCGTGCACCGTGCAGTTGTCCTGGATATTGCTCCAGGCCCCCACGCTGATCGCCTCGGCGTCGCCGCGCAGCACCGCGTGGTACCAGACGCTCGCGCCGGCCCCCAGAGACACATCGCCGATCACCACGGACGTCGGGGCGGTGAACGCCTCCGGATCGACCTTCGGCTCCTTGCCGCCCACGCCCGCGATCAACGCCCGCTCCGCCACTGCCCGCTCCCTTGTCCGATCCTGGTCTCAGCCGTCGCCGCTGCGAGCGGCGCTCGGTGGCACCGTAGTTCACCCCGTAGCGAGCAGCAGCGACCCCGCCAGCGCGAGCCCTGCCCCGGCCGCCTGCACCGCGCGCAGCCGTTCGCTGAGGACCGCGCGCGCCGCGAGCGCGGTCACGACCGGATAGAGGGCGGCGAGCACCGCGGCGACGGTCACCGGACCGCTCTGGGCGGCCAGGCTGTAGGTGCCGTTGGACGCCACGTCGGCCAGGCCCACGAAGGCCAGGGCGGGCAGCGCGGCCCACAGCGCGCGCACGCCCCCGGCCGGGTCGAGCGCCGGGCGGCCGCGCCGTACGGACACATACAGCGCGGCGCCGCCGACCACCACGTTGCACACCCGCTGGACGAACAGCGCGAGGAACAGCCCGGTCAGTGTGGTGGACGCCTCGGCGATCAGCGACATGACCGACCCGAAGCCGACCGCCGCGACCAGCGTGAGCACCAGCGTCCGGCGCTGTACGGGCGTGCCGCCGGTCTGCGGCCCGCTCGCGAGCACGACCCCGGCCACCGCGATCGCGATCCCGGCGAACTGCGGCAGGCCGGGCCGCTCGCCGAGGGCGAGCCCGACGCCGAGGGGGACGGCCACGCTGCCGAGCGCGCCGATCGGCGAGACGACCCCCATCGGGCCGAGCGCCAGCGCCCGGTAGAAGCACAGCATCCCGACCGGCCCCACCACGCCCGCCGCGACGGCGAACCACAGCTTCGGCCCGACCTCGGTCCAGCCGCCGCTCGCCGTGACGACGGCGCCGAGGACGACGACCGCGATGCCCTGGGAGACGATGACCACGGTGAGCGCGGGGGTGCGCCTTGTGAGGAGCCCTCCGCCGAAGTCGGCCAGGCCCAGCAGGAGGCTGGTGGCCAGAGCGAAGAGTGCGGACATGGTGAGACCTCGCCGTACAGTGTGGTGAACCATGGGAAGGGTGCAAGTGCGGAGTGCACCACACCGTAGTTCAGTTTGTTCGACTATGCCATTCAGAATATTGGACGGACACGGACCGTGACGGACCTCGACCAGCTCACCCAGTCGCTCGCCCGCAACCTCAAACGCTGGCGCAATGAGCGCGGCTACACCCTGGACGCCCTCGCGGCCCGCTCCGGGGTCAGCCGCGGCATGATCATCCAGATCGAGCAGGCACGTACCAACCCGAGCGTCGGCACCACGGTCAAGCTCGCCGACGCGCTCGCGGTGAGCATCACCACCCTGCTCGACTACGAGCGCGGCCCCCAGGTCCAGCTCGTCCCCGCCGACCAGGCGGTGCGGATGTGGTCCACCGACGCCGGCAGCTACACCTCGCTCCTCGTCGGCACGGAGGCGCGCGGACCGCTGGAGATGTGGGAGTGGCGGCTGATGCCGGGCGACGGCAGCGACTCGGATCCGCATCCGTCCGGCACGTTCGAGCTGCTGCACGTCACGGCGGGCGAGCTGACGCTGACCGTCGGGGACGAGAGCCACCGGGTGCCGGCCGGCACCTCGGCGGCCTTCGAGGCGAGCACCTCCCACGGCTACCGCAACGACGGGGTGGAGACGGTGGAGATGAC
Organism: Streptomyces sp. ME19-01-6; assembly: GCF_033793745.1. Taxonomy (NCBI): domain Bacteria; kingdom Bacillati; phylum Actinomycetota; class Actinomycetes; order Kitasatosporales; family Streptomycetaceae; genus Streptomyces; species Streptomyces sp. ME19-01-6. The sequence continues at coordinate 3,350 of NZ_JARAXF010000039.1, read as the reverse complement.
CATGACCGTCTCGGTGCCCCCGGCGCGCTGAGGCGGCAGGCCGGGAGCCGGCGGGAGCGGCGCGGACGGCGGCGTCCGGGCGGCCGGACGGGCTGTTAACTTGACCGCATGAGTACGCCGATGGATGCCTTCGACGACCCCCGTCCCGCCGTCGAATGCCTCGACCTGCTGACCGCGCCGGTGGCCGACGCGCTGCGTGCCTGGCGCGGCCCCGTGCCGGTGGAGCAGGTGCTGTACGTGGACACCGACCCGGAGAAGGCCGACACGGCCGTGCTCGTGGAGAACTACGGTGCCTGGCTGCTGGAGCAGTCGGCGAACTGCGTGGTCGTCGCGGGCAAGCGGGGCGGCGAGGTGACCCTCGCCGCCTGCGTGGTCCTCTCCCACACCCGCGTGGACGTCAACGGCGCGGTGCGCCGTCGGCTCGGCGCCCGCAAGGCCTCGTTCGCCCCGATGGAGACGGCGCTCGGGGAGACCGGCATGGAGTTCGGCGGCGTCACGCCCCTCGGCCTGCCCGCCGGCTGGCCGGTCCTGGTCGACGCGGCCGTCGCCGACACCCCGTACGTGCTCATCGGCAGCGGCCGCCGCCGCGGCAAGATCATCCTGCCCGGCAAGGCACTCGCCGCGCTGCCGGGGGCGGAGCTGCTGGAGGGGCTGGGCGTCTGACCCGCCGGGCCGCCATGCGCCGGGCGCCTGGCCCGGGTCAGGCCAGGCGGGGGAGCTCGATGGCGGGGCAGCGGTCCATGACCATGGCGAGCCCCGCGGCGCGGGTGCGCTCGTACGCGGCCTCGTCGACCACGCCGAGCTGGTACCACACCGCCTTGGCCCCGATGGCCACGGCCTCGTCGGCGACCGGGCCCGCGAGGTCGCTGTTGACGAACACGTCCACGACGTCCACCTCGAAGGGGATGTCGGACAGCGCCGCGTACCCCTCCTCCCCGTGTACCGTCTCGGCCTTCGGGTGCACGGGGACGATCCGCTTGCCGTACCGCTGGAGCACCTCCGCGACGCGGTACGCGGCGCGCGCCTGGTTCGAGGAGAGCCCCACCACCGCCCAGGTGTCACCGAGCTCGGTCAGGATCTTGCGGATCTCCGCCGGATCGCCGTACACGCCTGCCTCCTGTGGCCGGATGGTCGTCATGGTCGTCATGGTCGTCTGCGTTCGGCAACGAACACGGGCCCTGGGCCATTCCCCCGGCTGGTCCCCGAAAGCCGAAGGCGTAGGAACGCATAGGGTGGCCCGATGCAGGAGCGGTACCGGACGGTCGCGCGCGAGGGCGTGCACGAGATCGAGATCAGCAAATCGCGCTTCCTGTGCTCCCTCGCGCCCGCCGCGACCGAGCAGGAGGCCCAGGACTTCATCCGGCGCGTCCGCGAGCAGCACCCCACCGCCACCCACAACTGCTACGCCTACGTCATCGGCGCCGACGGCGGCGTCCAGAGGGCGAGCGACGACGGGGAGCCGGGCGGTACGGCGGGGGCGCCGATGCTGCAGATGCTGCTCCGCCGCGAGGTGCGGTATGCCGTGGCCGTCGTCACCCGCTACTACGGCGGTGTGAAGCTCGGCGCGGGCGGGCTGATCCGCGCCTACGGCGGGGTGGTCGGCGAGGCCCTGGACGCGCTGGGCACCGTCACCCGACAGCGGTTCCGGCTGGCGACCGTCACCGTCGGCCACGAGCGGGCCGGACGGCTCGAGAACGACCTCCGGGCGACCGGGCGCGCGGTACGCGGCGTGCGGTACGCCGAGGCCGTGACGATCGAGCTGGGGCTTCCCGACGCGGACGTCGACGCCTTCCGCGCCTGGCTTGCGGACGCCACCGCGGGCACCGCCGCCCTCGAACTGGGCGGCGAGGCGTATCAGGACGCCCCCGGCGGCTGACCCGTTTGGCCTGTTGGCACGGCGGGACGCCGTTTGTACGGGATTTGCAACAGTGGACGGCACGAGTGGTGATCATGGAGTGGTGCGACGGTACCGTGACGAGGGATGCCTTGATGAGACAGGCACCGGAACGGGAACCGGGACAGGAACGGGGGCTGTCGATGGAACTGGCTGAGCACATAGCCGCGGTGCGCGCGGGGTCGGGCGATCCCGCCGCGATGGTCGGCGAGTTCCGGCGCACGGCGGTGCTGGTGCCGGTGGCCGACGGCGGTTTCATGACGGCCGAATACGGCGGCATCCGCTGGATCTACGCCTTCACCGACGAGTCCGCGCTGGCCCGGTTCGCCACCGCGCGCGGCTCCGACCCCGGCCAGGAGTGGGAGTACGCCGCCATCCTCGGGGCGCGGCTGTTGGATGTGATGGTGCCGGAGATGGGCCGCCCCGCGGGTGTCGCGATGGACGTGGCGGACGAGGACGCGTCGATGATGTTCCCGCCGGTACGCGGGATCGTGCCGGACGAGGCCGCGGTGGACGTGGACGAAAACGGGGACTACATCGGGGACGGCGACGAGCGGGCACAGGGGGCCGGGCAGTGAGCAACGACGGGGATCTCAACGTCGGCAAGGAGTCCGTGGACCTGATCACCAAGGGTCTGCGCTCGGCGATCGGCGAACTCAAGGACGTCGGGGACAACACCGGCGCACTCCAGGGCTCCGGATTCTCGGACATGACGATGTCCAAGATGGAAGCCGGGGGCAAGGGCCTGGCCGACGCGTTCGAGGGGTTCTGCGACCGCTGGGAGTGGGGGGTCCGGGCGCTCGTCCAGGACGCCAACCAGATCGCCAACCGGCTGGGCCTGGCCGCGGGCCTGATGTGGGAAGAGGACGAGTACTGGGGCAACACGCTGAAGGTCACGGTGAACGCCCTGTCGCCGACGGGGAATCCGCATCTGTCGGAGGAGGAGGTCGCCAAGCAGGGCTGGGGCGACATCTTCACCCCGGACATGCCGGACTACAGCGCGGCGTCCTGGGACCGGGCCGGCGACGAGATGGGGCAGACCTGGAAGGACACCGGGCGCTCCCTGCTCACCGAGGGCAGCGGCGGAATGCGCACCGACATGATGAACCACGCGCTCGGGATCGACGACCAGGAGTTCAACCAGGCGCTGGACCAGACCTTCGGCCCCTCTCCTGAGCAGCGCGCCCAGCAGCAGGGGCAGCAAGCGGGCGAGTAGCGAGCGGGCGAGTGGCGAGCGGCCGTAGCGGGAGGGCTACGGCCGCTCCGAGAACAGGCACGACAGCTGTGGGACATGGCTGATACGACCGCTGATCGGGGGAGAAGCGTCAATGGGGCTCGGGGATTTCATTCCGGATGGGGTCGAGGACTGGGTCGAGGACCGGGTCGAGGATCTCGGTGAGGCCGTCGACGTCGCGGGAGACTGGACCGCCGACTGGCTGGATGACGTCGGCTGGGA
>NZ_JARAXF010000038.1:0-110553 GCF_033793745.1 Streptomyces sp. ME19-01-6 | reverse complement strand
TTCGCGAAGCCGGCGAACAGCGGCGTGGCGAACATCAGCAGCATGATCGTGCCATGCATGGTGAACGCCTGGTTGAACTGCTCGTTCGTCATGATCTGCGAACCGGGGCGGGCCAGCTCGGCGCGCATGAACAGCGCCAGGAGACCGCCGATACAGAAGAACGCGAACGACGTGACGAGGTAGAGCGTGCCGATCGTCTTGTGGTCGGTGGTGGTCAACCACTTGACGACGGCGTTCCCTGGTTGCTTGCGGCGCACCGGCGGCTCGTCCGCGTGTGCGGCGGCCGCGTCGGCACCCTGGGGTTCGTTGAGGATGCTCATCGGTTCTTGGTCTCCGCGTTCCTGGCAGCGTCCGTCTGCTCAATGCCCGCCGGGATGTAGCCGGTCTGGCCCTTCTTCGCCAGGTCCTTCAGGTGGGCCCGGTATTCCTTCGGAGAGACGACCTTGACGTTGAAGAGCATCCGCGAGTGGTCCTGACCGCACAGCTCGGCGCACTTGCCCATGAAGGTGCCGATCTTGTTCGGGGTCACCTCGAAGCGGTTGGTGTGCCCCGGGATGACGTCCATCTTCATCAGGAAGGGCACCACCCAGAACGAGTGGATGACGTCACGGGAAGTCAGGATGAACTGGACCTTCTCGCCCTTCGGCAGCCACAGGGTGGGGCCCGGGCTGGGGTTGCCCCGGGTCCACTCGCCGGGGGTGCCCGCCTCGTACACGCCCTCCGCGCCCTTGGGTACGCCCGCGAGCATGCGGTCCGGGATCGAGGAGACCTCCTCGGGGGTCTTCTTGGGCGTGGACAGGTTGCCGTCCACGTTCTCCATGTAGTTGAAGCCCCAGCTCCACTGGTAGCCCACCACGTTGATCACGTGGGCCGGCTTCGCGGAGGTCTTCAGGAGCTCGTTCTCATCACGCGCGGTGAAGTAGAAGAGCACCGAGACGATGATGATCGGAACCACGGTGTACAGCGCCTCGATGGGCATGTTGTACCGGGTCTGCGCCGGAACCTCGATCTTGGTCCTGCTGCGGCGGTGGAAGATGACCGCCCACAGAATCAGGCCCCAGACCAGCACGCCCGTGGCGAGCGCAGCCGCCCACGAGCCCTGCCACAGGGAGAGGATCCGCGGCGCCTCCTCCGTGACCGGGGTGGGCATTCCGAGGCGGGGGAAGTCCTTTGATGTGCAACCGGTGGCGGTCGCCAGGACCAAGCCCGCGGCCAGCGCCTGCAGCAGCTTCCGCCGCACCGGGCGCCGCGACGAGCGGTCGGAGCCGTTGGGACTCACGTAGCGCCTTCCCGAGAGTCTCGCCCGCACGGCCGCGGCCGTCTCTCTGGTCGGTCGCCGGCCCGGTGCGGGCAGGGGTTTGGATGTTTATGCGGAGCAAACCCTACTGGACGCCTTTTAGGGCTGCGCGGGGAGGGTGCCCAACGCGCCGGGGGGCTCCCCGAAGAGGTGGAGGAACCCGTTCGAACAGGGCTCGAAGAGGCGAAGACCCGAGTTCCGCGGGCTGCGACTAGCGTTTATGTACGTGCCCTACTTCGACGCCGCTTCGTCCGCCCCGCTGCATCCCATCGCCCGCCAGGCGCTGCTCGCCGCGCTCGACGAGGGCTGGGCCGACCCGGCCCGCCTCTACCGCGAGGGGCGGCGCGCCAGGCTGCTGTTGGACGCCGCGCGCCAGACGGCGGCCGAGGCCGTCGGCTGTCGCCCCGACGAACTCACTTTCACCTCTTCGGGTACCCGCGCACTGCACGACGGCATCGCCGGAGCCCTCGCGGGCCGCCGCCGGGCCGGCCGCCATCTGATCGTCTCGGCCGTCGAGCACTCCGCGGTGCTGCACGCGGCGGCCGCCCACGAGGCCGGCGGCGGCACGGTCACCGAGGTCCCGGTGGACAGCGCCGGCCGCGTCGCGCCGGGCGCGTACGCCGCCGCCCTGCGCAACGCCCCCGGCCCCACCGCCCTGGCCGCTCTGCAGTCCGCCAACCACGAGGTGGGCACCCGGCAGCCGGTGGCCGAGGCCGCGGCGGAGTGCCGGGAGGCGGGCGTGCCCCTGCTCGTCGACGCCGCGCAGTCGCTGGCCTGGGGCATGGTCGCCGGCGACTGGTCGCTGCTGACCGCGAGCGCCCATAAGTGGGGCGGCCCGTCGGGCGTCGGCCTGCTGGCCGTGCGCAAGGGCGTGCGCTTCGCCGCCCACGGCCCGGCGGACGAACGCGAGTCGGGCCGCGCCCCCGGCTTCGAGAACATTCCGGCCGTCCTGGCGGCCGCGGCCTCGCTGCGCGCCGTACGGGAGGAGGCCGCCGCCGAGGCGGAGCGGCTGCGGGAACTGGTGGACCGGATCCGTACGCGGGTGCCCCGGCTGATCCCCGACGTGGAGGTGGTCGGCGACCCGGAGCGGCGGCTGCCCCATCTGGTGACCTTCTCGTGTCTCTATGTCGACGGGGAGACCTTGCTGCACGAGCTGGACCGCGCGGGCTTCTCCGTCTCCTCCGGCTCCTCGTGCACCTCCAGCACCCTGACGCCGAGCCATGTGCTGCGCGCGATGGGCGTGCTGTCCGAGGGCAACGTCCGCGTCTCGCTGCCGCTGGGGACGCCCGAGGAGGACGTGGAGCGCTTCCTCGGCCTGCTGCCGGACGTGGTGCGCCGGGTGCGCGGGCAGTTGGGCGCGCCGGAGCGGGAGGAAGCGGCCGCGGCCGGTTCCGTCGCGTCGGGCCCTTCGGGCGGCGAGGAGGCGGAGCTGGTGGTCGACTCGCTCGGCAAGCTCTGCCCGATCCCGGTCATCGAGCTGGCCAAGGTCATCGGGAACGTCCCGGTCGGCGGCCTCGTCACGGTGCTCGCCGACGACGAGGCCGCCCGGCTGGACATCCCGGCGTGGTGCGCGATGCGCGGCCACGAGTACGTCGGGGAGCGCCCGGCCGACCGCGGCACCGCGTACCGCGTCCGCCGCCGGGCGTAGGACCTGATCTCCCCCGGGAGCCCCTCAGCCGGCGAGGTGGGGCTGGATCTCGGAGGCCGCGTCCTGGCCGTACGCCTTGGCGAAGCGCTCTGTGAAGTGGCCGCGGCGCAGCTCGTACTCCTGGGGGCCGAGGGTCTCGATGACCAGGGTGGCGAGCATGCAGCCGACCTGGGCCGCGCGCTCCAGGGAGAGGTCCCAGGAGAGCCCGGAGAGGAAGCCCGCGCGGAACGCGTCGCCGACGCCCGTCGGGTCCACCTTCGCCTCCTCCTCCGGACAGCCGACGACGATCGGCTGCTCGCCGACGCGGTCGATCCGTACGCCCTGCGCCCCGAGCGTGGTGACGCGGGTGCCGGCCTTGGCCAGGATCTCGTCCGCCGACCAGCCGGTCTTGGTCTCGATCAGTGCCGCCTCGTACTCATTGGTGAACAGGTAGTCCGCGCCCTCGACGAGCAGCCGGATGTCCTCGCCGCCCATGCGCGCGAGCTGCTGCGAGGGGTCGGCGGCGAACGGGATGCCGCGCGTACGGCACTCCTCGGTGTGGCGGACCATCGCCTCCGGGTCGTCCGCGCTGATGAGGACGAGGTCGAGCCCGCCGACCCGGTCGGCGACGGGCTGCAGCTCGATCTGGCGGGCCTCGCTCATCGCGCCGGTGTAGAAGGACGCGATCTGGTTGTGGTCGGCGTCGGTGGTGCACACGAAGCGCGCGGTGTGAAGGACCTCGGAGATATGGACGGAGTCGGTGTCCACACCGTGGCGCTCCAGCCAGGCCCGGTACTCCGCGAAGTCCGCGCCGGCCGCCCCGACCAGGATCGGCCGCAGGCCCAGGACGCCCATGCCGTAGCAGATGTTGGGGCCGACGCCGCCGCGGCGGACGTCGAGGGTGTCCACCAGGAAGGAGAGGGAGACCGTGTGCAGCTGGTCGGCGACCAACTGATCGGCGAAGCGGCCCGGGAAGGTCATCAGGTGGTCGGTGGCGATGGAGCCGGTGACTGCGATACGCACGGCTGGTCTGCTCCTGCGGGAGACGGAGGAAAGTCGGAGGGAAGCGCGCGCCTTACGCTATCGGCTCCGCCACCCCCCGCACGAACGGTTGAAACCAACCGATAGTAGCTCTTTTCTCACCGCGTGCACGATGCATACGGAGCCGGTTACGGCGCATGGAGGAACCACGCGCCCCTTCGCTCCGTCTCAGCGACGTCCCCTCGTGAGAGATGGGACGGTACAGCCAGAGCGGAGCCGAAGGAGCGAAACGGTGAGCACCGAGGACACCGACACCCCACAGACCCCCGAGGGCGAGAACCCGCACCCGCGGCGGCGTTCGCCGCTGGCCGTCGCCTCGGTGGCGGCGGCGGTGCTGCTCGCCGGTGGCGGCGGGGCGTACTGGGCCTCCACCGCCGCGGGCGGCGGCCAGGACCCGGGCGCCGCGCAGAAGGACGGTTCGCCGAAGCCGCTCGCGCTGGACGGTTACGGATCACCCGGCCGGGTGGGGATCGCGCCGGGCGAGCCGAACCCGTACGGCCGGCAGTACAAGGCCGCGGGCAAGCTGCCGGACGGGCCCGAGTCGGCGTCGGTGTACCGGACCGGCGCCAAGGTCTCCAAGGCCGAGGTGGCGCGGCTGGCCAAGGCCCTGGACGTGGCGGGGTCCCCGCGCGCGGACGGCGGCGTATGGAAGGTCGGGGGCGCCAAGGACGCGATGGGCCCGGTGCTCCGGGTGAGCCAGAAGGCGCCGGGCGGCTGGTCGTACACGGCTTACGGGTCCCCGGGCGGCACCTCCTGCGTACAGCCGCCGGACACGGGCTCCGGCGCACAGCCCTCCGACACGCAGTCCCCCGACGCCGAGGGGAGCGACAAGAGCTGCCCCTCCTACCGCGGCGGGGCCACCGACTCCAAGGGGTCCGGGTCCAAGGGCGACAAGGGGTCCACGGGATCCGACAAGGCCGTCTCGGAGGCCAGGGCCAAGCGCGCGGCCCAGCCGGTGCTGGACGCGCTGGGGCTGGACGGCGCGAAGCTGGACGCGACGCGGCTCTACGGCGCGGTGCGGGTCGTACAGGCGAACCCGGTACTGGACGACCTGCCGACGCACGGCTGGCAGACGAGTCTGCAGGTGGGTGCCGATGGACAGCTGGTCGGCGGCGCCGGTCTGCTGTCGAAGCCCGCGAAGGACGACACCTATCCGCTGATCGGCGCGGCCGAGGCGATCAAGCAGCTCAACAAGGGCGACGCCGCCTCGGACAGCGCGGACAGCGGGCCCGCGGAGCCTCAGAAGGCAGACAAGCCCGAGAAGGCCGCGAAGGGCGCCAAGGCCGACACGGTCACGGTGCGCAAGGCGACCCTGGGCCTCGCGGCGCGCTCCGTGGACGGCCGGCGGGCGCTGGTGCCGTCCTGGCTCTTCCAGATCGGGTCGTCGAGCGCGGATGACGCCGTGAACACGGTCAGCTACCCCGCCGTCGACCCGAAGTTCATCAAGAAGCCGTCCCCCTCCGGCACGTCCCCGTCCACGGGGCCCGGCAAGGACCATGTCGAGGACATCACGTCGTACACCGTGGACGGAAAGAGCCTGACGGTGCGCTTCTGGGGCGGCGTCTGCGAGTCGTACTCGGTCTCCGCCAAGGAGTCCTCCTCGCAGGTGAAGCTGGAGATCAAGGCCAAGCGGCTGCACCCGGGCCGGCCCTGCATCCTCATCGCCAAGCAGATCGAGAAGAAGGTCGAGCTGGACAAGCCGCTGGGCGACCGCAAGGTCGTGGACGCCAGGACCGGCGAGACCGTGCCCAAGCGCACGTAGGGCAGAGGCGCTCGAGAACGCCGCAGGGGGCGGGCCCGGCCGGGCCCGCCCCCTGCGGCGTCTGATCGAGGTGAGGCTGGTGACGGGAAGTGCGAAAAGCGCCTCAGCTGAACGAGTCACCGCAGGCGCAGGAGCCCGTGGCGTTCGGGTTGTCGATCGTGAAGCCCTGCTTCTCGATGGTGTCGACGAAGTCGATCGAGGCGCCGTCCAGGTACGGGGCGCTCATGCGGTCGGTCACGACCTTGACCCCGCCGAAGTCCTTGACGACGTCGCCGTCGAGCGAACGCTCGTCGAAGAAGAGCTGGTAGCGCAGGCCGGAGCAGCCGCCGGGCTGGACGGCGACGCGCAGCGCGAGGTCGTCGCGGCCCTCCTGCTCCAGCAGGCCCTTGACCTTCGACGCGGCGGCGTCGGACAGGATGATGCCCTCGCTCGCGGTGGTCTCGTCCTGAACGGTCATCTGCTTCTCTCCCGGGTCGTACGGACTGCTTGCCGTCGGCTCCAACCAACGGCGTCCCGGATTCATTCCGGGGCGGGCGCTTTTCTTCCTGCGCTGTTCATGCTCGCACACACGCGCCGCGCTCCGGAATGCGTCACATCGACGCGATGGGCATCGTCAAACTGACATGAAGCAGATATGATAGATAGCGTCATTTTGACGATTAAGGGTCCCCCGTGAAGAAAGAAGGGTGCGTGACGTGACCACCGCCCAACCCCTCGATGTCCAGCCGACACCGCTCGCCCTGCTCCTCCTCGGCCGGGAGGCCGACCCCAGGAGCGAGCGCGGCGTGGAGTGCCCCGGCGACCTGCCCGCGCCCTCCGACCCGGACCTGGTGGCGCGCGCCCGCGCGGCCAAGGCCGAGCTCGGGGACCGGGTGTTCGTGCTGGGCCACCACTACCAGCGCGACGAGGTCATCGAGTTCGCCGACGTCACCGGGGACTCCTTCAAGCTGGCCCGCGACGCGGCCGCCCGGCCCGACGCCGAGTACATCGTCTTCTGCGGTGTGCACTTCATGGCCGAGTCCGCCGACATCCTCACCGGCGACAGCCAGCAGGTGATCCTCCCGGACCTGGCCGCGGGCTGCTCGATGGCCGACATGGCCACCGCCGAGCAGGTCGCCGAGTGCTGGGACGTGCTGACCGAGGCCGGGGTCGCCGGGGTGACGGTGCCCGTCTCGTACATGAACTCCTCCGCCGACATCAAGGCGTTCACCGGCAAGCACGGCGGCACCATCTGCACCTCCTCCAACGCGAAGCGGGCACTGGACTGGGCCTTCGAGCAGGGGGAGCCCCGGCAAAACAAGGTTCTGTTCCTGCCCGACCAGCATCTGGGGCGCAACACCGCGGTCCGCGAGATGGGCCTGTCCCTGGACGACTGCGTGGTCTACAACCCGCACAAGCCGAACGGCGGGCTGACCGCCGACGAGCTGCGCGCCGCCAAGATGATCCTGTGGCGCGGGCACTGCTCGGTGCACGGCCGCTTCTCGCTGGACTCCGTCAACGAGGTCCGCGCGCGCATCCCGGGTGTCAATGTCCTGGTGCACCCCGAGTGCAAGCACGAGGTCGTGGCGGCGGCGGACCATGTGGGCTCGACCGAGCACATCATCAAGACGCTGGAGGCCGCCCCGGCCGGCTCGAAGTGGGCGATCGGCACCGAGCTGAACCTCGTCCGCCGCCTGGCGAACCGTTTCGCCAGCGAGGACAAGGAGATCACCTTCCTCGATCGCACGGTGTGCTTCTGCTCCACGATGAACCGGATCGACCTGCCGCACCTGGTCTGGTCCCTGGAGTCGCTCGCCGCCGGCAAGGTCGTCAACCGGATCCAGGTCGACCAGGAGACCGAGGCCTACGCCAAGCTCGCCCTCGAGCGCATGCTGGCCCTGCCGTAACGGACAGCTGACGTAACAGACACCTGAGGGCCCGGGGGCGAGACCCCCGGGCCCTCGGCCTGTCCGCTCACACCCGGGGCCGCACCAGCCCCGTCTCGTACGAGATCACCACCAACTGCGCCCGGTCGCGCGCGCCGAGCTTGGCCATCGCCCGGTTCACATGCGTCTTGACCGTGAGCGGGCTGACCTCCAGCCGTGCCGCGATCTCGTCGTTGGACAGTCCGCCCGCGACCTGTACCAGCACCTCGCGCTCCCGCCCCGTCAGCGCGTCAAGCCGCGCCGCGTCATACGCGCCGGCCTCCCCGTCCCGCGAGCCGCCCTGCGCCAGGAACTTGGCGATCAGCCCCTTCGTGGCGGCCGGGGACAGCAGCGCCTCCCCCGCCGCCGCGATCCGGATCGCGGCCAGCAGCTCATCGGGCTCGGCGCCCTTGCCCAGGAAGCCGCTCGCGCCGGCCCGCAGCGACTCCACCACGTACTCGTCCACCTCGAAGGTCGTCAGCATCACCACCCGGACGTCCCCGAGCCGCGGATCCTCGCTGATCATGCGGGTGGCGGCCAGCCCGTCCGTGCCGGGCATCCGGATGTCCATCAGGACCACATCGGCGCCCCTGTCGCGGGCGATCTCCACGGCCTCGGCGCCGTCCGACGCCTCCCCGATCACCTCCATGTCCGGCTCGGAGTCCACTAGCACCCGGAACGCACTGCGCAGCAGTGCCTGGTCGTCGGCCAGCAGCACCTTGATCGTCATGACTCCCCTTCGCCCCCTTGGCCCCCCTGTACACGCGGTTCCCCTGTCCGCGCCTGCAACGGCAGTCTCACCCGGACCCGGAAACCACCCTGCGGCCGGGGTCCCGCCTCGCAGCTGCCGCCCAGCGCGGCGACCCGCTCCCGCATCCCGATCAGCCCGTGTCCGCCGCCGGGATCCTCCGCCGGGGGCTGCTCGGCGCAGGGACCGTCGTCGTCGACCGTGATCAGCAGCACGGCGGAGGTGCGCACGATACGGACCTGGGCCTTCGCGTCCGGCCCGGCGTGCTTGTGCACATTGGTCAGGGCCTCCTGGACGATCCGGTAGGCGGTGAGGTCCACGGACGCCGCCAGCGGGCCGAGCCCGTCCCGGGAGACCGCCTCCACCTCCACCCGCAGCCCGGCCTGTACGAAGCCCTCGACGAGCTGGTCCAGCACCGCGAGGCCCGGGGCCGGCTCGGTGGGCGCGGCGGGGTCGCCGTACTGCCGCAGCAGGCCGACGGTGGCGCGCAGCTCCTCCAGCGCCGAGCGGCTGGCCTGTCGTACGTGCGCGAGCGCCTGCTTGGCCTGGTCCGGGCGGCTGTCCATGACATGCGAGGCGACCCCGGCCTGGACGTTGACCAGCGCGATGTGGTGGGCGACCACGTCGTGCAGCTCGCGGGCGATGCGCAGCCGCTCCTCGGCGACCCGGCGGCGGGCCTCCTCCTCGCGGGTCCGCTCGGCGCGCACCGCACGCTCCTCGATCGCCGCGATATAGGCGCGGCGGCTGCGCACCGCGTCGCCCGCGGCGGCGGCCAGCCCGGTCCAGGCGAAGATGCCGAAGTTCTCCTGCGCGTACCAGGGGCGCAGCCCGAAGAGCATCGCGGCCCCGGTGAGCAGGGCGACGGTGGCGAGGCCGACCCGCAGCGTGGTCGGCCGGTCGGTGCGTGCGGCGACCGTGCACAGGGCCACCACGACGCCGAACACGATCGAGGTGCGGGGCGGCCCCTCGTGGGCGGTGACGACTTCCACGACGGTGAGCGCGCCGGTGACCGCGAGGACGCCGATCGGGAACCTTCGGCGCAGCACGAGAGCGCCCGCGGCCAGCGCGGCCAGCAGGACGAAGAGCGGGCCGATCGGATGGTGGCCGGTGTGCGGGCTGGCCGCCGCGCCGATCAGTATCAGCGCGAAGGTGATCTGGGCCAGCAGCGTGTCCAGCGCACGCGGATGCCCGATCAGCCAGCGGTACGGACGGGCCAGACCTGGCCCGACGGCGAGGGGAGTCACGGCATCCAACCGTAAGCGCTGCGCCACCACGCCCCGTCTCAGCCCGGGATGAGACCGTCGTCCCTGAGCATCGCCCGGACTTCCTGGAGCGTCGCGTCCGGGCCGGGCAGGATCAGCTCCGAGGGCTCCAGCGAGTCGTCGGGCAGCGGCTCACCCAGTGAGCGCACCGCGTCCAGCATCGCGCCGAGGGTGCGACGGAAGCCCTCCTCGTCGCCGCTCTGCACCTCGGCGAGCAGCTCGTCGTCGAGCTTGTTCAGTCCGGACAGGTGGGAATCGTCCACCCGCATCTGCCCCTCCCCCATGATCCGTACGATCATGACGACCTCCTTCGGGGCCGGGGTGGACTACTTGTCCATATTGGGGCGGGGCTGCTCCTGCTTCTGCCCGCCCTCGATGGCCTGCTGCGGGGTGCCGCCCGCCAGCTCGGCCTTCATCCGCTGCAGCTCCAGCTCCACATCCGAGCCGCCGGAGATCCGGTCCAGCTCCGCGGCGAGGTCGTCCTTGGCCATGCCGGAGGGGTCGTCGAGCGCGCCGGAGGCCATCAGCTCGTCGAGGGCGCCGGCCCGGGCCTGCAGCTGCGCGGTCTTGTCCTCGGCGCGCTGGATCGCCATGCCGACGTCGCCCATCTCCTCGGAGATGCCGGAGAACGCCTCGCCGATCCGGGTCTGCGCCTGGGCCGCGGTGTAGGTGGCCTTGATGGTCTCCTTCTTCGTACGGAAGGCGTCCACCTTGGCCTGCAGCCGCTGCGCGGCCAGCGTCAGCTTCTCCTCCTCGCCCTGCAGCGTCTGGTGCTGGGTCTCCAGGTCGGTGACCTGCTGCTGCAGCGCGGCACGGCGGGACAGCGCCTCGCGCGCCAAGTCCTCCCGGCCCAGCGCGAGCGCCTTGCGCCCCTGGTCCTCGAGCTTGGCGGACTGCCCCTGCAGCTGGCCCAGCTGAAGCTCCAGGCGCTTGCGGGAGGTGGCCACGTCGGCGACGCCGCGCCGCACCTTCTGCAGCAGCTCCAGCTGCTTCTGGTACGAGTAGTCAAGGGTCTCGCGCGGGTCCTCGGCCCGGTCCAGGGCCTTGTTGGCCTTCGCGCGGAAGATCATTCCCATACGCTTCATGACACCGCTCATGGGCCTCGCGCGCCCCCTTCTGACGGACTACGGACTACCGGCTCCAGCACATCCAACAGACCCAGCCTACGGGCCCTGCTTCCATTACCGCACTGTTCGGACCCGCTCGCGCTCCTCCTCCAGGACGATCAGCTCCCGGGCGCCTCCGGCCCAAGGAGGAGTGAGCAGGAGGAAGGAAGAGCGCGGTGCCGTTGCGCGGTGCCGTTGCCGGATCGTTCCCCCTGGGGCTGGGGCCCACACCCTCAAACCCGTACCCTTGGGCTTTGTGTTCCGTAGCCGTTCAAAGGACGAGCAGGCCGCCACCGCCAAGGTGATCGCGGACCAGCCGCAGCAGACCCGTGACCCGCAGGCGCCCAAGGGCCGCCCGACCCCCAAACGCAGCGAGGCCCAGTCGCAGCGCCGCAGCCTGGCGAATTCTTCGCCGAAAAACCGCAAGGACGCCTCGCGACGCCAGCGCGAGTCCCGCCGCGCCGACCTCGCGCGCCAGCGCGAGGCGCTGGCCGGCGGCGACGAGCGGTATCTGCCGGCCCGTGACAAGGGTCCGGTGCGGCGCTTCGCCCGTGACTATGTGGACTCCCGCTTCTTCGTCGCGGAGTTCTTCCTGCCGCTGGCCGTGGTGATCCTGGTCCTCAGCATGATCCAGGCCGGGGCCATGCAGACCTATGTGCTGCTGCTCTGGATGCTGGTCATCCTGCTGATCGTCATCAACTCCATCGTCCTCGGTATCCAGCTCAAGCGTCAGCTGCGCAAGCGGTTCCCCGACGAGAACCTGCGCGGCGTGGTGGCGTACGCCCTGATGCGTACGCTCCAGATGCGCCGACTGCGGCTGCCCAAGCCGCAGGTCAAGCGCGGAGAGCGGCCCTGAGCGTCGCGGCGGCTTCCGGTTTCGCGGGCGGGGCGAGCGGCTGGCTCAGCGGCCTCGGGTCCTTGCGGAACACCGTCCGGCAGGCGCTGGTCGCCCGTCAGCTCGACGAGCGGATCGCGGCCCACTTCCCGGTGGGCCGGCGGCTGCACGTGCTCGACGTCGGCCTCGGCCAGGGCACTCAGGCCCTCCGGCTGGCCCGGGCGGGCCACGAGGTCACCGGGCTCGAGTCCGATCCGGCGATGCTGGACGCGGTCCGCGCGGCCCTGTCGCGCGAGCCCGAGGGCATCCGGGAGCGGATGCGCCTGATCGAGGGCGACGGCCGGGACACGGGCGCGCACTTCCTGCCGGGCGCCTTTGATGTGGTTTTGTGCCATGGCGTGCTGATGTACGTGCCCGAGCCGGACCCGATGCTCGCCGCCCTGGCCCGGGTCCTGGCGCCCGGCGGCCTGCTCTCGCTCCTGGTCCGCAACGCCGACGCGCTCGCGCTGCGGCCGGGGCTCTCGGGGGACTGGGACACCGCACTCGCCGCCTTCGACTCCCCCGCGTACACCAACCGCATCGGCCTGACCGCCCGCGCCGACCGCCGCGAGACGCTGACCACCACGCTCACCGCGATCGGCGCGCCGCTCCACACCTGGTACGGCGTGCGGGTCTTCACCGACCCGGCCCCCGACGACGCACCGGTCCCGGACGACTGGGACCGGCTGCTGGCGGCGGAGGACCGGGCCGGGCGTACGGACCCCTACAGAGCGGTGGCCGCGCTGCTGCATCTCTGCGGCGTGCGCGGCTGATCTGCGTCTTTGCGGGGTGCGCGGCTGATCTGCGTCTTTGCGGGGTGCGCGGCTGCTTCAGCCGCGCACCCTCACTCGGCCCGCAGACTCATCGGGCCGTAGATCTTCGATCCGTCTTCGAACAGAATCACCTGCTCCGCCCCTCCCTCCAGCAGGGCCTTCCACTCCTCTCCGATCCACGACTCGGCGTCCCCCTGCGTGGGAAACTCGTCGGGCTGCACCGCGGGCTTCGTCTCCGTACCGTCGGATTTCTCGAACCGCCACGTCCATGCCATGTCCGCCTCCTCCATCCCGCCGGTCACATGATGTCTGCCCCGCAGCCTAGGGGACTGATCACTCCCCACGGGGTGACCTTGACCGTCCCGCGACGGGGCGGGCCCGGGCAGTGCGCCCGCCTTCACCCGCGCCCCCTCCTACCGGACGGCCCAAGCGCGCCCGCCGCACCGGGACGCGAGACGATCGAGGCGTGGAACTCACTCTCCTGGGCACTGGAGCCCCCGCCGGGCTTCCCCGCCACGGCTGCCCCTGCGCGGCCTGTGCCGCCGCCGTCGGCGACGAGGCGCGGGCCGCGACCGCACTGCTGATCGACGGCGCGCTGCTCCTCGACCTCACCCCCGGCGCGGCCTTCGCCGCCGCGCGCGCCGGATACTCCCTGACCGGCGTCGTCCAGGTGCTCCTCTCGCACCCCCACGAGGGCCCGGCCGTCGAGTTCCCCGCCGGCCTGCCCGCGCCGGGCCGGGTCCCCGACGGCCGCGAGCTGGCCCTGATCAGCGGCCACCGGGTGCGGGCCGTCCCGCTGGACTCCCCGGG
Source organism: Streptomyces sp. ME19-01-6 (assembly GCF_033793745.1). NCBI lineage: Bacteria > Bacillati > Actinomycetota > Actinomycetes > Kitasatosporales > Streptomycetaceae > Streptomyces > Streptomyces sp. ME19-01-6. Next base: position 97,349 of record NZ_JARAXF010000038.1, on the reverse strand, counting down.
CACCGGCTACGAGGTCACCGGCCCCGACTCCACCCGACTCCTCTACCTCCCGCCCGGCGCGGCCCCGGCCGGCCTGACCGCCCCCGCCGAGCCCTACGACATGGTGCTGCTGGACGTCCTCGGCCGCCCCGGGGCGCTGGCCCACCTCCGCGCCACGGGGGCGGCCGGCCCGGCCACCGACATCCTCGCCGTCCACCTCGACCACACCGTCCCGCCCGGCCCCGAGCTGCACCGCCGGCTCGCGGCGGCGGGCGCGCGCGCCGTGCCGGACGGCGGCACGGTCGTCGTCGGCGAGTACCACGCGGTGCCGGACCTGCCCCGCCGCACCCTCGTCCTGGGCGGCGCGCGCTCCGGCAAGTCCCTGGAGGCCGAACGGCGGCTCGCGGCCCTCCCCGACGTCCTTTACGTCGCCACCGGGGGCACCCGCGACGGCGATCCCGACTGGGCCGCGCGCATCGCCGCCCACCGCGAGCGCCGCCCCGGTTCCTGGCGCACCGCCGAGACCTGCGACCTGCCGCCGCTGCTCGCCCAGGACGGCGGGCCGCTGCTGATCGACTGCCTCGCGCTGTGGCTCACCGACGCGATGGACTCCGTCGGCGCCTGGGACGACGACACCTGGACCCACGGCGGCAGGCGCGCCCTCCACGAACGCGTCGACGCCCTCGTCTCCGCCCTGCGGGCCACCCCCCGCACGGTGGTCGCCGTCAGCAACGAGGTGGGCTCCGGCGTGGTCCCCGCCACCGCGTCGGGGCGCCGCTTCCGCGATGAACTCGGCCGCCTGAACGCGGCGTTCGCGGCCGAGTGCGAACAGGTCCTCCTGGTCGTGGCCGGCCAGGCCCTCCCCCTGCGGGGCTGAGTATCGAGGCCGCGCCCCCGGCACCCGTCGCGCACTCCAGCCACACCATCCACGTACCCCCGGTAGGGTTCCGCCCGTGAGCGGTCTGAATCTCGATGACTTTGTCGACCTGATCGAGCGTCCCGACGGCGGCGTCCGGCGCGATGCCGAGGAGCGCCGGGAGCGGCTGACGCTGCCCCCGGGGACGCTCGGGCGCCTGGACGAGCTGGGCGAGTGGCTGTCCGCCGCCCAGCAGCGGGTGCCGGTCAAGCCCGTCGAGCGGCCGCGGGTCGTGCTCTTCGCCGGCGACCACGGCGTCGCGGAGCTCGGCGTGTCCGCCCGCCCCGCCGGCACCGCCCACCGGCTCGTACGCGCCGTACTCGACGGCGAGAGCTCCGTGGCCATCCTGGCCCGCCACTACGACGTGCCGGTGCGCGTCGTCGACATGTCCCTGGACTGCGACCCCGACGACCTCCCCAAGGAGGTCACCCGCCACCGCGTCCGGCGTGGCTCCGGCCGTCTCGACACCGAGGACGCGCTGACCCTGGAGGAGGCCGAGCAGGCCTTCCGCGCGGGCATGGCCATCGCCGACGAAGAGGCCGACGCGGGCACGGACATCGTCGTCCTCGGCGATGTGAGCGTCGGCGGCACCACCGCCGCCGGCACCCTGATCGCCGCGCTCTGCGGCACCGACGCCTCCGTGGTCACCGGCCGCGGCGGCGCGGGCATCGACGACCTCGCCTGGATGCGCAAGTGCGCGGCCATCCGCGACGGGCTGCGCCGCGCCCGCCCGGTCCTCGGCGACCAGCTGCAGCTGCTGGCGACCAGCGGCGGCGCCGACCTCGCCGCGATGACCGGCTTCCTGCTCCAGAGCGCCGTACGCCACACCCCCGTCATCCTCGACGGCGTGGTCTCCGCGGCCTGCGCACTCGTCGCGCAGCGCGTGGCGTTCCGCGCGCCCGACTGGTGGCTGGCCGGGCAGAACAGCGGCGAGCCGGCCCAGGAGAAGGCGCTCGACCGGATCGCGCTCGACCCGCTGCTCGACCACGGCGTCACCGTGGGCGAGGGGACGGGGGCGCTGCTGGCCCTGCCGCTGGTACGGGCGGCCGCGGCGCTCGCCGCGGAGCTGCCCGAGCGGGCCGAGCCCGCGCCCGACGACGAGGCCGAGGGGCAGGACGACTCCCCGGCGGCCGACGACATCACCTGACCACACCCGCCTCACCCCTTTCACCCCCTCTGCCCATATGCTCACGGCATGGGAGAGGTCCGTTCGAAGCCGACGACGGAGGCCACCCGGCGCGGCCACCCCTGGCCGCGCCGCTCCGCCGCCTTCGCCGTCTGGTACCTGCGCGCCGTCACCGCGCTGAACTTCCTCGGCGCGGTGTGGGTCTCCTTCGGCAACGACATCAAGCGCCACAACATCGACGAGTACTTCACCCCCTACCTCCTCACCGCGGGCTTCTTCTCCGGCGCCTTCTCGATGTTCCTGGCGATCACCATGCGCCGCCGCAAGCGCGCCGCCTGGATCCTCAACCTCGTCCTCGGCGGGCTGACCGTCCCCCTGCTGGCCCTCGCCCTGACCGGGCCGCCCGTCGCCCGGCACCCGCAGAACTGGATCTCGCTGGGCCTCACCGCCGCCTTCGTCGTCGCCCTGCTCGTGGGCCGCCGCGAGTTCTACGCCAAGGGCGACCGCGCGAACCCGAAGCTCGCGGCCGCCGTCGCCGTCGGCGGGCTGCTGATCGGCTCGCTGCTGGCGACCGCGCTGGTCACCCTCACCAACACCGCGCCCGACGACTACCGCTCCTCGTTCCTCGACCGCTGGCACTACGGCGTGCTGCGCCTGATCTCGCTCGCGGCCCTGGAAGGCCGCTTCGAGGGCATCGAGACCCCGGGCTGGGCGAACGTGGTCATCAACATCATGAGCACGGCCCTGCTCCTGCTCGTGCTGTACGCGGCCTTCCGCTCCCGCCGCGTCGTCGACCCGATCTCCGCGGAGGACGAGCGCCGGCTGCGCACGCTGCTGGAGCGGCACGGCAACCGCGACTCGCTCGGCTACTTCGCGCTGCGCCACGACAAGAGCGTCATCTGGTCGCCGACCGGCAAGTCCGCCGTGACCTATCGGGTGGTGAGCGGCGTCTCCCTCGCCTCGGGCGACCCCATCGGCGACCCGGAGGCCTGGCCCGGCGCGATCGACCGATGGCTGACCGAGGCCCGCGAGCACGGCTGGACCCCGGCCGTCATCGGCGCCGGCGAAGAGGGCGGCACGGTGTACGCACGGCATGGCCTGGACGCCCTCGAACTCGGGGACGAGGCGATCGTCGACACCGGGGAGTTCACGCTGGAGGGGCGCGCCATGCGCACCGTCCGCCAGGCCTACAACCGCGTCAAGCGCGCCGACTACACGGTCCGCATCCGCCGCCACGAGGACATCCCCGAGGAGGAGATGGCCGAGCTGCTGCGGCTCGCGGACGACTGGCGGGACGGCGAGACCGAGCGCGGCTTCTCCATGGCGCTCGGCCGGCTCGGCGACCCCGCCGACGGCCGCTGTGTGCTGCTGGACTGCGCCGACCGCGACGGCAGGCCGCGCGCGCTGCTCAGCTTCGCGCCCTGGGGCTCGCACGGGCTCTCCCTGGACCTGATGCGGCGCGACCGGGACTCGGACAACGGGCTGATGGAGTTCATGGTGCTGGAGCTGATCCAGCGGGCCAAGGAGGTCGGTGCCGACCAGATCTCGCTGAACTTCGCGGTGTTCCGGTCCGTCTTCGAGCGCGGGTCCAGGCTGGGCGCCGGCCCCGTACTGCGGCTGTGGCGCTCGCTGCTCAGCTTCTTCTCCCGCTGGTGGCAGATCGAGTCGCTCTACCGCGCCAACGCCAAGTACCGGCCGATCTGGGAGCCCCGCTACCTGCTCTTCGAGAAGAGCACCGACCTGCCGCGGATCGGCATCGCCGCGGCGCGCGCCGAGGGTTTCCTGGAGGCGCCGGGGCTGCCCAAGTGGCTGAACCGCAAGCACTTGGAGACGACGCCCGCACGCCCTGCGCCGCCACGCTGACCTTGCGCCGCCACGCTGACGGGGGACGAGGCCGCCTGCCGTCAGGACCCCGCCCCGCCGTCAGGAGCCCGTCTCGGAGAACCCGCCGATCCAGTCCTGCAGCCGCCGTCGTACCCCGCTCCAGCGCGCGTCATGCCGCTCCGCCCGGATCCGCGCCCGCCGCAGCGCCCGCGGCCTGCGGCGGTAGAAGCGCCGCGCCCAGGGCGACGCCGGCCGCCCCAGCCGGACCGCGCCGACGAGCGCCAGGACCGGCACCAGCACGCCGAGCACCGCGATCCGTGGCTTGCCCTTGGCCAGCGCGAACAGGGCGAACAGGAAGTTGACGCAGACGTTCACGATCACCGCGCCGCGGTCGTGACGCTCGGCGATGGACACCTCGTTCACCCCGAACGGCAGAAAGCCGCTCAGCACCAGGCCGACCAGCGCCGCGGTGATCACGACGACCTCGACGCTCTGCCGGCCCTGCTCGGTCCAGTACACGTCGTGGAGATGCAGGATCAGCGCGAACTCGTCGAGCACCAGCCCCGCGCCCACCCCGAACACCACCGCCGCCAGGTACTCCCAAAAGCCGCTCCGCACACCGGCGATCGCGCCGAAGCCGCCGAGGACGGTGAGCACGACGCCGGGGACGACATGGTGAATGTGCAGCCCACCGGGGGTGACGTTGCGGAACGGGCCCTTGCCGGCCTTGATGAGCCGGGTGATGGTGCGGGTGATCGCGAACGAGAGGATGAACGAGGCGAGGGCGAGGAGCAGCGGCAGCTTGCCGGGCTCCACGATGTTCCGATACCACCAATGCCCCATGGCCTCTCAGCGTGCGCGATAGCCTGCGGCGCGATGGACACCACGCCGGAGCAGTCCCCCGCACGCCCGCCCGGGCCCCCGGAGCCCCCGAGGCCCGCGGCCCCGCCACGGCCCGCCGCGCCTCCGGAGCCCACGCACGCGCCGGAGCCCACGGACACACCCGAGCCCACGGACACACCCGAGGCCGCAGACCCGCCGGTCGAGTCGGCTGAGCCGGACGAACAGGCTGAGCCGGACGAGCCGGACGAGCCGGCCCGGCCCGCACCCCCACCGAACCCCCCGCCCCCGCCCCACCCCCCGCGCGCCTCCTGGGAGGACGGCGTGCGCTTCGCCTTCGGCACGCTCACGGCCCTCCCCGTACGTGTGACGCGCTGGGACCGCGAGGCGGCGCGCGCCGGGATGTCGTACGCCCCGCTGGCCGGGCTCACGGTCGGGCTCTGCGCGGCTTCGGTGGGCGCGGCGCTGCTGCTCCTGGGCGGCGGCGCGCCGCTGGCAGCGGTGGGCACGGTCGCGGTGCCCGCCGTACTGACCCGCGGGCTGCATCTGGACGGGCTGGCCGACACCGCCGACGGACTCGGCAGCGGCAAGCCGGCAGACGACGCGCTGCGCATCATGAAGCGGTCGGACATCGGGCCCTTCGGGGTCGTCACCCTGCTGCTCGTGCTGCTCGCGCAAGTGGCCGCGCTGACCGAGCTGTACGGGGCCGGCTGGCCGCACGGCGCGGTGGCGGCGGCCGCCGCGGGGACGGCGGCGCGGTGCGCGTTGACCCTCGCGGCGCGCGAAGGGGTGCCCGCCGCGCGGCCGGAGGGGCTGGGCGCGGCGGTCGCGGGGGCGGTGCCGGCCGGACCCGCGCTGGGCGCGGCCGCGGTGTCCGTCGTCGTATGCGCGCTGGGCGGCGCGGCCTTCGGCGCATACGGAGCGGTGCATCACGCGCTGGCCGTCCTCGCCGCGCTGGGCGCCGCCGAGCTTCTCCAGCGCCACTGCCGCCGTCGCTTCGGCGGCATCACCGGCGACGTCTTCGGCGCGCTCGCCGAAACGGCCGCCACGACCGCCCTGATCGCCACGGCCCTCGGCTGACCCGGGCCGGCCTTGGGCCGCCAACGCTCGTCCACGGACTGGACGGCACGCTTCCGCCGCGCCGCGCGGCCGAAGGTGGGCAGCCGGCACCGTGCGGCCGCAAGCTCCCGGGCCCGCGCTCCCGCCGCGCGCGTCGCGCCGGGGGCCGCCCCGGCGCGATGCGCGAGAGGGTGCCCGGCCCCCGCCCGTCCTCGCGAGCCCGCGCGCCAGTGCCGTCGGGGGAGTTACGCTCGCGATGGCCCGCGACAGCCCGCCGCTCGGGCACCTGGTGACCCGCGCATACGATGCCGATGGGCGCGGCCGACCCGTCCCTGTTTCGACGGGGACACCCCACGTCGGCCGAGGAACTATCCGGAAGAGGGACCCCATCACCGTGACTTCTTTGACTCTCAGCACCTCCTCCGCCGCGACGCTGCGCGCGGACGCCGTCGTCGTCGGCGTGGCGAAGGGGGCCAAGGGCCCCGTCGTCGCCCCCGGCGCCGAGGCCGTGGACAAGGCCTTCGGCGGGAAGCTGGCCTCTGTCCTGGAGACCCTCGGGGCGACCGGCGCGGATGGCGAGGTGACCAAGCTGCCCGCCGCGTCCGGCCTCAAGGCCCCGGTCGTGCTGGCGGTCGGACTCGGCGACGCCCCGGCCAAGGGCGACGGTTACGACGCCGAGGCGCTGCGCCGCGCGGCCGGTGCGGCCGCCCGCGCGCTGTCCGGTTCGAAGAAGGGCGCGTTCGCGCTGCCGGTGGCGGACGCGGAGGACGCCGCCGCCGTCGCCGAGGGCGCGCTGCTCGGCGCGTACTCGTACAAGGCCAACCAGAACGGCAACAGCGGCAACGCCAAGAGCGGCGAGAAGAAGAACGGAGCCCCGCTCGCCGAGGTCGCCCTGATCGGCGCCAAGCCGCGCGACAAGGAGTTCAAGGCGGCGGCCGAGCGCGCCATCGCCCTCACCGCCGAGATCAACCGCGCCCGCGACCTGATCAACACCCCCTCGAACCTGCTCAACCCCGCCCTCTTCGCCGCCGCCGTGCTGGAGGCGGCCAAGGAGCACGGTCTGAAGACCGAGGTGCTGGACGAGAAGGCGCTGAAGAAGGGCGGGTACGGCGGCATCATGGGCGTCGGCCAGGGGTCGGAGGCTCCGCCGCGCCTGGTCCGGGTCGCCTACTCGCACCCGGAGGCGGAGAAGACCCTGGCCCTGGTCGGCAAGGGCATCACCTACGACTCGGGCGGCATCTCGCTCAAGCCGGCCGGCCACAACGAGACCATGAAGTGCGACATGAGTGGCGCGGCCGCCGTGTTCGCCGCGGTGGTCGCCGCCGCGAAGCTGGGCCTGCGGGTCAATGTGACCGGCTGGCTGGCGCTCGCCGAGAACATGCCCTCGGGCTCGGCCACCCGCCCCGGCGATGTGCTGACGATGTACAGCGGCAAGACCGTCGAGGTGCTGAACACCGACGCCGAGGGCCGGCTGGTGCTGGCCGACGCGCTGGCCCGCGCCTGCGAGGAGAAGCCGGACGCGATCGTCGACGTGGCGACGCTGACCGGCGCGATGGTGTTCGCGCTGGGCCACCGCACGTTCGGGATCATGGCGAACGACGAGGCGTTCCGCACCTCGCTGCACGAGATCGCGGAGGAGGTCGGCGAGCAGTCCTGGCCGATGCCGCTCCCCTCGGACCTGCGCAAGAGCATCGACTCGCCGGTGGCCGACCTGGCCAACATGGGCGAGCGGATGGGCGGCGGCCTGGTGGCCGGGATCTTCCTGAAGGAGTTCGTCGAGGAGGGCACCGTCTGGGCCCACCTGGACATCGCGGGCCCCGCCTTCAACGAGTCCGGCCCGTTCGGCTACACCCCCAAGGGCGGCACGGGCTCCGCGGTCCGCACCCTGGTGCGGCTGGCCGAGCGCACCGCGGCCGGCGACCTGGGCTGAACCGCCACCGGCCGGGTCCGCAGTGGGCCCGGCCGCTCCGCGCGGGCCGCGCGGATTTCGCCGTAAACGAAATCCGACCCCCGTTACGCACGCGGTACGCACGAGTAACCCCTGAACAGGGCTTTGGAGATATCTCACACAGCGGCCCCGCGTCCCGCCTCCCGTCAACAAGTGCGAAGATGTTGTCCCGGCAGGACAGGGCCCCCGACACCAGGGCCGAAGCAAGACGCGGCCGAACAACAGCCGCCGCCCGGCCACCGACGGCCGGCCCCGGCGCACCATGCATGGAGGACGTGACGTGGCGAACGACGCCAGCACCGTTTTCGACCTAGTGATCCTCGGAGGCGGTAGCGGCGGTTACGCCGCTGCCCTGCGCGCGGCGCAGCTGGGTCTGGACGTCGCCCTGATCGAGAAGGACAAGGTGGGCGGCACCTGCCTGCACCGCGGCTGCATCCCCACCAAGGCTCTGCTGCACGCCGGTGAGATCGCCGACCAGGCCCGCGAGGGGGCCGAGTTCGGTGTGAAGACCACCTTCGAGGGCATCGACATCGAGGGCGTGCACCAGTACAAGGACGGCGTGGTCTCGGGCCTGTACAAGGGTCTGCAGGGCCTGATCGCCTCCCGGAAGGTCACCTATGTGACCGGCGAGGGCCGGCTGTCCTCGCCGACCTCGGTCGATGTCGGCGGCCAGCGCTACACCGGCCGCCACATCCTGCTCGCCACGGGCTCCGTGCCGAAGTCCCTGCCGGGTCTGGAGATCGACGGCGAGCGCGTCATCACCTCCGACCACGCGCTGGTCCTGGACCGGGTGCCGAAGTCCGCGATCGTGCTGGGCGGCGGCGTCATCGGCGTCGAGTTCGCCTCCGCGTGGAAGTCCTTCGGGACCGACGTCACCATCGTCGAGGCGCTTCCCCACCTCGTCCCGGTCGAGGACGAGAACAGCTCCAAGCTGCTGGAGCGCGCCTTCCGCAAGCGCGGCATCAAGTTCTCCCTCGGCGCGCGCTTCTCGGGCGTCGAGAACACCGCCGACGGTGTGAAGGTCTCGCTGGAGAACGGCAAGACCTTCGAGGCCGAGCTGCTGCTCGTCGCCGTCGGCCGCGGACCGGTCTCGCAGGGCCTGGGCTACGAGGAGGCCGGGGTCGCGATGGACCGCGGCTACGTCCTCGTCGACGAGTACATGCAGACCAACGTGGACACCATCTCGGCCGTCGGCGACCTGGTGCCCACGCTTCAGCTCGCGCACGTCGGGTTCGCCGAGGGCATCCTGGTGGCGGAGCGGCTGGCCGGTCTGAAGACCGTGCCGATCGACTACGACGGTGTGCCGCGGGTCACCTACTGCCACCCCGAGGTCGCCTCGGTCGGCATCACGGAGGCCAAGGCCAAGGAGCTGTACGGCGCGGACAAGGTCGTGGCTCTGAAGTACAGCCTCGCGGGCAACGGCAAGAGCAAGATCCTGAAGACTTCGGGCGAGATCAAGCTCGTCCAGGTGCGGGACGGCGCCGTCGTCGGCGTCCACATGGTCGGCGACCGCATGGGCGAGCAGGTCGGCGAGGCCCAGTTGATCTACAACTGGGAGGCGCTGCCGGCCGAGGTGGCGCAGCTCGTCCACGCGCACCCGACCCAGAACGAGGCGCTCGGCGAGGCCCACCTGGCTCTGGCCGGCAAGCCGCTGCACGCCCACGACTAGTCCCGAGCGCGAACAATCCGTACAGATCGTTAGGAGCAACCGAAACCATGGCGGTTTCCGTAACCCTGCCGGCGCTCGGCGAGAGCGTGACCGAGGGCACCGTCACCCGCTGGCTGAAGGCCGAGGGTGAGCGGGTAGAGGCCGACGAGCCTCTGCTCGAGGTCTCCACCGACAAGGTCGACACCGAGATCCCGGCCCCCGCGGCCGGTGTGCTCACCTCCATCAAGGTGGCCGAGGACGAGACGGTGGAGGTCGGCGCCGAGCTGGCCGTCATCGACGACGGCGGCGCGGCCCCGGCCGCCGCCCCCGCCCCCGCGGCCGAGCCCGCCCCCGCGGCGCAGCCCGAGCCCGCCCCGGCCCCCGTCGCCGAGGCCCCGGCCCCGGCGCCCGCTCCGGCCGCCGCCCCCGCGGGCGGTGCCGAGGGCACCGACGTCGTGCTGCCCGCCCTGGGCGAGTCGGTGACCGAGGGCACGGTCACCCGCTGGCTCAAGGAGGTCGGCGACTCGGTCGAGGCCGATGAGCCGCTGCTCGAGGTCTCCACCGACAAGGTCGACACCGAGATCCCGGCCCCGGCCTCGGGCACCCTGCTCGAGATCCTGGTGGCCGAGGACGAGACCGCTGAGGTCGGCGCCAAGCTGGCCGTGATCGGCACAGCCAGTCAGCAGGTTGCCGCTCCGGCCGCCGCGCCCGCCCCCGCGGCTCCCGCCCCGGCCCCCGCCGCCGAGGCTCCGGCCCCCGCGCCTGCTCCGGCTCCGGCCCCGCAGGCCCCGACCGCCCCGGCCCCGCAGGCCGTCACTCCGGCGCCGGTCGCCCCGGAGCCGGTCCCGGCCGCTCCGGTGCCCGCCCCGGCCCCGGTCACCCCGGCTCCGGCCGCCGGTGACGGCGAGGGCGCGTACGTGACCCCGCTGGTGCGCAAGCTCGCCGCGGAGAACGGCGTGGACCTGGCCACCGTCAAGGGCACCGGCGTCGGCGGCCGTATCCGCAAGCAGGACGTCATCGCCGCCGCCGAGGCCGCCAAGGCCGCCGCCCAGGCACAGGCCCAGGCCCAGGCCGCCCCGGCAGCGGCGCCGAAGGCCGCCGCCGCGGCCCCGTCGCCGCTGCGTGGCCAGACCATCAAGATGCCGCGGATGCGCAAGGTCATCGGCGACAACATGATGAAGGCCCTGCACACGCAGGCGCAGCTCACCAGCGTGGTCGAGGTGGACATCACCAAGCTCATGCGGCTGCGGGCCCAGGCGAAGGAGACGTTCGCGCAGCGTGAGGGCGTCAAGCTCTCGCCGATGCCGTTCTTCGTCAAGGCCGCCGTCCAGGCGCTGAAGAGCAACCCGGTGATCAACGCCCGGATCAACGAGGACGAGGGCACCATCACGTACTTCGACGTCGAGAACGTCGGCATCGCGGTGGACGCCGAGAAGGGCTTGATGACCCCGGTCATCAAGAACGCGGGCGACCTCAGCCTCGCCGGTATCGCCAAGAAGACGGCGGAGCTGGCGGGCAAGGTGCGGGCCAGCAAGATCTCTCCGGACGAGGTGTCCGGCGCGACCTTCACCATCAGCAACACCGGCTCGCGCGGCGCGCTGTTCGACACGATCATCGTGCCGCCGAACCAGGTCGCCATCCTGGGCATCGGCGCGACCGTCCGCCGCCCGGTGGTCATCAACCACCCGGACCTCGGCGAAACGATCGCGGTGCGCGACATGACGTACGTCGCGCTCTCCTACGACCACCGCCTGGTGGACGGCGCCGACGCCGCCCGCTACCTGACGGCGGTCAAGGAGATCCTGGAGGCCGGCGAGTTCGAGGTCGAGCTCGGCCTCTGAGCCCCTGGTCGGCACGGCTGACGGCGGCGCCCCCGCCCGGAGAGATCCGGGTGGGGGCGCCGCCGTTCGCGTGCCGCCGTATTGTCATGTCAGAACCGTCCAAAGGAGTGCCATGGTCCATCCCGTCGTCCACTCGTTGCGCGAGCAGATCCGCGAGCACATCGTGGAGGGCATCGTCAGCGGGCGCTGGAAGCCGGGCGAGCGGATCGTGGAGCGTCGGATCGCCACTGAGCTGGAGGTCAGCCAGACGCCCGTCCGCGAGGCCCTGCGCGAGCTGGAGACGCTGCGGCTGATCGAATCGGCGCCCAACAAGGGCGTACGCGTCCGCAATCTGACCGCCGCCGACCTGGAGGAGATCTATCCGGTGCGGGCCGGTCTCGAGCAGATCGCCGCGGAGCTGGCCGCGCCCCGGCTGGCCGAGGACACCTCGGCCCTGGAGCCCGAGGTGGCGGCGCTGTACGAGGCGGACCGAAGATCCGACGGGGAGGCCCAGGTGCGGCACACCGTGGCCTTCCACCGCGAGCTGGTCCGGGCCTCCGGCAACAGCGTGCTGCTGCACACCTGGGAGTCGCTCGGCATCGAGATCTGGACCACCCTGTCCATCCGCTGGCTGGGCACCCGCCAGCAGTCGTACGCCGAGGAGCACCAGGCCGTCGTGGACGCCTTCCGACGACGGGACCCGAGGGTGGCGGAGCTCGTCAAGGAGCACGTACTGGGCTGCGCACCGCGCGCCTAGGCCCACTGGGCTGCACCCGGTGCCTGATTTCGCGGCACGGAATGCCAATTTCGCCTTTCGGAGAAGTTTTTGAGCTCAAGTACTTTGATCGATCATCGATCAGAATTTACAGTCGAGACATGACCGACCTCGTCAACGGAGGGATGGCGGCTACCGCCCACAAGCCCCTCATCCAGCAGCCCGCCCCGAAGCAGCCCAGCGAGCTCGACCAGCTCCCGGACCGCGACCCCGAGGAGACCGCCGAGTGGGGCGCGTCCCTGGAGGCCGTCACCCGGGCCGCCGGCCCGCACCGCGCCTCGTACCTGATGCGCCGCACGCTGGAGCACGCCGAGAGCGCCGGTCTCGGGCTGCCCCCGCTGCTCGAGACGGACTACGTCAACACCATCCCCACCGCCGCCGAGCCCTCCTTCCCCGGCGACGAGGACATGGAGCGGCGGATCACCGCCTGGAACCGGTGGAACGCCGCCGCGATGGTCACCCGCGGCAGCCGGGACGGCCTCGGCGGCCACATCGCCACCTTCGCCTCCGCCGCCTGGCTCTACGAGACGGGCTTCCAGCACTTCTTCCGCGGCAAGGAGGCAGGGGGCACCTCCCGGTCGAAGACTGGGGGAGGCTCCGGCGATCAGCTCTACATCCAGGGCCACGCCTCCCCCGGCATCTACGCCCGCGCCTTCCTCGACGGCCGGCTGACCGAGGCCCACCTGGACAACTTCCGCCGCGAGGCGGGCGGCTCTGGCCTGCCCTCCTACCCGCACCCGCGGCGGCTGCCCTGGCTGTGGGAGTTCCCCACCGTCTCCATGGGGCTCGGCCCGATCTCCGCGATCTACCAGGCCCGCTTCAACCGCTACCTCGCGAACCGCGGCATCAAGGACACCTCCGCCTCCCACGTCTGGGCCTTCCTCGGCGACGGCGAGATGGACGAGCCCGAGTCGACCGCGGCGCTCGCCCTGGCCGGCCGCGAGCGTCTGGACAACCTCACCTTCGTCATCAACTGCAACCTGCAGCGGCTCGACGGCCCGGTGCGCGCCAACTTCAAGATCGTGCAGGAGCTGGAGGCGCAGTTCCGCGCCGCTGGCTGGAACGTCGTCAAGGCCTTGTGGGGCTCCGCCTGGGACGAGCTGCTCGGCCTCGACACCTCGGGCGCGCTGCTGCGCCGGCTGCGCGAGGTCCCCGACGCCCAGTTCCAGACGTACGCGACCCGCGACGCCGCATACATCCGTGACCACTTCTTCGGCGCCGACCCCCAGCTCGCCCGGCTCGGCCAGGGCCTGACCGACGCCAAGCTCGCCGAGTGTTTCCACACCTCCCGGGCCGGCCACGAGCCGCGCAAGGTGTACGCGGCGTACCGCGCGGCCATGGAGCACAAGGGCGCCCCGACCGTCGTCCTCGCCCAGACCGTCAAGGGCTACACGCTCGGCCCCGGCTTCGAGTCGCGCAACGCCAACCACCAGATGAAGAAGTTGACCGGCAAGGAGTTCCGCGCCATGCGCGACCTCCTGGAGCTGCCCATCCCGGACAGCGCGCTGGACGACAAGCTGGTCCCGTACGCCCACCCCGGCGCCGACTCCCCCGAGCTGCGCTACCTCCAGGAGCGCCGCGCCGCCCTCGGCGGCCCCGCCCCGGCCCGCACGGTCCACCCGGTCGCCCTGCCCGAACCGTCGGCCAAACCGTTCGAGGCCCTGGCCAAGGGCTCCGGCAGCCAGGAGATCGCCACCACCATGGCGTTCGTCCGCCTGGTCAAGGACCTGATGCGGGACAAGGAGACCGGCCGCCGCTGGGTGCCGATCGTCCCCGACGAGGCGCGCACCTTCGGCATGGAGTCGCTCTTCCCGACCGCCGGGATCTACTCGCCGCTCGGCCAGACCTACGACCCGGTCGACCGCGACCAGCTGCTCTACTACAAGGAAGCGGCGAACGGTCAGATCCTCAACGAGGGCATCACCGAAGCCGGTTCGATGGCCGACTTCACCGCCGCCGCGACGTCGTACGCGACGCACGGCGAGCCGATGATCCCCTTCTACATCTTCTACTCGATGTTCGGCTGGCAGCGCACCGCCGACCAGATGTGGGCGCTCGCCGACCAGCTCGGCCGCGGCTTCCTGATCGGCGCCACGGCGGGCCGCACCACCATGACCGGCGAGGGCCTGCAGCACGCCGACGGCCACTCCCACCTGATCGCCTCCACCAACCCGGCGGCGGTCGCGTACGACCCGGCCTTCGCGTACGAGGTCGGCGCGATCGTGCGGGACGGTCTGCGGAGGATGTACGGCCCGGACGCCGAGGACGTCTTCTACTACCTGACCGTCTACAACGAGACCAAGGTCCAGCCGCCCATGCCGACCGGCGAGGGCATCGAGGAGGGCATCCTCAAGGGCCTCTACCGCTACAAGTCGGCCGAGCCGGCGGACGAGAGCGCCCCGCGCATCCAGCTCCTCGCCTCCGGCACCGCCATCCACTGGGCCCTGGACGCCCAGAAGCTCCTCGCCGACGACTGGGGCGTGGCCGCCGACGTGTGGTCCGCCACCTCCTGGAGCGAGCTGCGCCGTGACGCCCTGTCCTGTGACGCGGCGCAGCTCAACGGCGAAGACCGGGTCCCGTACGTCACCCGTGCCCTGGCAGGCGCACCGGGCCCGGTCCTCGCCGTCAGCGACTGGATGCGCGCCGTCCCCGACCAGATCAGCCAGTGGGTCGAGCAGGACTGGCACTCGCTCGGCACCGACGGCTTCGGCCTCTCCGACACCCGCGAGGCCGCCCGCCGCCACTTCGGCGTCGACGTCCCGGCCATCGTGGTCACCGCCCTGAACCGGCTCGCCCGGCGCGGCGAGGTCAAGCCCACGGCGGCGAAGGAAGCGGCCGAGCGCTACGGCATCTGACCGCCCCGCGAAACGCGGAAGCCCCGCTCATGCGCCATGCCGGCGTATGGGCGGGGCCGGTCGTTTCACAGGGACCAGGAGTTCGCGGGGTCGTCCAGCCAAGCGTGTGTCTCTTCGGCCGTGACCGTGAGACCGAACCGGGACTGATCCGGTTCGCCCTTGCTGACCCACCAGTGGTATGCGCTCTCCACCTCGTCCCACAGTCGGCGAGGGCCGGACTGGTAGACCTTGGCTTCCTTGCGGTCATCACGGAAGACGACGACTGCCCAGGACCTGTCCGAGCTGCCCCGAGTTCCGTAGAACCACACGGCGCGCCGGCCATCCCGCTTGCGGTCGGGGTTGTGGGCAACGTCAGTCCTACGCCCAGTCAACGCCCACTTGAGTGCGGGCCCGTTGACCTGCGCGGACTAAGTTGAATGAGACGGTTCTCGGGCACTCGTGCGGTCCACGAGCGGGCAGCGCCCGGCTCTGGCGGCGTCACGGCTGGTTGCTATCCCGGCGGGGAAGCTTGTCGCCGATCGCCTCGACCAGAGCCTTGACCTCCTCGGGAAACTTCCGTGCCCAGGTCGTCAGGAACGCGCTCTTGACGATGTAGCCAGAGGTGAAGTCCAGGTCGCCGCCGATCTGCTCCCAGATCGTGTGCCGGTCCCAGTTGGTCAGTGCCCGCTCGCTCACCACCTTCTTCACTCGTTCCTGAGCATGCAGGCCCACGTGGAGGGCCTCCGCGAGCCGAGCTGCTTCCTCGTCGAGAGAGTCCAACACCCTTTCCAGCACATGGGCTTCGGGGTAGCCGGATCCCGGAAGCGTGAAGATGCCCTGAGCCGGGTCAGCGCGTTCGGCCTGATCGCCGTCGAGGATGCAGATAGACGGGTAAGTCGCGGTGGGGTCGACGTTGTGATGGGTATTGACTTTGATTGCTGGGTCGTGCCCTCCCATCGCGTGCACCTTGACCTCGTCCAGCTCGATGCCACCGTGGCTGCGCAGAGCGGTGAGGACCATGAGCTCGGCGAAGTCGTCCTCGACGAAGATGGCGAGCTTGGCCTGGATCTGTCCAGTGATGGTCCGCAGGGCTTTGACGTCTAGTTTCCCCGCGCCCCAGTGCGATCACTCGCACGACTAGGTTCGCTGAGGCAGAAGGCCAAACGTCCGGGTTCGCCGAGTACACGCCTCGACTGAACTGGGCACTGTTCACGAGTCTTTACCGCGCCCCGGACCTTGCCAGGACTGCATCGGGATGCCCTTCGCCAAAGAGGCTGATCATCATGCGGTCAGTCGAACGTGGTGCTGCTGGCACCTCGATTGCCAAACGGCTGCCGGCACAGTCATAACCGATGATTCTCATCGTCCCCGACGGTCTCAATGTTCCAAGAACGAAGCGGAGAGTGCGAGGTATACGCATGTTTGTCTTGATTCCCGGGGCCGGGGGTGCGGCCTGGTACTGGCATCGTGTGGTGTCCGAGTTGCACGCCAGGGGGCACGAGGCGGTTGCTGTTGAGCTACCCGGCGCAGACGAATCCGCAGGGCTGCCCGAGTACACCGACGCGGTGGTTGCTGCGATCGGCGACCATGACGACGTTGTGTTGGTGGCCCAGTCGATGGGCGGCTTCACCGCCCCGATGGTCTGCGCTCGCGTGCAAGTAGATCTGTTGGTGCTGGTCAACGCGATGATCCCGCTGCCGGGCGAGACGCCCGGACAATGGTGGGACAACACCGGATCGCTGGCAGCCCGCGTCGCAGCAGCGGAAGCAGGCGGGTACGGCCCGGAGTTCGACCTGTCCACCTACTTCCTGCACGACGTGCCAGCCGAGGTAGCCGCCGCCAGCGCGGCGCACGACCGCCCTGAGGCCGACGCCGCGTTCAGCCAGCCTTGCGGCATCGAACGGTGGCCGGACGTGACCACTCGCGTGCTTGCCGCAGCCGAGGACCGGTTCTTTCCCCCGGAGTTCCAGCGCCGAGTGGCCCGCGACCGTCTCGGGATCAACGCCGACGACGTCCCCGGCGGTCACCTGGTTGCGCTGTCGCGCCCGGTCGACCTGGTTGACCGGCTGATCGAGTATCTGCGCTGACGAGCGTCAGGCCCTCCCCTTCTGACTACACCGCAGTGCCGTCTTTTCCCATGAACAAGCACGGCCCGTTGATCGCCCGCTGCTGATGGCCGGCCATTCGCCCGCTTGTGACTACGGCTGACAGAGCCTGTAGCCGCGAGGAAGACTGAGGCTATGAGCACCACTGAGCTCGCCCCGGCGCCAACGTCGCCGTACTCCGAAAAGAGCGCGGCTGGAGTCAGATCCACGCGGCTCGCAAGGCCGCCATCTCTGTGTCGCTCCTGTCCAAGATCGAGGTAGGAGACCGGACGCTGACGCCTGCCGTCGCCGCTGCCCTGGCTCGCGCCTTCGGCGTGACCATGGACGAGGTACTTGGCCGTGTCCCTGTCACTCGGGAGGATCAAGCGCGTCCCTCCTCTCTCCGGGCCGCCATCAGGGACTACGACCTGCCGGACAGACGGCCTGTCGAGGAGCCGCGCATGGGTGCGGCTCTGGACGCCGCTGGAAGGTACCGGGACGCCGTAGACGTGGTTGGGCTCAAGAAGTTGCTCCCGAGTCTCCTGCGGGACGCTACGGCTCACGCACACGCGGCCAACACCGCAGAAGCCTGGATGACGCTCGCAGAGGTCTACAGCTCCGTGTACTGGCTCGCCGCGCGGCATCGCTGGATGGATCTGGCAGAGTTGGCCGTGGCTCGGCAGAGGTGGGCTGTGGAGCAGAAATCCAACCCTCTTGGCGAAGTCATCGCGGCTCGGGACAGGGCTGGTACGTATCTCAACTTCGGTGATGTCGAGCGTGGGCTGACGCTTGTGGATCGGGCGATTGCCAAGGCCCAGGCATCGCTCAGTGGAACTGATCGCGACATCGCGGTATCCATCCTGAACCTCCGAGGGATGACCCTTGCCGGTCGGCTGACAGATAAGCGGGAAGCAAAGCGGGAAGCTCAGCGCCATATCGACTCCGCCCACAACGCCAACATCGGAATTGGCCATGACCTGGGTGTGCATGGTCTGACCGTGGGACCTCAGAACACGTTCACGCACGAACTCGCCACCTGTGTGGATCTTGGCAGGCCCCGGGACGCGCTGGGGCTGGCCGATGACCTCCCTGCCGCCCTGGCTGGTCTGCCACCGACACGGGTAGCCCCGACGCACATCAACTACGCCAGGGCTCAGCTCGACCTCGGGGACCGTGACGGAGCGCTGGAAAACCTGAGCATCGCCTGGGACGCGGCACCACAGATGGCCCGTATCCATCCGATGGGTCGGGAAGTATTCCGGGTGGTTTCGTCGCTGCACCGGCGGAGCAACGCGAAGTTGCTGAAGCTCTCGAAGTTGGCGGGGATTGAGCTCTGGCTTCATCGCCTCGCTCTCGTAACGACGGGGGCCTCAACTCCAGAAACGTCGGTCCGGAGCACCGGGAAAGGGCGGGGAAGGACCCCGGCCCCGGACCGCGTGCAACGGCATGATGGGGGCATGCGCGCCGCTCGCCTGATCCGTCTTGTGCTGCTGCTGCAGTCCCGGCCCTCGATGACCGGGGCCGAGCTGGCGCGGGAGCTGGAGGTCTCGGAGCGTACGGTCACGCGCGATGTGGCCGCGCTGTCCGAGGCCGGGGTCCCGGTCTACGCGGACCGGGGCCGCAGCGGCGGCTACCGCCTGGTCGGCGGCTATCGCACCCGGCTGACGGGCCTCGGCCGTACGGAGGCGGAGGCGCTGTTCCTGTCCGGGGTGCCGGCCGCGCTGCGTGGGATGGGGCTCGCGGACGCCGCGTCCGCCGCCCGGCTGAAGGTGTCCGCCGCGCTCCTCCCCGAGCTGCGCGACGCCTCGCACTCCGCGGCCCAGCGCTTCCATCTCGACGCCCCCGGCTGGTGGCAGGAGCCCGAGACGCCGGAGCTGCTGCCCGCGGTCGCCGACGCCGTATGGGACGACCGCCGGATCACGGCACGCTACCGCCGCCGGGAGACCGAGGTGGAGCGGGAGCTGGAGCCGTACGGGCTGGTGCTGAAGGCGGGCGTCTGGTATCTGGCGGCACGGATCCACACCGCGGGCGACTTCCGCGTCTACCGGGTGGATCGCTTCAGCGCCGTCGCGCCGACGGCCGCCGCCGCGAACGGCCACGGCAACCACGGCCGCCACGGCCGCTTCGAGCGGCGGGCGGACTTCGACCTGCCCGCGTTCTGGGAGGAGCGGGCCGCGCAGTTCGCCCGCTCGCTGCTGCGCGAGAAGGTCGTGTTGCGGCTGACCGGGGAGGGTGCGCGGCGGCTGCCGTATGTGACGGACCGTACGGCGGGCCAGGAGGCCGTGGTGGCGGCCGAGGAGCCCGACGGGCGGCAGGGGCGGATCACTGTCACCCTGCCCGTGGAGTCGCTGGAGGTGGCGTACGAGCAGCTGCTGGCGCTCGGCCCGGAGGTGGAGGTGCTGGAGCCGCCGGAGCTGCGCGAGCGCTTCGCCGTGGCGGCCGCCCGGGCCGCCGAGCTGTACCGGTAGCCGGCGCCGGCGGGCGGGCGCCGGCCGCCCGTACGGCCGCGGCGGCTACCGGTAGTCCGCCGCCGTCCCCTCCTTCCCGCCGAAGACGACGTCCCGGAAGTAGCCCATGGCGTCCGGCCGGGAGCCGTCCAGGTCGGTGAAGCCGTAGACCTTGGCCAGCTCTCCGCTGGAGACGGACTTGCCGGTCCACCGCGCCCGGTCCGGGTCCGCGGCGAGCGCCGCGACGGCCCGCCCGACGAAGTGCGGCGTCTCCGCGATGGCGAAGTGCGGCTCCTGCTCGACGGCGTCGCGCCAGTTCTCCTCGGTCACCCCGAAGTGGTCGAGCATCTGCTCGGAGCGCAGGAACCCCGGGGTGATGGAGACCGCCGTGCCGCCGAAGTCCTTCAGCTCCTGGGCGAGCCCGAAGGCCATCCGGATGGGGGCGTTCTTGGCGAGGTCGTAGAAGAGGTTCTCACGGTAGGTCTTGTTGAACTCGGCGGTGCCGTCGGTCACCTCCACCACCAGGCCGCCCGGCCGCCGGATCAGCAGCGGCAGCGCGTAATGGCTGGTGATGAGGTGGGTCTCGACGCCGAGCCGGAGCATCCGCAGCCCGTTCCGCAGCTCCAGTTCCCAGGACTTCTTGTCGAAGGTGACCAGGTGCTCGCCGCCCCAGACGTCGTTGACGAGCACGTCCAGCCGCCCCTGTTCGTCCTCGATCCGCTGCACCAGCGCCCGCACCCGCTCGGGCTCCAGGTGGTCGACCGGCACCGCGATCCCCGTGCCGCCGGCCGCCGTGATCAGCTCCGCCGTCTCCTCGATGGTCTCCGTCGCCCGCCCGACCTCGCTGACCGCCTGCCGGGTGGTGCGCCCCGTCGCGTAGACGGTGGCCCCCGCCGCGCCCAGCTCCACGGCCATCGCCCGGCCCGCGCCCCGCGTCGCCCCCGCGACGAGTGCGACCCTGCCCGCCAGTGCGCCCGGTGTGCCCTGTGTGCTCACGTACGTACGTCCCTTCGGTGTGCCGTTTGCTTGGACACCTCGACCCTCGCAGCGAATCCCGCCATCTTCTGTCGCCTTTTCCGGGCGTCCTCTCTCCCGCCGCCCTCTTTCCCGCCGCCCTCGCGGGCCGCTCCGGCGTGCGCGGGCGCGCACGAGGGCCGATCCTGGTCCCGTGATGGACGAGACGGAGTTCTGGGAGCTGGTCGACAGCGCTCGGGATGCGGCCGAGGGCGACCCCGAGGACCAGTCCGACCTGCTCGTCGACCGGCTGTCCCAGCTCGACCCGGACGCCGTCCTGGACTTCGCCCGTCACTTCGAGGCCCGCTCCAACCGGGCCTACCGCTGGGACCTGTGGGGCGCGGCCCAACTCTTGCTGGGCGACGTGGGCGACGACGCGTTCGACGCCTTCCGCTACTGGCTGATCGGCCAGGGCCGGGAGGTGTTCGAGGGCGCGCTGCACGAGCCGGACGACCTCACCGAGCTGCTCGAGAGCTTCGACGAGCAGGTGGACGGGGACTGCGAGGACCTGGGCTTCGCGGCGGACGAGGCGTACGAGCAGCTGACCGGCGCGGTGCTGCCGGACCTCGGTCTCCCGTCGCGGCCGACGGAACCGGCGGGCACGGTCCTCGACTTGGAGGACGAGCGGGCGCTGGCGGAACGGTTCCCCCGGCTGTGGGAACGCTTCCGGGCGTAGCTCAGAGAGCGCGCCCCATGAACACGTCGTCCACGTACTCCCCCTCCAGCAGGAACTCCCCCGGCAGCACGCCCTCCACCGCGAAGCCCTCGGACTCGTACAGCCGCCGCGCCGGGGCGTTGTGCCCGAGCACCCGCAGCGTGAGGCGGACCGCGCCCTGGCGCCTGGACTCCTCGTACGCCGCGCCGAGCAGCGCCCGCGCCACGCCCCGGCCGCGCGCCCAGTCGTCCACCGCCAGGCCCTGGATCTGGCGTACGTGCGCGTTGCAGGCCAGCGGGGTCGGCGCGACGAGGCGTATGTAGCCCGCCGTGCGCCCCCCGGCGTCGGCGATCAGCAGGTGCTCGGGCCGGTTCCGGTCGGTGAAGAAGGGGTCGTTCGGGCGCGGCGGCGGCTGTACGGAGTGCAGGGGGGACCAGGTGCGCCGGTCCAGATCGGCGAGGTCCGTCTCGTCGGAGAGGACGGCGGGTCGGATGATCGGGTCGGCCATGTGTGGCACTGTCCCACGTCCGACATCCCCCGCCAGATCGCGGGCAAAATGGCCCCATGCGTATCGCGATCACTGGTTCCTCCGGGCTCATCGGCACGGCTCTCGTCCGCTCCCTGCACGCGGACGGCCACGAGGTGGTGCGGCTGGTGCGGCGCGCGCCGCAGGCCGAGGACGAGGTCCGGTGGGAGCCGAAGCGGCAGTGGGTGGACACGGAGGGGCTCGCGGGCTGTGAGGCGGTGGTGCACCTCGCGGGCGCGGGCATCGGCGACCGCCGCTGGACCGACGCCTACAAGAAGGAGCTGCGGGACAGCCGGGTGCTCGGGACGGCCGCCGTCGCCGAGGCCGTGGCCTCGCTCGACACTCCGCCCCGGGTGCTGGTGAGCGGCAGCGCGATCGGCTTCTACGGCGACACCGGGGGGCGCGTGGTGGACGAGAACACGCCCCCCGGTGACGGCTTTCTCGCGGGCCTGTGCCAGGAGTGGGAGGAAGCGGCCATGACGGCCCAGGAGGCGGGTGTGCGGACCGTGTTCGCCCGCACGGGGCTGGTCGTGGCCGGTGAGGGCGGGGCGTGGGGGCGGCTCTTTTCGCTGTTCCGGTTCGGCCTCGGCGGCCGGATGGGCAGCGGCCGCCAGTACTGGAGCTTTATCGCCCTGGACGACCACATCGCCGCCCTGCGCCACATCCTGGCCACCGACGACCTCGTGGGCCCGGTCAACCTCACCGCGCCAGAGCCGATCACCAATAGGGAGGTCACCGCCGCCATGGGCCGGGTGCTGGGCCGGCCGACGCTGCTGTCCGTCCCCGCGCCCGCGCTGCGGCTCGCGCTCGGCGAGATGTCCGGCGAGGTGCTGGGCAGCGTACGAGCGGTGCCCCGGCGGCTGTTGGACTCGGGGTTCTCCTTCGCCCACCCGGAGATCGAGCAGGCGCTGCGGGCCGCGCTGGCCGCGCGCGCCGGTCGCCGCTGACCTGCCCGCGCCGGCCGCGCGGCGGTCACCGCCGACTGCCGTCAGCCGACGCTCTCCAGGCCCGCCATCGCGCCGTCCAGGCGCCTTCTGGGCCCACTTCAGCGCCACCCCAGGGCAATGTGCGACCGCTGTGCGCCCATGCTCGGTCGATGCGCGTCTGGCATCGACCATTTTTGTCCGTACCGTCATGACCGGCCCAGGGAACCCGAGTTGCGGAATATACGCATCCGGGCTGCCGGTCGGGGGCAGCAGGCCCCTTAGCGTACGCACCGACCTCGGGGAGGACACGTGCTCACCAGCGCGCACCGCACGGACGTCGTCATCGTGGGAGCCGGACTGGCGGGGCTGGCCGCGGCCCATCAGCTGACCAGCGCGGGGGTGACGGTCAGCGTTCTGGAAGCCGCGCCCCGCGTGGGCGGCCGTATGACCACCGACCTCATCGACGGCTTCCGGCTGGACCGCAGCGGGCAACTGGTCGACACCTCCTTCCCGGAGCTGCGGCGCACCCCCGGGCTCGGCGAGCTCGTGCTGCGCCCCTTCTCCCCTGGTGTGCTGGTACGCGCCGACGGCCGCACCCACCGGGTCGGTGCCACCGGCACCAGCGGCTGGGGAACCGGCGGCCGGGGCACGAGGGGCGCACTGACCACCGCACGCGCCCTCGCGAACGCCGCCCGTGCGCCCCTCGGCGGCGCGCTCGACCAGGCCCGGCTCGGCGCCGCCCTGGGCAGGCTCGCCGCCCTGCCCGCCGACCGCCTCCTCACCCGCCCCGACCGGCCCGTCGCCGAGACCCTGGCCGGGCGCGGGCTGCCGACCCGTACCGTCGAGGGCTTTCTGCGCCCGCTGCTCGTCTCGCTGCTCAGCGACCCCGAGCTGACCACCTCCAGCCGCTGCGCCGACCTGGTGCTGCGCGGCTACGCGCGGGGCCGGCTGTGCCTCCCGGCGGGCGGCGCCTCGGCCGTCCCGGAGCTGCTGGCCGCGGCCCTGCCGCCGGGTACGGTACGCACCGGAGTACGGGCCGTGACCGCCTCCACCACCGCCGTGGCGACCGCCGAACACGGCGAATTCGCCTGCCGCTCGGTGCTGGTGGCCACCGGCGCCCGCGCCGCGGCGGACCTCCTCCCCGGGCTGCGGCTGCCCGCCTTCCACCCGGTCACCGTGTTGCACCACACCGCGGACCGGCCGCCGCTGCGCGAGCCCGCGCTGGTGCTCACCGCCGGGGACCACGGCCCGGTCGCCCACACCGCCGTGACCAGCGAGGTCGACCCCGCGCGCACCCCGCCCGGCCGGGTCCTGATCACCTCCACGGTCCTCGGCGCCGCCGCGGCCCTGCCCACCGCCGAGCTCGAGCGGGCCGCCCGGACCCAACTGGCCGCGGTCTACGGCACCTCCACCGCCGACTGGGACCTGCTCACCGCCCACCACGACCCCGACGCGGTCCCCGCCATGCCCGCCCCCCACGACCTGCGGCGCCCGGTCCGGCTGCTGTCCGGCCTGTACGTGTGCGGCGACCACCGCGACTCCAGCACCGTGCAGGGCGCCCTGGTCTCCGGCCGCCGCGCCGCCCGAGCGATCCTCCACGACCTCGGCGCCCTTCCCAGCGCCGAGCCCTCGACCCCGGACGCGGCGGCGGCCTGACCCGCCGTGCCCGGAGGACCTGCGGGGCGGCGGGGGTTTCGCCCGCCGCCCCGCGCCCAGACGTGCTCGTCACGACTCGCCACCCGCAGACCTCCCGGCCCGCGCCGACCCCCCGGCCAACGCAGACCTCCCGGCCGACTCGGCGCCCCTGGTCGGCGCGGCGCCCCCGGCCGACGCGGCGGGGCCGGCCGACGCGCCACCCCGCCTACGCAGACCCCCCAGCCGACGCAGACCTCCCAGCCGACGCGGCGGGGCCGGCCTGGCTCACCACCGCCGCCAGCACCGCGCCCGCCACAAAGCACCCCGCGCCGATCACCGCCGCCAGCCGCATCCCGCCGTAGAAGCCTCCGGACGCCGCGAGAAGCGTCCCGAACAGGGCGACCCCGATCGCGCTGCCCAGCTGCCGCGCCGCGTTGAACGCGCCGGACGCCGCGCCGCGCACGTCCTCCGGTGCCGCCTCCATCGCCGCGACGGTCGCCGAGGGCATGGCGAACGCCGTCCCGAAGCCCGCCGCCAGCAGGGCCGGGAGAAGCAGCCCGTACGGTGTGTCCGGCCCGGCCGCGCACCATCCCAGCAGCCCCGCGGCGCCGATCAGCAGCCCGGCCACGACCGGGACGCGGGTCCCGGTACGCGCGGCCAGCCGCCCGGACAGCGGCGAGCCGAGCGCCGCCATCGTCCCCATGGGCAGCAGGGCCAGGCCCGTCCACAGCGGGTCCCAGCCCCGGTGCCCCTGGAAGTAGACGGTGGTGACGAACAGCAGGCCGTAGAAGCCGAGGTTGAGCAGCACGCCCACGGTCAGGCAGGCCGGGAAGCGGAATCCGGCGAGCAGCCGCGGCGGCAGCGCGGGATCCGCCGCCCGGCGCTCCAGCGCCCAGAACAGCGCGCCCGCGAGCGGCGCGGCGGCGAGGCAGCCGAGGACCAGCGGGTCGCCCCAGCCGCGGCCCCCGGCCTCGTTGAGCCCGGCGGTCAGGGCGGCGACCCCGGCCGCGGCACAGAGCTGGGCGGCCAGGTCGAGCGGCCGGCGGGCGCCGCCCTCGGGGGCCTTCGGCGCGGGCACCCGGCGGCGGGTGAGGAACACCGCGAACACCCCGACCGGGATGTTGAGGAAGAAAACAGAACGCCAGCCGACGCCCCACACCAACAGCCCGCCGACCACCGGCCCCGCCGCGGCGGCGACCCCGGCGATCCCGCCCCACACGCCGAACGCCCGGGCCCGGGCGGCCGGTTCGGGGTGCAGCTCACCGAGCAGCGCGAGCGAGGCGGGCACCATCATCGCCGCCCCGGCCCCCTGGGCCAGCCGCGCGCCGACCAGGACGGAGGCCGTCGGGGCGAGGGCGCACCCAGCGGATGCCACCGTGAAGGCGCCGAGCCCGGTCAGGAACACCCGCCGGTGTCCCAGCCGGTCCCCCAGGCCGCCGCAGAGCAGCAGCAGTCCGGCGAAGGCCAGGGTGTACCCGTCGACCACCCACTGCAGCGCCGCATGCCCCGCGCCGAGGTCCGCCGCGATGCGCGGGACGGCCACGGTGACGACGGTGACGTCGAGGATGACCAGGAAGTACCCGAGGCAGATCGCGAGCAGCGGCATCCTGCGCACCGGGGACCGGCCCCTGGGCGGGCGGGCGGAGCGGGGAGAGGTGAGTTCGGATGCGGTCATGTCTCCAGCCTCACCGCTCAGCCCTTCGGCCCCCGCCGAAGCGTGGCCGTCCACCGGGGGCGGCCACCGCCCGCCCCGAACCGCGCGCCGGGCACCGCCGCCGCCCGCCCGTCATGGCCGCGCGGCCCGTGCGCCCACGCTTCGCCCGCCGCCGAAGCGCCCCCGCCCTACGGTGGACTCATGGCCTCCGCCGAGATCCCCGAGCACACCGCCCGGCACACCCCCGAACCCGCCCCCGCCCCCGCTCGGGACGCCGACATCGCCCGCGCCGCCGCCGCGATCGCCGACCCCTCCCGCGCCCGTGTCCTGCGGGCCCTCGCCGAGGGACGGGCGTTGCCCGCGAGCGTGCTGGCGGCGGAGGCGGGGGTCAGCGCCTCCACGGTGAGCGGACACCTGGCGCTGTTGCTGGAGTCCGGCGCGGTACGGGTCGAGCCGCACGGTCGGCACCGCTACTACCGGCTGGCGGGCCCCGCCGTCGCCGAGGCTCTGGAGGCCCTGGCCCGGATCTCCCCGCCGCTGCCGGTCACCTCGCTGCGCGAGTCCAGCCACGCGCACGACCTGCGCCGAGCGCGCACCTGCTACGACCACGTCGCGGGCCGCCTGGGCGTGGCTTTGATGACGGCGCTGCTGGAACGGGGCTTTCTGGAAGGCGGCGACGGCCGTTACGACCCCGCGACGGCGCGGCACGACCGGCTGTCCGCCCCGGGGCAGGACGTCACGTACCGGCTGACCGCGCCGGGGCGCGAGGAGCTGGCGGCCTTCGGCGTGGACGCGGACCGGCTCCGCGGGCGGCGCCCGCTGATCCGCTACTGCGTGGACTGGACCGAGCAGCGCCACCACTTGGCCGGCGCCCTGGGGGCGGCGCTCACCGACCGGCTGTTCGAGCGCGACTGGATCCGCCGGGGCGCCCGCCGCCGCGTGGTCCTGCTGACCGACGCGGGCCGCGCGGGCTTCGAGCGGACCTTCGGTGTGCGCCCGACCTGGGACAGGCCGCCGGAGCAGCCCGCGCCCAGGTGAGCGCCGCCCCCGCTCCCCCTATCCCAGCGCCGCCACCCGGTCCCGGTACCCCCGCACCGCCGCCGCGTCCCGGTACGGCTCCAGCCGGCGCTCGAAGTCCCGTACGTAGTCCGTGGCCCGCGCCGACCGCATCTCGGCCGCCTGCTGCGCCGCCTCCGCGCCCAGCGCGCACGCCTGCTCCAGCTCGCCGAGGCCCAGCCGGGCCGTCGCCAGCACCACCCGGCAGAACAGCCTGCTGCGCGCGTACGCCTTGCCGCGCAGCTGGAGCGAGCGCTCGGCGTGCTGGGCGGCGGCGCGGTACTGCTGCAGATCGCGGTGGCAGTGTCCGAACTCGTCGGCCAGCTGCGCCTCGTCGAAGAACCGCGCCCAGTAGGGCACCTCGTCCCCCGGCCGGGCCGTCTCCAGCGCCCGCTCGGCGCGCGCCAGCGAGGCGGTGCAGGCCCGCACCTCGCCCAGGACGGCGTGGCCCCGGGCCTCCACGGCGTGCAGCAGCGACTGCAGGACGGGCGGGGCGCCGCCGCCCATGCCCTGCTGGGCCACCCGGGCCAGCTGGACGGCCTCCCGCCCGTGGCCCAGATAGACGGCCTGGCGGCTCATCGTGATCAGCACATAGCTGCCGTACGGCCGGTCCCCGGCCGCCTGCGCGAGCCGCAGCGCCTGGACGAAGTAGCGCTGGGCCAGGCCGTGGGCGGCGATGTCGTACGACGTCCAGCCCGCCAGCCGGGTCAGATCGGCGATCGCCGCGAACAGCCGCCGCCCGGTCGCCTCCCCGTAGGTGCCGCGCAGCATGGGCTCGCCCTCGTGTTCGAGGTAGCGCACCAGGGCCTGCCGCGCGTGTCCGCCGCCGTATGTCTGGTCCAGCGACCGGAACAGCTCGCCCACCGACCGCAGCGCGGCGATGTCCCCGGCGGTGACCCGGTAGCCCGGCCCGCGCTGGGACCGGTCCGCCTGCCGCTGCCGGGGCAGCGGCGGCCGGCCGCCGGGGCCCGGGGCCCGTCCCGCCGTCCTGGGCCCCGGCATGCCCCCGGCGGGGAGTGCCGCGGGGGACGCCGCGGGCGGCTCCCCGCGCGCCACCTTGTCGTCGGGCCGCCCGATCAGCCAGTCGCGGCTGGGGACCACCAGGCCGGCCGGGGTGAAGGCGATCTTCCGTAGCTCCGCCTGGCTGCCGGAGTCCTTGCGCCACAGCCCGCTGACGATGTCCACCGCCTCCGTCGGGGTGGCGGCGAACTCCAGCCCGGCGTAGACCGGCGCACAAGCGTCCAGGCCCAGGTCCTGGGCAGTGAACCGGCGCCCCAGGCGCCGGGTGAAGACCTCGGCGATCAGCGCCGGGGTGGTGCCCCGTGGCTGCTGTCCGCGCAGCCAGCGGGTCACCGATGTCTTGTCGTACCGCAGGTCCAGACCGTGCTCGAGGCCGAGCTGGTCGACCCGCCGGGCGAGCCCGGCGTTGGAGAAGCCAGCCTCCGCGATGAGCGCGGCGAGCTGACGGTTGGGAATGCGCTGCGGAGGTCGTTCCGTCATCAGCCTGCCGGTCTCCCTGATCGCTTCGTGGAAACGGCCCGAAAGTAGCCGCCGGTGAGGCGCTGATCGTCTCGGTCGCCCGGCATTCATCCGATCGTGTGAGGGTCGGGTGAGAACGATCCGGATGCGGAGCCCGGGTTTACCGGACGTACAGTGGCTGAGGCGCCCGCGCGGGGCGCCGGAGCGCTGTACGAGGTCCGAAGGGATTGCCGCCGTGAGTGAGCTGCGCTTTGTCCATCTGGGGTTCGGGGCGGATGCCGTCGAGTACCGGGAGGCGTGGCAGGAGCAACGGCGGGTGCACGCCGCTCGGTTCGCGGACGAGGTTCCGGACACCTGCCTGTTGCTGGAGCATCCGCCGGTCTACACCGCGGGCCGGCGCACGGCCGACAACGAGCGCCCCCTGGACGGCACCCCGGTCGTGGACGTGGACCGCGGCGGCAAGATCACCTGGCATGGCCCGGGGCAGCTCGTCGGCTATCCGATCCTCAAGCTGCCGCGCCCGGTGGACGTCATCGCACATGTACGACGTCTGGAGGAGGCCCTGCTGCTGACGTGTGCGGAGTTCGGCCTGGAGGCCACCCGGGTCGAGGGCCGCAGCGGGGTGTGGGTGCTGGGGGACCCGGTGGAGGAGCGCCGCGCGCCGGGCGGGCTGAATCTGGACTTCGACCCGCGCGTCGCCGACGAGGAGTTCGACCCGCGGATGAGCGGCCCGGAGTACGCCCCGTCCAACGCCGGCCAGCGCGGCGAGGACCGCAAGCTCGCCCAGATCGGGGTGCGGGTCGCCAAGGGCGTGACGATGCACGGCTTCTCGCTGAACTGCAATCCCGACACCACCTGGTTCGACCGGATCGTGCCGTGCGGCATCCGCGACGCGGGGGTGACCTCGCTCTCGGAGGAGCTGGGCCGCGACATCTCGGTGGCTGAGGTGCTTCCGGTGATCGAGAAGCATCTGCGGGCGGTCACGGAGTCCTCCGTACCGCTGCCGCGCGCCGTCTGACCGCACCACCCCCGCCGGGGAATGGGCCCTGGGGGTTCTCGGTTGCCCTGGGCGTAAAGGCGTACGAATAACGGGCGTACCCTGGGGTTCGCCGAAGATTCGATGCCTCCCCAAGCACTAAGGAGTGCCGGACGTGTCCGCAGTCGCACCCGACGGACGCAAAATGCTGCGCCTTGAGGTCCGGAACAGCCAGACGCCCATCGAGCGCAAGCCCGAGTGGATCAAGACCCGCGCGAAGATGGGTCCCGAGTACACCGAGCTGCAGGGCCTGGTGAAGCGCGAGGGCCTGCACACCGTGTGCCAGGAGGCGGGCTGTCCGAACATCTACGAATGCTGGGAGGACCGCGAGGCGACCTTCCTGATCGGCGGCGACCAGTGCACCCGGCGCTGTGACTTCTGCCAGATCGACACCGGCAAGCCGCAGGCCCTGGACCGTGACGAGCCGCGCCGGGTCGCCGAGTCCGTCCAGTCCATGGAGCTGAAGTACGCGACAGTCACCGGTGTCGCCCGCGACGACCTCGAGGACGGCGGCGCCTGGCTGTACGCCGAGACGGTCCGCCAGATCCACGCGCTGATGCCGGACACCGGCGTCGAGCTGCTGATCCCGGACTTCAACGCGGTGCCCGAGCAGCTCGCCGAGGTCTTCTCCGCACGCCCCGAGGTGCTGGCGCACAACGTGGAGACCGTCCCGCGGATCTTCAAGCGCATCCGCCCCGCCTTCCGTTACGAGCGCTCACTCGAAGTGATCACCAAGGCGCGCGAGGCGGGTCTGGTCACCAAGTCCAATCTGATCCTGGGCATGGGCGAGGAGCGGGCGGAAATCAGCCAGGCGCTCCAGGACCTGTACGACGCGGGTTGCGAGCTGATCACGATCACGCAGTATCTGCGCCCGACCGTCCGGCACCACCCGGTGGACCGCTGGGTCAAGCCCCAGGAGTTCGTGGAGCTGAAGGAGGAGGCGGAGGAGATCGGCTACGCCGGTGTCATGTCCGGCCCGCTCGTCCGCTCCTCGTACCGCGCGGGCCGGCTCTACCAGCAGGCGATCGAGAAGCGCGGGATCGCGGTGGCCGCTCAGGCGGTGTGACCAACAGGCGTACAGGCGTGAACTGGCAGGCGTGACCACCGCATGTGACCAACACGCTATGTGAGTACGGGCACACCCCGCGCGCCGCGCCTCGTGTGACAGCGCAGGTCAGAGCGAGATCGGGAGCATTTCAAGGCTTCATCGGTGTTTGACCGGCCGGTCACGCACTGGTAACACCTTTGGGTAACGATTAAGCCACACAACGTTCTGTGTGTGGGCTCTGATCATCCGCCGCTCCCGAGGGGGACCCCATGTCGGCCGCGCCTGTCCGTCCGCCGTCCGTCACCGACGCACTGCTCGCTCTGGAGGGTCTGCTGCTGGGCGGCGGGCAGCGCACCGCCCGCCGCAACGCCTGGACCGCGGTCCTGGAGGACCGGCGCCGCGCCAAGGACCGCCACGAGGCCGAGCACGTCCTGGAGGCCGTGTCCACCGGGGCTTCCCAGGCCACGTAAACTTCGCTGTATGGCGAGGAAGGAAACATCCGAGAACCCCGGGCGGCTGAAGCAGATCGCCCTGACCTACAAGATGACCAAGAAGGTCGACTCGAAGGTCGGTCTTGTCGTCGCCGCGGTGGGAATCGTCACGTTCGGTGTCTTCCTCGCGATCGGCTTCTGGATCGACCACCCGATCTTCCTGGGCATCCTGGGCTTCGTCCTGGCCTTCCTCGCGATGGCGATCGTTTTCGGCCGCCGTGCCGAGCGAGCGGCCTTCGGGCAGATGGAGGGACAGCCGGGCGCGGCGGCCGCGGTGCTGGAGAACGTGGGCCGCGGCTGGTCGGTGACGCCCGCGGTGGCGATGAACCGCAACCAGGACGTCATCCACCGGGCCGTCGGCAAAGCGGGCATCGTGCTGGTCGCCGAGGGCAACCCGAACCGGCTGAAGTCCATGCTGGCCGCGGAGAAGAAGCGGATGGCGCGCATCGTCGCGGACGTCCCGGTGCACGATGTGATCGTGGGCACCGGGGAGGACCAGGTGCCGATCAAGAAGCTGCGCACCAAGCTGCTGAAGCTGCCGCGGGTGCTGCCCGGCCCGCAGGTGACCGTGGTCAACGACCGGCTGCGGGCGCTGGGCGACCTGATGAGCAACATGCCGATCCCGAAGGGCCCGATGCCCAAGGGGATGCGGATGCCGAAGGGCCGCTGAGGCGTTCGACCCGCCGCATAGGACCGGCTGAGGACCGCATACGATGGGGCGGCCCGGAATCTCGATTCCGGGCCGCCCCATCGTATGCGGTCCGTCGTATCAGAACAGCCGTACCTCAGATCTGGATCTGCACCGAGTTGGAGAGCCGGTCGTGCAGACCGCGCGTGTCCCGGTCCCAGACCACCGCGGGGATCACGATCAGCAGCAGCACGCTGCGCAGCACCACGCGCGGCAGGCCCAGCCGTCCGCCGCTCGCGGAGATCACGCGCAGCTTCAGCGCCAGCTTGCCGGGGGTGCAGCCGACCGTGCCGACGGTGAGCACGCTCAGCACGAAGAAGACGGCCAGCGCCCAGTTGCCCGTGGCCTGCGCCTTGCCTCCGGACAGCAGCGCGTAGGAGACGAGCAGGCACAGTCCCCAGTCGATGAGCAGCGCCCCCAGGCGGCGTCCGATGGGCGCGATGGAGCCCGGCCCGCTCTCGGGCAGCCCCAGTCCCTCGCCCCGGTAGCCCAGCTCGACGCCCATGTCCTCGGCGGCCGCGCGCGGCCCGGAGAGCCATGATCCGATTGCTTGCCTATTGTCCACCCGACCACGTTACTGCGACCGCATACGTTCCCCGTGGAGCGGGGCCCGCTTCCCGTGAGCTTCCCGCCCGCTTCTCCCCCGGGACCGCCCCCGCGCGGACCGGCCCCGGCCTCACGTGCCCCCTCCACACCAGACGTATGCCGGTTAACCTGGGTGAAACAAATGGGTCATGCCCGGGAAATCCCGTCTGCCTATCGTCGGCCACAGCGCGCCAGCCGCACATGAGCCGCGCGACCGAACAAACCCCCGTCCCCCGCGGCCGGGCTAGGAGGAGTTGGATGTTCCAGAACGCCGACGACGCTCGGAAGTTCATCTCGGACGAGGACGTCAAGTTCGTCGACGTCCGGTTCTGTGACCTTCCCGGCGTCATGCAGCACTTCACCGTACCGGCGGAGGCGTTCGACCCGAACGAAGAGCTCGCCTTCGACGGCTCGTCGATCCGCGGCTTCCAGGCCATCCACGAGTCGGACATGGCTCTGCGTGCGGACCTTTCGACGGCGCGTGTCGACCCGTTCCGCCGGGACAAGACGCTCAACATCAACTTCTTCATCCATGACCCGATCACGGGTGAGCAGTACAGCCGCGACCCGCGGAACATCGCCAAGAAGGCCGAGGCCTACCTCGCCTCCACCGGCATCGCCGACACCGCGTACTTCGGCCCCGAGGCCGAGTTCTACGTCTTCGACAGCGTCCGCTTCGAGACCAAGTCGAACGAGGCCTTCTACCACATCGACTCCGAGGCGGGCGCCTGGAACACCGGCGCGCTGGAGGACAACCGTGGCTACAAGGTCCGCTACAAGGGCGGCTACTTCCCGACCCCGCCGGTCGACCACTTCGCCGACCTGCGCGCCGAGATCAGCCTCGAGCTGAACAAGTCCGGTCTCCAGGTCGAGCGCCAGCACCACGAGGTGGGCACCGCCGGCCAGGCCGAGATCAACTACAAGTTCAACACGCTGCTCGCCGCGGCCGACGATCTGCAGCTCTTCAAGTACATCGTCAAGAACGTCGCGTGGAAGAACGGCAAGACCGCGACCTTCATGCCGAAGCCGATCTTCGGTGACAACGGCTCGGGCATGCACGTCCACCAGTCCCTGTGGCTGGGCGGCGAGCCCCTCTTCTACGACGAGCAGGGCTACGCGGGCCTGTCGGACATGGCCCGCTACTACATCGGCGGCATCCTCAAGCACGCCCCGTCGCTGCTGGCGTTCACCAACCCGACGGTGAACTCCTACCACCGCCTGGTCCCGGGCTTCGAGGCCCCGGTCAACCTGGTGTACTCGCAGCGCAACCGCTCCGCCGCGATGCGTATCCCGATCACCGGCTCCAACCCGAAGGCCAAGCGCGTCGAGTTCCGCGCCCCGGACTCCTCCGGCAACCCGTACCTGGCCTTCTCCGCCCTGCTCCTCGCGGGCCTGGACGGCGTCAAGAACAAGATCGAGCCGGCCGAGCCGATCGACAAGGACCTCTACGAGCTGGCTCCCGAGGAGCACGCGGGCGTCCCGCAGGTCCCGACCTCCCTGCCGGCCGTTCTCGACTCCCTCGAGGCCGACCACGAGTTCCTGCTCCAGGGCGATGTCTTCACCTCGGACCTGATCGAGACCTGGATCGACTACAAGCGCACCAACGAGATCGCTCCGCTGCAGCTGCGTCCGCACCCGCACGAGTTCGAGCTCTACTTCGACGTGTGATCCCACCGGCGTCTTCCGGACTCGGCTGAGCCGCGCCACCGCCCCTCGGGCGATGGCGCGGCTCAGTGCTTTGCCACTCAGTCGTTGTCCGTTGTGACCCTGCTCCCGGCGGAGCCGGGTGGGCGGGTCACGGCCCCGTGACGGTCTGGGTGTCGGTGTCGGTCGACCCGGTGAAGCTGGCGTTTCCGACGTAGGTCGCGGTGACCGTGTAGGTGCCGGCGGGCAGCGTACTGTCGTTGAAGACGGCGAAGCCGTTGCTGTCCAGGGCGCCGGAGCCGGTCACCGTGGTCGTGCCGTCGGTGATGGTGAAGTTGACCGTTCCCTGCGGGATGCCGGACCCCGGGGGCACGGCTTGCACATGGGCGATGTAGGAGACCGACTGTCCTACTACCGAGGGGTCGGGGTTGGAGGTGACCGTGGTCGTCGTGCTCGCCGCGTTCACCACATGCGTGCTGGTCCCCGACGAGGTGAGGAAGTTCGGGGTGTCGGGGTTGTAGGTGGCGGTCACGGTGTGCGAGCCAGCGCCCAGAGTGCTGAGGGTCAGCGTGGCCTGGCCGCCTGAGAGCGGCTGGGTGAACGTTCCGCCCCCGGCGCCGGAGATGACGAAGGTGACCGTGCCGGTCGGTGTGCCCGTCGCGGGCGGGTTCACCGAAACGTTGGCGGTGAACGTGACCGGCTGTCCGACCACCGACGGGTTCGGCGAGGAACTCACCGTGGTCGTCGTGGCCGCCGGCCCGGGGTTCACCGTCTGGGTGTCGGAGCCGGCGGACGGCAGGAAGTTCGTGTCGCCGCTGTAGATCGCGGTGATGGCGTGCGAGCCGACACCCAGGGTGTTGAGGTTGATCGTGGCCTGGCCGCCCGACAGCGCCTGGGTGAACGTTCCGCCGCCAGGGCCGGTGACGACGAAGGTGACCGTGCCGGTCGGTGTGCCCGAGGCGGGGGAGACCGGGGTGACCGTGGCGGTGATCGCCACGTTCTGCCCCAGATTCGACGGGTCCGGCGAGGAGACCACCGATGTGGTCGTCGTGCCCTGGAGGACCACCACGGCATTGAAGCCGGTGGAGGGGGTGAAGTTGGCGTCGCCGCTGTAGGTCGCGGTGACCGTCGCGACCCCGACGCTCAGACCGGTGAAGGTCGCCGAGGCCGTGCCGCCCGTCAAGGGCACGGTCTGGGGAGAAGCACCGGTGACGTTGAAGGTCACGGTGCCGGTCGGGGTCCCGAGTCCGAGCGGGATCACGGTGGCGGTGACGGTGACTGACTGGCCGACGAACGCCGGATTCGGCGATACCGTGACCAGGGTGATCGTGGGACTAGGCATGATGAGCCCTCCGTGCTGTGTGCTGTTTGCCGTGTGCCATGAGTGACGGTGGGCCGTGGTGCGCCGCGTGAAGCCTTGAGCCGGGCGGAGCGGCGCTTCATGTGCTAGGGGGGCTCATCACGGCGACTGACGCTGCGTCACATATGCGTCGCCGTCCCCCGGCAGATGGGAAAACCCACCGGTCAGTACGACTAGTAGGCGCACCGTCAACACGGTTACGCCATAGAGATGACCGCGAATTACCCTGAATGGCGCAGCGCTCTGCGGCTAGCGGGGCGCGGGCGACGCATGCGGTGCGGCGCGCGTTTGGCATATGAGCTCCGCTTCCCGCTTTTCAAGCCCCCCGCCTCAAGATCCGTTCCTGGAGATTCCGGCCGGAGATCCGTTTCCGCAGATCACCCGTGCCCGGCCGCACCCCGTTCGTTCCGTGGCGGCTATGCCATCCTGTTTGTGTGAGCGTCCTCACGTGTGGGGGGCGGCACACAGGCGGGCCAGGAGGTGGAATGGCGCGATGGCCGGCCAAGGCGGCTCCGGAGTGGACATCACGCGGCGGAGGAGGGACCCGGGCGACAAGGCGTCCGGTGTCGGCCTCCGGCCGCCGGCGGTGGAGCAGGAGCACGCCGTGACGGAGCAGGCCCTGGTGTTCGCCACGGCGGCGCTGACGGCTGTCTACGTACTGTCCGCGGACGGCGACGAGCTGCGGCTGACCGAGACGGCCGGCGGCCCGCGGGCCCTGTACGGCCTGCCGACCAGCTATCCGCTGTCCGGGCGCTCCCCGGTCGCCGACGCCTTCCGCACCGGGCGGCCCCAGTGGTCGACCTCCGCGAAGCTCGCCGCCTACGGTGAGGGCGCCCAGCGAGCCCTCCCGGCCGATATGTCACTGGGCGCGCTGCCGCTGGGGGCGGACGGCAGGCGGCTGGGCTGCCTGGTCGTGGTGTACCCCGGGGACGGCTTCGACGCCGAGCAGCGCAATTTCCTGGAGCTGTACGCCGACCAGATCGCCGCCCAGCTCAAGGCGGGCACGCAGGCTCAGGCGGATGGCGGGGCGCCGGGCCGGGGCGGGCCGCTGTCGCTGCTGCGCTCGGCGCTGGACCACCTTCACGTCGGCTCGTTCACTCTGGTGCTGAACACCGGGCGGATCGACGCGGACGCGCAGCTGCTGGAGCTGGTGGACATCTCCCCGGAGGCGTTCGACGGAAAGGTGGAGACCCTGCTGGCGCACACCGTGCCGGAGGACCTGCCCGCGCTGATGTCCATCGTCGAGCCTGGTCAGCTGAGTCTCGGCAGCCGTGACCTGGAGTTCCGTATCCGCCTGCCCACCGGCGAGCTGCGCTGGCTGCGCCTGTGCTGCCGGATTCAGGGCGATGCCGTGGGCACCCCCGAGCGGCTGCTGGGCCTGGTGGCGGACGCCTCGTATCTGCGGCCCACCGCCGACGAGGTCTCCCGGGTGCAGCGGCTGTCCGCGGCGCTGGCCAACGCGATGACGGTCCGGGACGTCAGCCTGGTGGTGACCGCCGCGCTGCGCGAGCCGCTGGGGGCCGACCGGGTGGCGCTCGCCGAGCTGGAGGGCGACCGGCTGGTGGTGACCGCTCTCGACCCGCCGCAGCCCGGCGCCTGGCCGGGGATGTGGCGGTCCGAGTGGCGGTCGGAGTGGCCCGATGTGCCGACCCGCGTGCTGCCCACGCTGGAGACCGCGCTGCGCGAGGGCCGGATCTGTCTGCTGCCCTCGGGCAGCGGCCTGGAGCCCGGTCTCGCGGACATGGGGGCCGGCGGTCTCGCCGTCCTGCCGCTTCCGGCGCAGGGCCGGGTGGTCGGGGTCTGTCTGGTCGGCTGGGAGGAGCCGCACGGGTTCGGTCCGGAGGAGCGGTCGCTGCTGACCGCGACGGCGGGTCTGGTGGGGCAGGCCCTGATGCGCGCCCACGCGTACGACGCCGAGCACGAGCTCGCCACCATGCTGCAGCGCAGCCTGCTGCCCCGCAGGCTGCCCGAGCTCCCCGGCGGGGTGGCGGTGGCCCGCTATCTGCCCGCGATGAGCGGGCTGGAGGTGGGCGGCGACTGGTACGACGTGATCCCGCTGCCCAATGGCCATGTGGCGCTGGTGATCGGCGACGTCCAGGGGCACAGCGCCGGGGCCGCGACCATCATGGGCCAGATACGCACGGCCATCAGGGCCTACGCGGTGGAGGGCCACCCGCCCGACGTGGTCATCTGCCACGCCAACCGGCTGCTCGTCGGCATGGAGACGGAGCTGTTCGCCACCTGCACCTATGTCGAGCTGGACATGGAGGAGGGCGACGCCTGGTTCGTACGTGCCGGGCATCTGCCGCCGCTGCTGCGCCACCCGGACGGCTCCACCGAGGAGGTGGAGGCCGAGGGCGGGCCGCCGCTGGGGGTGATCGCCGACGCGGAGTTCGCCATGACCGCGGTCGGGCTGACCCCCGGCACGGTGCTCACCCTGCTGACGGACGGGCTGGTCGAGTCCTCGAGCCTCCCCCTGGACGACGGCCTGCTGCGGGTGCGCGGGGCACTCTCCGGCGCGGATCCGTCCGACGCCGGGCGGCTGGCCGACTCGCTGCTGGGCGACCTGAGCCGGCGCGACGACGACGTGGCCCTGCTGCTGCTGCGCTACGACGGGATGAAGGTCCGGCCGATCCGGGCCGGCTGGGCGGTGTGGCGGCTGCCCGACGCCGTGATGCACGCGCGCCGCTTCACCGCGCGCACGCTGCGCTCCTGGCGGGTGGCCACGGAGGCCGACATGGTCCTGCTCGTGGTCTCCGAGCTGGTCACCAACGCCCTGGTGCATACGCAGGGCCCGGTGCGGCTCGACCTCACGCTGGCCGGGGACCGGCTGCGGGTCGCGGTGAGCGACTCGTCGCCGCGGGCGCCCGCCAAGCCGGTGCTCGTGGACTGGGAGTCGACCGGCGGCCGGGGTCTGCTCCTGGTCGAGGCGATGTCGGCGACCTGGGGTTCGGTGCCGGTCAGCGGCGGCAAGCAGGTGTGGAGCGAGGTCGTGGTGATGGCGCGCCGGACCGACGGCACGGACGGCGAAACCGTCGGCGAGCCTCCCAGCGGGGCGGACGCCGGCGCGGACGGCGGAATGGACAGCGGGGCTGTGGCCGGCGCCGGATAGCCCGCGTGAGGAGGTGCTGCACATCGTGAGAGGTCATCCTCGCGGTGCCGCCGTCCTCGCGGTGGCGGCGTCCCTGGCCCTCGCGCTGGGGGCCTGCGGCAAGGCGGCCGAGTCCCCCACCGCCGTCCGGCCCGCCCCGCACGGGACGGCGGGCCACCCGACGATCGGCCTGCTGATGCCGGACAGCAACACCCCCCGCTGGGACCACTTCGACCGGCCCCTGATCCAGCAGAAAATCGCGCAGCTGTGCCGCGGCTGCAAGGTGGAGGCCGTCAACGCGCACAGTGATGTGGCCACTCAGCAGCAGCAGGTGGACACCATGATCATCAGGCAGGTCGATGTCATCGTCCTCGCTCCCGTGGACGCCAAGTCACTCGGCCCCGCCGTCGAGAGCGCGCAGGACGCGGGCATCCCGGTCGTGTCGTACGATCGCCTCGCTCAGGGACCCGTCTCGGCCTATGTCTCCTTCAACGGCGAGGAGGTCGGCAGGCTGCAGGGCAAGGCGCTCCTGAAGGCCATGGGCCACAAGGCGCGCGGCGGCCAGGTCGTCATGATGAACGGCGACATGGTCGATCCCAACGCGGTCCTGTTCAAGAAAGGCGCCCTGTCCGTTCTGCAGGGCAAGGTCAAGATCGATAAGTCGTACAACACGGACAGGTGGCTGCCGATGAACGCCTACACCAACATGTCCGGCGCGATCGCGGCCCTCGGACCCGACCGCATCAACGGCGTCTACTCCGCCAACGACGGCCTCGCCTCCGGTGTCATCGCCGCCCTCAGGGCCAACAGCGTCCGGCCGATGCCCCCGGTCACCGGCCAGGACGCCGAGCTCGCGGCCATCCAGCGCATCGTCCGGGGCGACCAGTACATGACCGTCTACAAGCCCTTCAAGCCCGAGGCGCACGCCGCTGCCGAGATGGCCGTCGCCCTCGCCCGCGGAGCGAGCCTCCGCCACATCGCCACGGGCCGGATCCCCGGCGGTGTCCCGGCCGTGCTGCTCCGCCCGATCCCGCTGACCGTCCACACCATCAGGAAGACCGTGGTCAAGAACGGCGTGTACACGATTCAGCAGATCTGCACCCCGAAGTACCGGTCGGCCTGCGAGAAGGCCGGGCTCCTGCCGTAGCCCGGGCGCAGGCCGCACAGACCGGGCTCCTG
Organism: Streptomyces sp. ME19-01-6; assembly: GCF_033793745.1. Classification (NCBI taxonomy): domain Bacteria; kingdom Bacillati; phylum Actinomycetota; class Actinomycetes; order Kitasatosporales; family Streptomycetaceae; genus Streptomyces; species Streptomyces sp. ME19-01-6. Next base: position 57,982 of record NZ_JARAXF010000038.1, on the reverse strand, counting down.
CCCGAGGGAGATGGTCACCGTGCCGACTCCGCCCCTGCTGGCGTTGCGCGGCGTCTCCAAGCGCTTCGGCGCCGTCCAGGCGCTCGCCGACGTCGATCTGGAGGTCCATACCGGTGAGGTCGTCGCTCTGCTGGGCGACAACGGCGCCGGCAAGTCCACCCTCGTCAAGGTGATCGCCGGGGTCGGCCCCGCCGATCAGGGCGTCATCGAGTGGAAGGGCAGCATGGTCCAGGTCAAGCGCCCCCACGACGCGCAGAGCCTGGGCATCGCGACCGTCTACCAGGACCTGGCGCTGTGCGAGAACCTCGATGTCGTCGGCAACGTCTTCCTCGGCCGCGAGGTACGCAGGCTCGGCCTTCTCGACGAGGTGGAGATGGAGCGCCGCACCCGCGATCTGCTGCGGGCCCTGTCCATCCGCATCCCCGATGTGCGCCTCCCGGTGGCCACCCTCTCCGGCGGCCAGCGGCAGACCGTCGCGATCTCCCGCTCGCTGCTGGGCGACCCCAGGCTGCTGCTGCTCGACGAGCCCACCGCCTCCCTGGGCGTCGAGCAGACCGCCCAGGTCCTCGACCTGGTGGAGCGGCTGCGCGACCGTGGTCTGGGGGTGCTGCTGATCAGCCACAACATGGGCGATGTCAAAGCCGTCGCGGACCACGCCGCGGTGTTGCGCCTGGGCCGCAACAACGGCTTCTTCGATGTGATGACCACATCCCAGGAACAGATCATCTCCTCCATCACCGGCGCCACCTCCCATGCCCGCCGTCCGCCCCGTGCCGGGGAGGCGGGGCTGTGAACGCCCGCGCCCTGGTACCCGGCCGGCGCGTCAAGGGCGCCCTCGGCGAGACCTGGCGGCGGCTGAACGGCGGCGAACTCGGCTCGCTCCCGGTCGTCCTGGGCCTGCTGGCCATCTGGGTCGTCTTCGGGAGCCTCAACAGCAACTTCCTCTCCCCGCGCAATCTGTCCAACCTCAGCGTGGACATCGTGGGCACCGGCCTGATCGCGGTCGGCATCGTCTTCGTTCTGCTGATCGGCGAGATCGATCTGTCGGTCGGCTCGGTCAGCGGGCTGGCGGCGGCCGTCTTCGCCACGCTGAACGTGAACGAGGGTGTACCGGAGTGGCTCGCGCTGATCATCGCCGTGCTCTCCGGCACGGCCATCGGCGCCCTGCACGGGTTCTTCTTCGCCAGATTCGGCGTGCCCGCGTTCGTCGTCACCCTCGCCGGGCTGCTGGCCTGGAACGGCCTCAGCCTCTACATCCTCAGCCGGAGCGGCACCATCAACCTCGACGACCAGGGCCTGGTCGCCCAGCTGACCAGCCATTACTTCAACGACATCGCCGCCGCCTACGGCCTCGCGGCCCTCGGCGCGGCCGCCTACTTCCTCGCCGCGTACCGCGACCGACACCGCCGCAGGGCCGCCGCGATGCCGTATCGGCCACTCCGCGAGATCGCGGTACGCACCGGCGCGATAGCGGTGGTCGCGTTCGCGGCCGCCTATGTGCTCAACCAGTTCCAGGGCCTGCCGCTCGCTCTGCTGATCTTCGTCGTCCTGGTCGCCGCCCTGGATGTGCTGCTGCGCCGCACGCCCTACGGCCGCACGGTCTACGCACTGGGCGGCGGCGTCGAGGCGGCGCGCAGGGCCGGGGTCCGCGTGACCTGGGTGCGGATCTCGGTCCTCATGATGTCCGGCACGATGGCCTCACTCGGCGGGCTGTTCCTGGCCTCGCGGATCACCTCGGTGAGCCAGTCCTCCGGCTCCGGCATCCTCCTGCTGAACGCCCTCGCGGCGGCGGTCATCGGCGGCGCCAGTCTGTTCGGCGGCCACGGCCGGACCTGGTGCGCGGTGCTGGGCATCCTGGTCATCCAGTCGATCGCCTCCGGCATGGCCCTGCTGAGCATCCAGTCGGCCGTCCAGTTCATGATCACCGGCGGGGTGCTGCTCGCCGCGGTCGTCCTCGATTCGCTCTCCCGGCGCTCCCAGAAGACCCGCGGCCGGGCCTGAGGCCCGGTGGCCGGGCCGGGCCCGGCCATGCCCCGTTCGGGTGGATCCGAGCCGTAGGCCGGGCGCCGCGGTGGGCCATGCGGCAGCGTGTGGGACCGACCGCCTCGCCGAACGGCACCGCCTCGCGGAACACCCTGCCGCCAGGCACGCACCGCCACAGGGGGGATCCGATGACAGCCCAGGCCTCCGACGAGCCGATCGACCAGCCGGTCGACCATCCGACCGAGCCGTCCGCCGAGCAGCGGCCCGCCGAGGAACTGCGGTTCCGGTCGCGCACGCTCGCGGCGTTCGATCGGAACCCGATCACCGGCCGGTCCATGGCCCGCAGGCTGCCGCAACTGGTGCGGCGGGCGCTGGTGCTGGCGTGGCAGGTGGACCGCCGGGCGGTGGTGGGGCTGGTGCTGTGCCAGGTGCTGTCGGGGTTCTTCGAGGCGTTCGGGCTGCTGGCCACCACCGGCACGATCACGGCGCTGATCTCCACCGGGCACATGGCCGAGCGGGTCCGGGAGGCGCTGCCCTCGCTCGCGGTGCTGGCCGGGGCGGCCGGGTTACGGGCGCTGCTGGGCATCGCCGTGTCCAACATCTCCGCCCGGCTGGCCCCCCGGATCTCCCGGGAGGCCGAGATGCAGATGTTGGACGCGGCGATCAACGCCGAGCTGGCGGCGTACGACAACCCCGGGTTCAACGACAAGTGGGACGCGGCCGACCGGGGCGCCGACGTCGCCCAGGATCTGATCATCGAGTCCCAGCAGCTGACGGCCTGCCTCGCCTCCCTGGTGGCGGCGGCGGGCGTGGTGGCCGTGCTGCACCCGGCGCTGCTGCCACTGCTGCTGCTCGCGGCGCTGCCGCAGGGGGTGGCCGGGATGAAGGCGGCCCGGGTGCACTACGAGACCTCGCGCGCGATGAGCGCCGAGCGGCGGACGCTCGGGCTGCTGCGCTGGTACATGGTCGACAAGGACATCGCCGACCAGCTGCGCTCGGGCACCATGGCGTCGTTCCTGCTCGACCGCTACCGCGCCATCGGCGCGCGGGTCGACGCCGCGACCGACCGGGCAGCCCACCGGGGGGCACGGTTCGCGGTGCTGGGCGCGCTGGCCGGAGGGGTGGCCTCCGGGCTGGTGTGGGCGGCGCTGGCGCTGCTCCTGGGCTCGGGGCGGATGTCCGTCGCCTCGGCGGGCACCGCGGTCTTCGCGCTGCGCACGGTGGGCTCCTCGCTGCGCGGCATGGTGGGATACGGCACCCGGCTGTTCCGTACCGGGCTGTATCTGGACGACTGGGCGGAGTTCATCGAGGAGGCGGGCGGCCACCGGATGCGGCGCGGCGGCCGGGTCGCGTCCGCTCCGAAGGTGGTCAGGGCCGAGTCGGTCACCTACTGGTACCCGGAGTCGGACGCGCCGGCCCTGGACGAGGTGAGCGTCGAGGTCCGGCGCGGTGAGGTCCTCGCCCTGGTCGGCGAGAACGGCTCCGGCAAGACCACCCTGAGCAAGCTGCTCACGGGTCTGTATCTGCCCTCCAGCGGCGCGGTGACCTGGGACGACGCCAAGACCGGGGACCTCGACCCGGACGCGCTGTGGCGGCACACCGCGGTCGTACCCCAGGACTACGCCCACTGGCCGCTGTCCGCCCGCGAGAACATCACCCTCGGCCAGCCGCACGGCGGGGACGAGGCGGTACGGGAAGCCGCCGTGCACTCCGGGGCGCACGAGATCCTGGACGGGCTGCGCAGCGGCCTGGACACCCTGCTGGCCCGGCAGTGGTGGGGCGGGGTGGAGCTGTCCGGCGGCCAATGGCAGCGCATCGCCCTGGCGCGCGCCTTCCACCGGCCCGCCGGACTGCTGGTGATGGACGAGCCCACCAGCGCCCTCGACGCCCGCGCCGAACACCGCGTCTTCGCGGGACTGCGGCGGCTGGCGAAGGACCGCGCGGTCGTCCTGGTCACCCACCGCCTGGCGAACGTCGCCGTCGCCGACCGCATCGTGGTCCTGGACCGCGGCCGGGTGATCCAGCAGGGCACCTTCGCGGAACTGGTCGACTCTCCCGGGCTGTTCCGGGAGCTGTGGACCCTTCAGAACGACCGGGGCGTCCCAGACGTCTAAGGCCGGGCCGACTCCGCCGCCCGGGTCCGCGAGGCCGCTATCTCCGCGTAGGCCTGGTCGCGGCCCTCCCAGTGGGAGCCCTCGACGGACTTGCCGGGTTCCAAGTCCTTGTAGACCTCGAAGAAGTGAGTGATCTCCATCCGGTCGAACTCGGGGACATCGCCGATGTCCTGCACATTGGCGTAGCGCGGGTCGTGGGCGGGGACGCACAGGATCTTCTCGTCCGGGCCCTTCTCGTCGCTCATGCAGAACATCCCGATGGCCCGGCACTCGATGACACACCCGGGGAACGTGGGCTCACCCACCGTGACCAGGGCGTCCAGCGGGTCGCCGTCGCGCCCCAGGGTGTGGTCGATATAGCCGTAGTCGGCCGGGTACTTGGTGGCGGTGAACAGCATCCGGTCCAGACGGATCCGCCCCGACTCATGGTCCATCTCGTACTTGTTGCGGGATCCCTCGGGGATCTCCACGACGACGTCGAACTCCATCGCGACCTCCTCCCCCGGTCACTCCTGGCGCTCCCGGCGCGCGCTTCCAGTGTGCGCCGGGAGCGCCGTACGGGCAGCTCGGAGCGGCCCGTACGTCACATGTTCCGGCCCAGCCTCCGGTTGGCCAGGACGGACACCTTGCGCCGAACGGCCGTGACCTCGTCGGTGCTGACCTCCGCCACCAGCAGCCCCGGGGTCGCCCCCAGCCGCTGCCGCACGGTCCCGTCGGGGCCGACCACGGCGCTGTGGCCGATGCCGGTGGGGGCCGCCGGGTCGGCCGCCTCGGCCGCCAGGGTGCCGGTGGCCGCGGGGTCGGCCTGGCCCACGGCGGCCAGCCATACGGTGGCATCCAGCGCCCGCGCCCGGATGAGCAGCTCCCACTGCTCGCGCTTGCCGGGCCCCGCGCCCCAGGAGGCGGGCAGCAGCGAGAGCTGGGCGCCCGCGTCGGCGTGGGCCCGGAACAGCTCGGGGAAGCGCACGTCGTAGCAGGTGGCCAGGCCGATCCGGACGCCCTCCAGGTCGAAGGTCACCACCTTCGAGCCGGGCGCGACGGAGTCGGACTCCGCGTAGCCGAAGGCGTCGTACAGGTGGATCTTGTCGTACGAGGTCTCCACCCCGGGGCCGGTGGCCAGCAGGGTGTTGGTCACCCGGCCGTGGGGCGCCGGTGTGAACATGCCCGCCACGACCACCAGACCGGTGTCCTTGGCGATCTGCCGGACCTCGGTGGCCCACGGGCCGTCCAGCGGCTCGGCGAGCGGCCCCAGCGGGGTGCCGAAGCACGCCATGGCGGCCTCGGGAAAGACGATCAGGCGGGCGTCGGCCGCGGCGGCGCGGTGTGCCTGCTCCCGAAGGGCGGCAAGGTTCCGCTCCGGGCGCGGGCCGCTGACGATCTGGCTCAGTGCGATACGCATGATGCGATCTGCCTCATTCCCTGGACGTAGCCTCGAGTGGTCCCTACGGGTGTGTACGTGACGCCCCGGGGGTGCGCTCATTGTCCGGCCCGTGCATCTCGGCCGTATCTCGGGGACGCCGACCCCGGGCCTCGGGGCGGGAACTGGCAGTCCGTCAGCGGAAAGCCATCAGGCGAAGGCCGTCGGCCGCACGACCGGTGGGGTCATGCGGCCGACGGCCCTTGTCACTTCACGCCTCTCGCGTCTCCCGGCCGGTGCGCATCAGCACCCCGGCCGCGACCAGTCCGAGCACGCACGTGATGGCGCCGACAACGACGTTGTTCCAGATCATTCCGGCGTCGGGGAATCGTGTGACCACCCAAGGAGAGATGATCATCCATACACCGATCGCGGACATCGCCCAGCACAGGCTGTACATCCGGCGCGGCGCCGTGGTCAGGCCGACGCCCAGCAGGGCCACGCAGATGCCCAGGATGAGGTTGTTGACCGTGAGGTCGGGGCGGGTGCCCGAGAAGTGGATCACCCAGGGGGAGATGGCGAAGTAGAGACCGGTCAGGAGCACCGGCCCGTCGACGAAGACAACATCCCGCGCACCAAGCATGCGTGCGTAGCGCTCGCGCATCTCGGTTACGTCGGGGTGGCGCGTGATATCACTCCTGTGACGTGAGACGTCGGCCATACGACTCGCCTCCTTCGATCCATGCAAGTCTGACCGCGCAGTGCGGCGCGATGCCGCACCACCATTGTGCGCCTCGCCTTGATTTATAGGTAGATGTCTGTTTGAGCGGCGAGGGAGGGGTTATGCCCGTGAAGCAGCATTCCGAGCCGCATCCCGCATGGCATTCCGCATGGCGTTCGGGACCACGCCCGGAGCCCGTGGCCGGGCGCGGCGAACTGCTGGCGCGCGGGCGCGAGCAGCTGACGCGCGGCGGCAGCGTGCTGCCGCCGGGGCCGGCCGGTATCGGCAAGTCCACCGTGCTGCGCGCCCTGGCCGCGGAGCTGTCCGTCGGCGGCCTGGCTGGGGCACAAGCACCACTGGGAACACGAAGACACGCGGCACTCCCCGATTCCGTCCTGCGCGAGATCCACCGCGCCAGCGGCGGCAATCCCTTCTTCGCCCTCCAACTCGCCCGCGCGCTTGCCGAGTCGGGCACTGAGTCGGGCACGGAGCCGAGCGCCGAGTCGTGCGCGGCGCTTCGCCCCCGCGAGCCGCTGCCGGTGCCGCCCGCCGTGCGCGACCTGGTCCTCGACCGGCTGCGCGCCCTGCCCACGGCGGGCCGCCGCACGCTGCTGATCGCGAGCGCCGCCGACCGCCCCACCGTCGCGCTGCTGCGCGCGGCGGGCCGCGCCGAGGCCGCCGCGCTGGGTCTGCTGGACCGGGAGCACCGGGAGCACGAGCCGCACGCGGCGGACGCGGCGGACGCTGGTCATCGGCGGCAAGCCGGTCGGCATCACCTCCTGGGGCGACGGCTGCGCGGCGGCCGGTGCCCCGGGCGTCTACACCCGGCTGACCACCTTCTCCTCGCTGGTGGCCGCCCAGGTCAACTCGTAGGTTCGCGCCGCCGGTTCAGCTGGCGTCGGACCGGTGGTCGTACGGCGTCTTCGGGAAGCGCGGGCAGATGAACACGTACACGCCGCCCATGTCGCCGATCATCAGGCCCGGGGCCCGCTGCACGGCGTTCCGCCGCTCGTAGGGGAGGTCGCCGATCTCCCCTGCGGGCGGCCGGTCCTCGACGGGCAGCCAGGTCTTCGCGGACCCGCCGTCGAACTCCACGCTGTCGACGGTGAGCAGATGGTCCATCCGGCGCCCGCAGTCCGGGCAGTCGGGCCAGTCGGGATGCTGCGTCCAGGTGGGGTAGCCGCCCAACTTGACGGGGGGCGACCAACAGCGCGTACCAGTACGACCAGCCGCTCTCCTCCTTCAGCCGGTCGAACCGCTCCCCGAGGCCCTGGGACAGCTCCTCGGGCAGGTCCCACTGCGGATACTCCACGCGCCGGCGCAGTTCGGGCCAGGGCGCGTAGTAGCGCTCGTGGTCCTACGCGCACCACAGCAGCTGGAGCAGATCCGTGCCGGGCGGGAACGGCAGGTCGGGCACATCGGCCGCGTACAGCTGCAGCACGGGACCGGTCGCCCCGCGCCGGAAGGGGACGATCTCGGGGAAGAGCGCCGCCACCTCCACCGGCCGCGGAGGGTCGTACGGGTCGTACGGGTCACGCAGGGCCCCCGGCGCGGTCGGGGTGCTGGTACCCGGAACCCTGACCCGGTCAGGCCGGGTAGACCTGCTCGTGCTTGGCGTACCAGGCGCGATCGAGGTCGGTCACATTGACGGTGGTCTGCACGGTCAGCCCCGCCACCGGTGCCAGATGGGCGCGCGCGACCTCCAGCACGGCGCCGGACAGCTCCCGCTTGGTCTCGGCGTCCCGGCCGGACAGGATCGCCACCTCGATATGGATCATGGCGTGGTGCGGGGCGCCGTCGGCCAGGACGGCCTCCTCGATCCGGCGGAACCGGGTCTTGCAGCCTGCGACCTGAGTGTCGACGGTCTTGGCCACGACCGGGTGCAGGGCGAGGCCGAAGGCGCGCCGGTCGAAGGCCTCGGTCAGGGTGTCGGAGTACTCGACGACGATGTGCGGCATGGGGAACGCGCTCCTTACGGGGTCGTGGCGGGCCGCGCTCGGGCGGACCCGTTATGTGGGCATCGTCGCACCCCGCCACCGCGGCGAGCGCCGGGGGCCGGTCGTCTGCTTCAATAGGTCCATGGCCAGCCTTCATGACGCCGCGACGGGTCCCCTCGACCTCAAGCCGTTCTGGCCGTCCCGGCAGGCGCACCACTTCGACCGCGAGTGTTGCCGCGCATCGCATGCGCGGGCCCGCTCGCTCGGCCGCTGACGGCATTCGACCGTTCAGCCGCCCTGCCCCGGTGATCCCCGGCGGCCCAGCCCGCGCGCACGACGTCCACCGACGCCCCTTGAGCGCGAAAGAGCCGAATCCCATGACGAACGTCCGAAGTCTGTCCGCTTCCGCCGTCTCCTCCGCTTCCCCCTCCGGCGCCCCGGCCACCACCCCCGGCCGTCCCTCCCCTCCGCACTCCTATCCGCACCGGCAGCGGCTGCGCGCCGTCGCACCCGACGAGGTGCCGCCGGTCGCCGAGCTGCTGCACCCCGGCGCCACCTGGCTGCCCGCTCCCGCGCACACGCTGCCCACGCTCCCCGGGCAGCCGCCGATGGTCGGCTATCTCGTGCTCGTCCCCGCCGCCGATACCGCGGCGGCGAGCCAGACCGGGCAGGCCGGCCAGATCGGGCAGGCCGGGGAGGGCGGCGCGGCCACGGGCGACGAGCTCGTACGGATCGACCCCGACCAGCGCACCGCGCAGGTCGCCGGGCGGCCGCTCGACCTGACGTATCTGGAGTTCGAGCTGCTGGCCCACCTGGTGGCGCACCCGCACCGAGTGCACACCCGCGATCAGTTGGTGACCACGGTGTGGGGGTACGGCCACGTCGGCGACGGGCGGACGGTGGACGTCCATGTCGCCCGGCTGCGGCGGAAGATGGGCGCCGAGCACCGGGGCACGATCGTGACGGTCCGCCGGGTCGGCTACAAGTACGTGCCGACCGCCTGAGGCGGCCGGCACTCATTCGGCGGACGCTCACACGGCAGCACGACGCCCGCCGCGCCGGGTCAGGCGGCATACGGCCTGATCCGGCGCGGCGGGCTGATCGTTCGCGAGATCAGCGGCCGAGGGACACCGGCGGCTGGTGGCCCTGGGCCACGGGCGGCAGCGGCTCCTCGTCGTGCCCGCCGTGATCGAGGCGCGGCAGCCAGGACAGCGCCCGCGGCAGGTACCAGTTGCGCTCTCCGAGCAGCGCCATCACCGAGGGCAGCAGCACCATCCGGACGAGCGTGGCGTCCACCAGCACCGCGACCGCGAGGCCGACGCCCATCTGCTGCATGTCCTGCATCTGCAGCAGGGCGAAGACCGCGAACACCGCGACCATGATGGCGGCCGCTCCGGTGATCGAGCCCGCCGTGGACCGGATGCCGTCGCGGATCGCCTCCCGGGTGCTCAGGCCCCGCTCGTGCGCCTCACGGATCCGGGACACCACGAACACGTGGTAGTCCATCGACAGCCCGAACAGGATCACCAGGACGAACAGCGGCATCCAGGACTCGACCGCGCCGGCCGGCTCCATGCCCAGCGTCTCCGCGCCCCAGCCGTGCTGGAAGACGGCGGTCATCGTGCCGTACGCGGCCCCGACCGACAGCAGGTTGAGCAGGATCGCCGTGATGGCGATCGGCAGCGACCGGAAGCAGACCAGCATCAGCAGGAAGGTCACGGCCGCGATGAACAGGAGCACCGGAAGGAAGCCGTCGGCGAGCTGATCGTTGAAGTCGACGTTCGCGGCCGTCTCGCCGCCCACGTACGCCTTGTCCGCGACCGGGCCGAGGATCTGCGGGACGAGGTCGTCCTTCAGGGTGCGCAGGGCGTGCTTGGAGGCGTCGTCGGAGCCGTTGCCGGCCAGCGGCACCTCGATGCGCGCCACGTCCTTGTCCTTGTACAGCTCGACCTTGACGGTCTTGCCGAACTCGCCCGTGGCGGCGAGCTTCTTCTTCAGGTCGGCCACCGCGCCCTGGAAGCGGGGCGAGGAGACGTCGTCGGCCCGTACGATCACCTCGGCCGGGGCGGGGCCTCCGGGGAAGGCGCCGGTGATCTCCTTGAAGGCCACGGTGAGCTTCGAGTCCTTGCCGAACTGCTTCTCCATGCCGAGCTGCTCGGTCTTCATGCCCAGCGCGGGGGCGCACAGGGCCAGCAGCACCGCGCCGGCGAGGACCGCGAACAGACCCGGCTTGGCCAGCACCGGCTTCATCAGCCGGCCGGAGATGCCACCGCTGGCGTGCACGCCCTTCCTGCTGCGGCGGCCCCGCAGCGGCACCCGCCCGGCGTCGATCCGGTCGCCGAGCCAGGACAGCATCGCGGGCAGCACCGTCACCGAGCCGAGCATCGCGGTGAAGACGACCAGGATGGTGGCGACCGCGAAGCCCTTGAAGAGCAGCAGACCCGACAGGAACATGCCCGACATGGCCAGCATGACCGTGATGCCGGAGACCAGCACCGCCCGTCCGCTGGTCGCCGCGGCGATACGCAGCGCGGTCTCGGCGTCCCGGCCCGCGGCCCGCTCGTCGCGCTCGCGGCGCAGGTAGAACAGGCAGTAGTCGACGCCGACGGCCAGGCCCACCAGGAACATCACGGACTGGGTGCTGGAGAACAGCGGCAGCTTGTGACTGGCCAGCGCGAGCAGGCCGAAGGTGCCGATGCAGGCGGTCACCCCGAGGAACACCGGCAGCAGCGCGGCGACCAGGGCGCCGAAGACCACCAGCAGGATGCCCAGCGCCAGGGGCACGGCCGTGAGTTCGGCCGTCTTCAGGTCGCCGGAGAGGATGCCGTTCAGGCTGTGCGCGAAGGTGGCGTCGCCGAACTCGTACAGCCTGATGCCCTCATGGGCATCGCCGGTCTTGTCCACCGCGTCGAGCACCGGCTCCATCCGGTCCCCCGCGGTGTCCGCGTCGCCCTTCATCTCAAAGCTGACCAGCCCCTCCCGGCCGCTCCCGGAGCGCACCGGCGGCTGGATCCGTACCGCCTCACCGGACTTCTCCAACCGCGCCGTGAGGTCGCTCGCGGCGGTCCGCCAGCCGTCCGGCTCGGCGCTGCGCAACATCACCATCTCGCCCGCGGGATCCTTGAGCCCGGCGTCCTCCAGGATCTTCTCGGCGCGCGCCGAGTCGCCGGTTCCGCCTTCGGAGTTGGTCATCTCGTTGATGCCGGACATGCCGCCGACGACCGCGACGACCACGACGAACAGCAGCCAACCGATGATCGCGGTCTTGCGGTGCCGGGTGCTCCACCCGCCGAGCCGTACGGCGAGGCCCCGCCTCGTTGCGCTCATCGCGTCTCCCCCCGAGAGGTGTGAGTCCTGCACGGAACCGACAGGACTGAACGGACTGAAAGGACTGTTGAGGTCACGTCATCGACGCTAGAAAAAGGCGGGCTCGCGCCCCAGCCGCACAAGTCCCCAATCGGCTGAAGCAAAAGGAGAGTCCCAGGGGTGGGGCTAGGTATACCCCGGGACGGGGGCAGGGCCGAGTGACCGCGGCGGGCGGGTCCGCCAGACTTGAACCGTCCGGCCGTGCGGAGCGTCCCGCGCCGGGTGCGGGCCCCGGCGCGGGTCCCGCGGGAGCGGCGTCAGGGAGATGTCCAATGAGGGTACGCAAGGCGCTGGTGGCCGCCGCCCGTGGGCTGTGGCTCGCGATCGCCTCGCTGGCCGGGTCGATCACGCTGTTCACGCTGCTGGTGGTCTCCCTGGCCTTCATCCCCCTGGGCCTGGGGGTGCTCACCACCCCGCCGCTGCTCGGCGCGGTGCGGGCCCATGCCAATCACCGACGGCTGATGGCCGCCCGCTGGTCCGGCGTCCAGATCCCGCTGCCGTACCGCCCCCTGCCTCCCGACCGGCGCGGCGGGGTCGTGGGCGTGGTGGAGCGCTGCTCCCTGCTGCTGAAGGACCCGGCGACCTGGCGGGATCTGTTGTGGCTGCTCATCGACATGACCGCCGGGACCGTCGTGGCCCTGCTGGCCTTTGTCCTGATGCCGTACGGGGTGGAGGGCTGGGTCCTGGCGCTGGGCACCTGGCGGCCGATCGTGCACGCGGCGGGCACCTACTGGTACGGGTTCATCCCGGTCACCTCCCAGTCCACCGCGAATTACGCCGCCCTGCTGGGCTGTGGCTTCCTCGTCCTGGGCGTCTTCGCCACCCCCGTTCTGCTGCGCGCCCACTTCCTGGTCGGCCGGGCCTTCCTCGCCCCCACGCCGCGGATGACGCTCGCCGAGCGGGTCCAGCACCTCACCGAGACCCGGCATGACGCGGTCGACACCTCCGCCGCCGAGCTGCGCCGCATCGAGCGGGATCTGCACGACGGGGCGCAGGCCCGTCTGGTCGCCATGGGCATGAGCCTGGGCACCGTCGAGGCGCTCATGGAGAAGGACCCTGCCAAGGCCAAGGAGTTGCTCGCGGCGGCCCGCGCCAGCTCCGCCGAGGCGCTGGCCGAGCTGCGCGACCTGGTCCGCGGCATCCATCCGCCGGTGCTGGCCGAGCGGGGCCTGGGTGACGCCGTGCGGGCCCTGGCGCTGCGGATGCCGCTGTCCGTGGAGGTGGAGGCGGACCTCCCGGGGCGGGCCGACGAGCCGGTCGAGTCGGCGGCGTACTTCGCGATCAGCGAGCTGTTGACGAACGCGGCCAAGCACTCCGGCGCCGAGCGGGTGTGGATCGACGTCCATCACGACAGCGGCGCCCTGCGGATCACGGTGACCGACGACGGGGAGGGCGGGGCGTCCGCCGCGGAGGGCTCCGGGCTGAGCGGAGTGCAGCGGCGGCTGGGCACCTTCGACGGGGTGCTGGCCATCAGCAGCCCGGTCGGCGGGCCGACGATGGTGACGATCGAGATACCCTGCCGGCTCTCCGCCCCGCGCCCCACTGCCTGAGACCACGGCTGTCTGCGTGAGCCGCTGTCCGAGGGACCCCGAAACCGGGGGGCGGAGCGTACGACGCGGGTGTTAGCGTGCCACAGTCGGCCGCGGGACTCCGGTGCGACTTCCGGAACCCGCCTGTTAAGCGATGATTCGCAGTTCGTGCCCCCATTCCCCGGCCGACACCCGCACATATGCCGCCAGGGGGAGCCCCTCGATGGAGAACCGGACCGACCTCGTGGCGGCCGAGGACCTGCTGCTGTTCATGAACGCGGCGATCACCTCGACCGGGCAGCGGGAGTTCCGCTCCGGCGAATGGCAGCAGCGCATGTCGCTGGAGTTCCTGCACGCGTATGTACTCGGCAACTACCGGGAGCTGTACGCGGCGACGCTCGCGCTGGACATCAACCACCACAACGCGGCACTGATCGTGCGCAGGCTGCTGGAGACCGCCTCCGAGGCGTCACCCGAGCAGCGCCGCACCGAGGGGCGGCTGATCGCCGGGCGGCTGGCCCTGCTTCCGCCGCAGCGGGTGTACCGGCTCTTCCGCGAGCTGCGCCGGGCCGGGGTCAACAACCGCCGCACCCGGGCCATCATGCGGGACTGGCTGGCGGCCCGCCCCGATCCGGCCCTCGACGCGGTCAAGTACCGCGCCGGGGTCAAGGCCGCCGCCCGCCATGCCCATCTGCCGCTCGACACCGAGCTCGGCCTCTTCCTCTTCGCGCCGCACACCCGCAGGACCGGCTTCTCCACCCCCCTGTTCGACGCCTGGCGCCGCGCCCACTACACCCAAAGCGCGCTGTACGAGCTGCCGTACACCGTCGCCGAGGGGTTCGCGGTCAAGCACGGCATCGACCGGGGCGCCTTCCTGGAGCGGATCGCCCCGCGGCTGACCCGGCTGGAGCGGCTGCGGCTGCAGGAGTCGGCCCGTGAACACCGGGCGGACGCGGTGGCCGGCGACCTGGCCGCGATGCCCCTGACCCGGCTGGCGAGCTATGTCCTCTCCCTCCCCCTGGACGACCGCGTCCGCCGCCGCGAGGAGCTGACCGCCGCGCTGCGGGCGGCCGCGCGACGCACCGCGGGCCCGCGCACGGGCAGCTGGGGCCGGGTGGCCGCGGTGCTGGACGACAGCTTCTCGGCCTTCGGTTCGGCGCAGAAGCGGCGCCGCCCGCTGGCGGTGGCACTGGGCTGCCACTTCCTGCTGGAGGCGCTGGCCGGCGAGTTGATTCCGCTGTGGCTGTCCGGGCGCACCGACGCGCTGCTGACGTATCCGCTGGGCCCGACGCCGCTGGGGGCCCGCGTCCTGGACGCGCTGGAGCACCGGCCGGACCGGCTCGTCATCGTCTCCGACGGCTGGGACAACGCGCCGCCCGGCCTGGCCGGCGAGGTGCTGCGAATATGGCGCACCCGGCTGGACCCCCAGGGCCGCACCAGCGTGGTGCACCTCAACCCGGTGTACGACGCGGAGGACTTCGACGTACGGCGGCTGGCGCGGGAGGTGCCGACCGTCGGGGTCCGCGACGCGGAGGACCTCCCGGCCCTGGTGGAGCTCGCCCAGTTCGCGGAGGGCCGCACCCGCGCGGCCGAGCTGTGGACGCATGTGAACGCCCGCGTACGGAGTTTTCTGGAGGTGGATCGGTGACCGCGGACACGGCGCCGCTCGTGGCGCTCACGGGCCTGACCGCGCTGCCCTCCCAGGTGTGGGGCGCGATCCGCCTGGTGCCGCTGGTGCGCGACGAGCCGATCGCCGACCTGCGCCTGGACGACCGGCTCTACGGCGACGACTTCGCCGCCGTCGCGGTGGACCGGCGCACCGCGTACTGCTCGTACATCCCGCACGGTTACGTGGCGACCTGGACCGACGACGGCTCCCCCGCGTCCTCCTACGGCACCCAACTGGAGCGGGACGCCCACGGGCCGCGCCCCCCGTGCGTGCCGCTCCGCTTCCACCGCCGGATGGCCCGCCGCGTCGACAAGAACCGGGTGCGCTTCCTGCCGCTCCACCTGGCCCTGGAGGGCTATCTGGCGCTGCACTTCGGCGGCCCCGAGGTGGTCTGGGAGGAGTGGTCGCACCGGGCGGTCAGCCGCGGTCTGTCCCCGCGGGTCGAGCAGGCGTATGTCGGGGCCGAGGTGGAGGGGTTGCGCGATGCGCTGCGGCTCTTCGAGATCCACCCCGGCCAGTGCGGGGTCATGGTCTACGCGGCCGACGCCCTCGCCGCCACCTTCGTGGTGCCGCACCCCGACGACTACCGGGCCCTGCACCCCTCGCTGGTCCTGGACCTCTTCGGGGAGCTGATCCACCACTACACCACGCTGCACGGCCCGGTCCCGGAGTTCCGGGCCCGGATCCGCGACAGCGCGGTGGGCTCGCTGGCCGAGCTGCGGGCGGAGGCCGCCCGGCACCAGCGGGAGTGGGCCGAGTTCCACGACCACACCATGGCGGGCGGGCTGCTCGACGCGTCGTACACCCTCCAGCGCGTCCGCACGATGGGGCCCTTCACCCTGTCCCGCTTCCTGCCGCCCTTCCACCGCAACACCGAGCAGCACATCGGCGAGACCATCACCCACGAGGACGGCCGCCTGGCCTACCTCAAGACCTTCCGCCTCTCGGAGGCCCAGACCCGGCGCGGCCATCTGCTCACCCTCCTCGCGGCCCACGACTGGCACTTCGGCGCGACCGCCGACGCCCTGGGGGTGAGCCGCGACCAGCTCGCCTCCCGGGTGGAGCAGGCGGGGTTCGGCGCGCTGCTGCGCCAGGACATCCGCGACCACTACCGCGCGGCGGCCCGCCGGACGGCTCCCTGACGGGGTCCCTGACGGCTTCTGACCGGCCGCCTAGAACCCCGGCCGCCCCAGGGCCTGCAGCGCCTCCCGCCGCGCGCTGTCGTGGCGTTCCTGGCCGGAGCCGACGAGGGTCCTGGTGAGGCCGCTGTCGGCGTCCTCCCCGTGTTCCTTGCTCCAGCCCACGACGAGGGCGTCCACCTGCCGCTGCCCGACGTCGAACGTCTTCATGTTCTCCAGCATCGCCGTCTGGCCGGCCTGGGCGACCTGGTCCTTGCCCCACTCGTACATGCCCACGTAGAGGATGGACTGGACCACGTTGCCGAGGACCGGCACGGCGGCAGGCGACGACGGAACGAAGTTGAACGCGACTGCGGGGACGGTGAAGGCGGCCGTCCGGACGTCCGAGGCCCACTGCACCGCCTTGTCCCTCTTGTCGAAGGCGATATCGGAGCTGACCCCGTCGTAGAAGCCGAAGGTGGAGGAGGCGGCGTTGATGGCGGCGGTGCGGTCGTTCGGGTGGTTGAAGTCGGTTCCGGCCAGCGTCTGCGCCGCGTACTGCCGCTCGGCGTCGTACATCCCGGCGTAGGCGGCGGGGTCCTCCGACACGCCGCGCATGATGCGGGACAGCTCCTCGGGGGACACGGCCATACGGACCGTGCCGTCGTCGTTCCACACCCCGCTGCCGTCCGCGTTGACCTTGTAGTTCTCGTTGGTGCGGGACAGGATCTCGTGGGTGTCGGACGTGTAGTCCACCAGCATGTGACCCAGGCTCGACCGCAGGTTGGCGGGCATCTCGTCGCCCTTCCAGTCCTTGTTGAGCAGCGTGATGGTGTCGTGCATGACCCGCGCCTCGGCCTCGGTGTGCCCGCCCAGCAGATGCTCGGTGCCCGGAACACTGCCGGTGGCGGCCGCCTCCAGCGCGGCCCCCAGGCCCAGGCGGTTGAGCGGGTCGTCCATGGAGAAGACGTTCCCGCCGGGGACGGTGACGGGGCCGCCCGCCGTGGTGTCCCATGTGGGCCAGTCACGGTCCTGGAGCAGATACTTCAGGCGTTCGTTCCCGCCGTCCGCGCCGGGGTCGAGGTAGGACGTCGCGACATCGGGCTGCTTGCCCATGATGCCGAGCAGGGTGTCGAGCGGATCGCCCCTGTAGTCCTTGTGGCCCGCGCCCCACTGCGTCCACCGGCTGGTCCCGAAGTCGTCCTTCTTCTCCAGGGTGATGATGTCGTCGCCGACGTCGGTGAGGAACTGCTTCCCGTAGCTTTTGCCGTGCGTCATCAGGTCGACGAACGACTGGTAGCCGGTGAGCGGGTTCGTCTTCTTCCCGAAGTTCTCGTCGCCGACCTTGCGCAGGCCCTCGCGCCACTTCTGGTAGAAGGGGTCGGAGGGCGACTTGGTGGCCGTGGCGATCGAGGTCGCCACGCCCGTCTGGAGGGCGGTGAAGTCCTTCTTGTCATCGCCCTTGCCGAGGCTGTGGAACTTGTTGTTCAGCTGAATGACGCCCTTGGGGCCCAGACCGGCCAGGAAGGTCTGGCTGAACGCCTTGTCGTGCTCGTTGTCCCGGAACAGCCGCCGGAATTCGGCCATCTCCTTGCCGCTCAGCTTGTCGCCGGAGTTGAGCTTGGTCGCGAGGTCCTCGGCCTCCTTGGCCTCGACCTTCTCGATGTCGCCTTCGGCCTTGTCGTTGAAGCCGTTGACGGCACCGTCGAGGGGGTCGGGATCCCGCACGGCCGCCTTCAGCGCGAGCTTCACGCCCTGGTCGGCGTCGTCGACCGCCTTGACCGCCGCCGCGATGTACTCGGTCCACGACTGCTCGGTCGTGCGCAGGCCGGGATCGTGCCGCATCGTGAAGGCTTCCTTCTCGCTGAGCTTCGAGAAGTCGTAACTCGCGATGCCGGCGTCCGAGACCTTCATTCCGGCCTTCACCGCGTCCGCGACCGCGGACTTCACCTTCCCGCGCAGCTCCACGAACTGGCTGTGCGCGTCCCGCAGAATCGAGGCCATTGCCTTCGCCTCCGTCTGCGCAGCGGTGAATTGCTCGTCCGTGACGTCCATGCCGATCTGGCTGACGAGATTCGCCTGGCCGGTCCAGCTACCGTCCGTGCCGACCGACTTGACGCGCTCCTGATACAGCTTCTGGACGTCCGAGAATTGCTTCGCGGCCTCCGTCCATTGCTTGGCCGCGGTCGCCAGGTAAGACAGGTCGACTGTCATGACCTGGTGGTACGTGAGCACGGTTTCCCCCATGGCTGAGCATCAGGTGGTACGTCGGTCGAATCGCGACAGTACCTCTGACCTGGAGGAACGGGCCGTTTTCACGGCCCGGTTCACAATGTCGAAAGAATGCCGTCACAAGGAAAGGGAAAATCGGGCGACATCCACCATGACTTCCTTGTGACCCGCCTCACCCATGACGTGCGTCACGACGATTTCGGGACCTCCACCCGCACCTCCCTGCGGAGATCAGCGGCGATCTTGGCGGACTCGTCGAGCGTCAGGTTCTTCGCCCCCTCATGCGGAACCACCACGGCCACCGTGTCGAAATCGGCCCATGCGCACAGCGCCAGCGAGTTGGGCTCATCCGGGTCCGGCTCCTCCTTGGCCCGGATGATCTGACACTTCATGACGCCGTTCTCGAACCCCTCGGGCGACTTACGCTCCGGGCTGCCCACCAACAGGGCGTCGCTGTCCTCGCTGCCCGCCCTCTCGCTCCTCGTCTTCAGGTTGCCGAAGAAGGCGTCGACGGACTTCTCCGGGTCCTTCACCTCCCCGTAGGCACCCAGCATCTCGAGCTTCTTCGCGTCACCTGAGGTGGCCCAATCCGCGTTCACCCCCGTGCCGGTCGTCAGGCCGAACGCCTTCGCTTCCTCGTCGTCCAGCGGTTGCGCAGTGCTGTCGTCCGAGTCACTCGTGTATTCGCCGAGCACGGTCCGGGGTGCGGTGAGCCTGTAGTCCTTACCGTCGTCGGTCACCTTCCCGTCGTCGCCGCCCCCCAGCAGCACGACACCCCCGATGATCGCCCCGATCACGACCACGGCGCCGATCACCAGGCCTGTCTTGCCCTTGCCGCCACCGCTCTGCGGGGACTGTGGCATGCCGGGCGGGACCGGCGGCGGGTATCCGGGCTGCGACTGCTGGGGATAGCCGTAGCCGGGCTGCGGCGGCGGGGCGTACGGGCCGCCGCCGCCCTGCGCGTACGGGCTCGGGGCCGGGTTCGGGACCCCCTGCGCGTACGGATTCGGGCCGCCCTGCGGGGGCTGGCCGGGGGGCGGGCCCGGCGGCTGTGCCGGAGGCGGGCCGTACGGTCCTGGCGGCGGCTGGTTGTAGCTCATGCGCGGTGAACTCTCCCCCATGACAGAAGGTCTGAACAGACGTCACACAACGGGACGCGACAAGGAGTGTGCCGGGTTCCGCATACGGGCGCCACCGGACTTGACCTTCACACTGATGTCAGACTTTAGCGTTGCCGCATGACGACGACCACGACACCCACGACGACGACCACGCAAGCGCCCCTCTCCCTCTACGGCTTCCTGCGCCCCAAGCCGGACCGCGCCGACGAGGTCAGACAGCTCCTGTCCTCCCTCGTGGAACCCACCCGGCAGGAAGAGGGCAACCTCCAATACCACCTCCACGAGCACGAGGACGGCCGGCTCTTCCTGTACGAGGTCTGGCGCTCCCAGGAAGACCTCGACCGCCACAACGCCCGCCCGCCGCTGCGCGACTTCCTGGCCAACCTGCTGGACTACCTCGAAGAACTCCCCGAGGGCTACTTCAACACCATGATCAGCGACTACCCGCAACCATAGGGACGGCGGGCGCGTCCGCCTTGACGATGAACGAAAGAAAACGCCCCGCCGGAGTGGTCCCCTGGGCAGTGGCGGCGGGCTCGGTCGTCTGGGGCCTGGCGGGGAGCCGGCGCGCCGAGCACATGGCCAACTACCCCTGGAACGTCTGGACGCCGATCGGCTACGGCGCGGCCAAGGGGGTCGCGCTGGGTCTCCTGGCGGGCTGGTGCGCGATCTGGTTCCTGCGGCTCGGGAAAACGTCCACGCCCGGAGGGAGCCGGGCCTGCGTGGCGGGCCTCGCCTTCACCGGCGGCCTGCTGGCCGGCGCCGCCCCCGGGACCGTCCGGGACTTCACGGGCCCGCCCCAGCCCCGCACCCTGTACTACTTCGACGAGCCGAGGCCCGACGCGGAGTGGTACTGGCGGCCCCTGCTCTCCGAATGGCTCGTCCACACCGTCCTCCCCGCCCTCGGCTGCGCCCTCGCCCTGACGGCCGCCGCCCTGCTCTCCGCCCGCTCGCCGCGCCGCGAGCGCATGGGCTGGGCGGTGCTGGCCACGGTCGGAGTGGGCCTCCTGCTGCTCCCCCACTTCGCGACCGCCGATCTGCCCGCGCCGGAAGGTAGCGGCGACCATGTCAACGAATCCGCCACTGCCTCATTGACCGTCTGGGGTACGGGTCTGGGAGTGCTGGTGGGCTCCGTGGTGTTGCGGAGGAGAATGAGGCGAGCGGCCAACACCGCGTAATGTCGCCGTTCGCAGACAGGAGTTGCCGATGACCATTCGCCGCGTCATGCCCATTGTCCACTCCGAGGACATGGAGCGGAACCGGGAGTTCTACGGCCGGCTGGGCTTCGAGCAGGTCATGAACCACGGCTGGATCATGACCCTCGCCTCCCCCACCACCCCGGCGGCCCAGGTCAGCTTTATGACGAGCGACAAGACCGCACCCGTCTCGCCCGACATGAGCATCGAGGTGGACGACGTGGACGCGGCGTACGCGGCGATGCGCGAGGTCGGCGCGGAGATCGTCCACCCCCTCCAGGACGAGGAGTGGGGCGTCCGCCGCTTCTTCGTCCGCGACCCAGGCGGCCGCGTGGTCAACGTCCTGGGCCACCGCTGACACGCCCTGGTCGGGTGCCATGTTCGGCGCCCGACCAGG
Organism: Streptomyces sp. ME19-01-6; assembly: GCF_033793745.1. Classification (NCBI taxonomy): domain Bacteria; kingdom Bacillati; phylum Actinomycetota; class Actinomycetes; order Kitasatosporales; family Streptomycetaceae; genus Streptomyces; species Streptomyces sp. ME19-01-6. The sequence goes on along the minus strand of NZ_JARAXF010000038.1, from coordinate 37,242 downwards.
GACTCTCCCGGCTACAGGTACGGGCGTGTGATCAGCTCAATCGCATGACCGGCGGGGTCCTTGAAGTACACCCCTCGGCCGCCGTGCCCGTTGTTGATCTCACCGGGGCGTTGCATCTGCGGATCGGCCCAGTGCTCGATCCCGCCATCACAGAGCCGCTGGTACGCCCGGTCGAAGAGCTCGTCGTCGATCAGAAACGCGTAATGCTGCATCTGGATGTCCACCGGCGGCTCGGCAAACTGGAGCAGCACGCCGTCGGGGAGCTGGATGTTGGTGAACGGGCCCCAAGACGGTGCTTCCGGAATCTCCAGCAGATCCCGGAAGAACCGAGCCGACTCGTTGCGGTCCTTGGAGGCGATGATGGTGTGGTTGAACGAAACTGTCATTCGGCTGACCTCGCTGTTGCTCGACACGAAGAAGGGACTCTCGGTGCACGAGCGCGGGGAGGTCCACGTGCCGAACTGAGGGGGTGCTTTCTGCGCACCCACCGTGCGGTCAGACCTCCACCGGATAGCCGATCCGTGTGTGGCGCGATGCCGGTCCGGTGTTCACGTCGGGTGACGTTACTGGATCTTGTCGATTACGACAACAGCGCGCCACACGCGCTCAGTCAGTGATGAACCAGTCGTCCTTCATGTACTCCAGGGTGGAGGTCCCGATCTCGCCTTCGGAGAAGGTGACAGAGGCCTTGACCGCCGCGGCCGGGATGTCGATCTTGTCGGGCGATCGCACGACGACCTTCTGCGGGTCCACCGTCGCGGTCTGCAGAGCCTTCTTCTGCGTGGGCGAGATCATCTGGAACGTGACGAGGAACGTGGACGTGCACGGACCGAACCCCTGGTCCTCCGCCTGCTTCGCCGCGGGCCCGGCCACCTCGCAGACCGTCTTGATGTCCTCCCGGCCCACGGCGTGCAGATACTGCTCGTACCGCCGGATCGCCCCCTCCTTGGTCTTGGGCGCGGCCTGGTCCGTGGGCTGATCTGTGGGCTGTTCCGTGGGCTGGTCCTTGGGCGGATCCGTCGGCGCCTTGTCGCCGCCCCCACAACTGTTGTTGGTGAAGATGCCCGGCAGTTGACGCTTCGGGTACGGGCCCATCGGCCCGTTGAAGCCGTTCACATGCTGCTGCGAGCCCCACCACCCGGCGTACCCCCACCACGGCTCGCCGTCGACGGGGCGGACGTTGTCCCATGTGCGCCACTCGGCGCCGCCCTTCGAGGGCCGGTCGCGCATGCCATTCACCCAGTGGTCCTTATCAGTCGGATAGGAGCCGTGTGAACCACGCGCCGAGTACACGGTCGGATGCCCGTCCTGCGGATCCAGTTCCGACCACTTCACGCTGCACGTATCCTTGCCGTGCTTCGCGAACGTCACCGCCTCAGGCTTGCCGTCACGCAACTGGACCGCGACGCGCTCCCAGTCGCCCTCGTGCCTGTTGCCCGGAACCAGGTTGTTGTAGGCGTAGAAGAACCAGTACACATACGCCCCGCGCGCCGGGTCGGTCTTGTGCTTGTGGTACTCCCAGTAGACCGGCGCGCCGGTGCCTTCGCCCTTGCGCACCTCCTTCGGCGGGTCGAGGTAGAAACCACCGCCGACCTCGGTCGAGGCGTGCCACTTCCCCCCGTGCCCGGGGCAGGACACCGGTTTGGACGACGCCTTCCCCGGCTCCACGTCCTGGTGCTGGTAGGGCTTGCTCGCACTCCCCAACCGCCGTGGGTCGGCCGGATCAGCCACCGGCTGCTCGTCACGGCAGAAGCCGTCGTGGTCGAAGCGCAGCGCGGACCGCCCGATGAACCGCGTCGCGTCCATCGGCATCAGCGACTCCCCCTTGGCGAGCCGCACCAGCGGCGCGAACCGCGCGGCGTCGGCTGCGGACCCCTTCGAAGGCTCCGCCCCCGTGTACTCCTTCTCCTTCTCCGGACCGCACGCCACCAGCGCCACCGAGAGCGACACCGCCACGCCCACCATCGCCCGCACCCGAGCCTTCACCCGATCCCCCTTTGGTCGCTCACCAGCAGCCAGTCGCACGTCAGGACATCACGCGGAATCCGCGAGAACGGTTCCCGGCGCGGCGTTGACGACACGCGCATCGTAGGTGAGGTCGACTGTGCCGCTGTCGATAGCGTCCATGAACTCCATTCGCCGGTGCAATTTGGCCGCCTCCTCCATGGCACGGCGCACCGCCGCCGCCTTGGTCTTCACGTTGTACACCCGCATCAACTCTTCGGTCGTTTCGTCATCGAGATCGATCACGGTGCGAGACATCTCAACCCACTCTCCGGAGAGGAACGAGTCCCCTGGGTGCGCGGGGGCGCCCTCTACAGGGGCGCCCCCGTGCGGAAGCCTTCCCCTTGCGCTCAGCTGGGTTGCTCCTCAGGCTTCGGCGGCGCGAGGGCGAACCACACCGCCTTGCCGGTGACGCCCGCGTCCTTGTCGGTGTAGTCGACCACGCCCCAGTCGTCCGAGCACGACTCGACCAGCGCCAGCCCCCGGCCGCCCTCGTCGTCGACCTCGGCCTGCACGCGCTGGGGCAGGGCCGAGCCCGAGTCCCATACGGTGACGCGGAAGTCCGGGGGCTGTGGCTGCCAGTCCATGCTGACGTACGAGTCGGTGGCGGTATTGCGCAGGGCGTTCGTCGTCAGCTCGGAGACGAGGAGTTCGGCGGTGTCGACGAGGCAGTCGAGACGGGCCGATTTGAGGATGTGGCGGATGGTGGCTCGTACGACGCCCACCGCACGCGGGTCGTGCGGGATGAACAGGCCGTAGGACCAAGGCGATTCTGGCGTGCGCATGTGGCAGCCTCCAGGTGAGTACCTTGCGTGACTGGCGCCATACTCACCGTAGACTTACAGGTGCCATCACTGCAACCTTCTTGCCCAATTGGGTGGTTGCGCGGTGGACTGGCCCGAGGGAAGGGAGAACCGTGGGACTCAGAAGCAGCCCTACATATCGGCAGCGACGACTGGGGGCGGAGCTGCGCCGCATGCGCGAGCGGAGTGGCCTGTCTTCGTACGAGATGGCGGCGCGGCTCGGCATGAAGCAGCCGCAGCTGAGCCACATCGAAGCAGGGCGCACCACGATCGGCGTGGAGCGGCTGCGGGCGCTGGCAGCCGAGTCGGGTGTCAGCGATAGCACCTTTATCGAAGCTCTGATCGAGATGGAGCAGTCGTCCGGCAAGGGGTGGTGGAGCGGGTTCCGCAAGCGTCTGCAGCAGCCGTACCTCGATCTCGCCGAATCAGAGGCCGAGGCGGTGCGCCTCAGGAACTACGAGCCGATGTTCATCCCCGGCCTGCTGCAGACACGTGAGTACGCGGAGGCCGTCCATCGGGACGGGTACGCACGGCTCTCCGCAGAGGAGCAGGAGGCCGCGGTCGAGTTCCGGATGGATCGGCAGAAGATCCTCACCGGCGAGCACGCTCCCCGGTTCCACGCGATCATTCACGAGGCCGCGCTACGCCCCTCCATGGGGGACCGCGAGCTGATGCGCGCGCAGTTGCTGCGGCTGGTTGAAGCATCCCGGCTGCCGAACGTGACGCTGCAGATCCTGCCCTTCGACGGCCGCATCGCCTTCGGCACCGGCTTCCTGATGATCGAACCGCAGGTGGCGGACCTGAGCACGACGCTCGTCTCGCACGTCGAGCAGACGCTGTACTTGGAAGACGCGGCCTCCTTCGCCAGGTACGACGGGCACTTCGCTAGGTTGGAAGCCATGGCGCTGGCTCCCATCGACGCCACGGCGGCGCCCGAGACCCGCATCGCCAAGAACTCGCTGGGGCTGATCCAGCGCATCCTGTATCCCCTGCTCTAGGAGAGGCATCGATGTCTCGGCTGATATGGCGGAAGTCAAGCTTCAGCGAGGGAGGAGCCGTCAACTGCCTCGAGGTCGCCACCGGCCCCACCGGCACCCCCCACCTCCGAGAAAGCGACGACCCCAACACCGTCATAGCCACCACCCCCACCGCCCTCCGCGCACTCCTCCGCACCATAAAAACCGGCGCCCTCGACCGTCCGGGCCGCTGATCAGCCCCCACTCACCTCTCGGCGGTACATTCGTCGGATTCGGTCAAGTCCCCCGCCCCGGGGGCCCGATGAAGTCTTGGAGCCGCCGTGCGCGTTGTCCTCGCCGAAGATCTGTTCCTGCTGCGGGACGGTCTGGTCCGGCTGCTGGAGGCCTACGACTTCGAGATCGCGGCGGCCGTGGACACCGGGCCCGACCTGACCCGCGCGTTCGCCGAGCTGAAGCCGGACGTCGCCGTCGTGGATGTGCGGCTGCCGCCGTCGTTCACGGATGAGGGGCTGCAGTGCGCGCTGGCGGCGCGGCGGGCTCGGCCGGGGTTGCCGGTGTTGGTGCTCTCGCAGCATGTGGAGCAGTTGTACGCGCGGGAGCTGCTGGCCGACGGGAGCGGTGGGGTGGGGTATCTGCTCAAGGACCGGGTGTTCGACGCCGATCAGTTCATCGACGCGGTGCGGCGGGTGGCGGCGGGCGGGACCGCGATGGATCCGCAGGTGATCTCGCAGCTGCTGGACCGGCGGTCGCAGGACAAGCCGATGGGGAATCTGACGCCGCGCGAGCGGGAGGTGATGGAGCTGATGGCGCAGGGGCGGTCCAACGCGGCCATCGCCGCGCAGTTGTTCGTCACCGAGCGGGCGGTCGCCAAGCACACCTCGAACATCTTCGGGAAGCTCGGCCTGCCGCCGTCCGACGACGACAACCGCCGGGTGCTGGCCGTGCTGGCCTATCTCGACCGGGGGCATGCTCGGGATTAGCCGGATGGGTAGTCGCGAGAGACGGCGGGGACCCCTCCCGGAGTGAGACGGCTACCGTCTCGCCATGGCATGGTTCCGAGGGAAATCGAAGCAGCGCGCGGCCGGCTCCCCGGCCCCAGCGGGCAGGGCAGACGGACAGCCGCCTATCACGGTCGCGGTGCGCGATCCGAGTGTCGCGCGGGAGGTGCCGCTCCCCCGCGAGGGCCTGCTCGTCGGCGGCCACCGGCTGCCGCCGATCACCGAGCCCAGCGAGACCGACCTGGGCGCCGCCATGATGCGGCGGAGCATGCCGGGCTACCACGGCCCGGCTGACGGCGTCTCGATGCACCACAACCTGCACCACGGTCGGCTCGACACCCCCTGCTACGTCGGCCTGGGCGGACGGGCGGCCGTTGTCCTGTGTCTGGCCAGGGAGACCCGGCGGAACCTGGACAGCGTGCACGATGCCCTCGCGACCGGCGAGCCGACGCTGTTCCTTCACGGTCACCAGCTCGGCGAGTACGGCCTGCTGCGGGCCGTACTCGTGCTCGCCGACGAGGGCCTGGCGTTCGAGACGCCGATGAGCCTGGCCGGCGGCGACGTGCAGGAGTTCCTCGCGGCCGCCTACGCCGGCCAACGCATCGAGCTCCACCTCGGTCACGAGATGAAGGACCAGTTGCTGCCCCTCGCCTACCACGCGCGCGGCGTCCGGGCCGTCCTCGACAGCGCGTTGGCCACGCTCGCCGGCCTCCCCCAGCTATCGAACGTTGCCGAGCAGAACGAGCCGCTGGCCCGCCTGCGGGCCCGATTTCCCGACATCCGCGATGGGCTGCCCCCCGACGCGGCCGTCCACCTGGAATCCGCCGGCCGCGCCGAGCCGGCCGTTCGCTACGAGATCGTCCTCTGACCTCCCTCAGCCGGCTGAGCTGGTCTGACCGTGGTGGACCGGTGAACGATGGCGTGAGCACCTGGGCACCTGCCGGTTGCTTGAAGTTCTCGGGTCAGGCGCGCGAGCGTCTCAGGGACCCTGCGCACGGTCATGCTCTGTTGCAGGAGTTCGAGGTCGGCGCCGTGAGCGCCGAGGTGGGCCAGGAGCGGCTGATACCGGTCAGGGCGATCGCGGAGGAACTCGGTGGTCAGCCGGAGCTCCAGCCGCACACATTCGATGCGGTGCCCGCCGCAGTCCACGGTGGCGTAGTGCTGCCAGGGGCCGGGTCCCTGGCACTCCCACCCATCCTCGTCGCACGGTACTTCCACCGTGCTGACGCTGAATCCGACGCCGTCCAGGCTGTAGCAGGCGAAGTACTGCTTGGCCGATGCGAGCCATTGCGGAGCGGTCACACACGGCAAGTCCGCCAGCGCTTCGGCGACGGCGTCGACGTCCTGGCGTCGGTCGACGAGGATGTCGACATCGCCCACCGGCAGGTCGACGCCCTGCAGGCGAGCCGCTGCCGTGCCGACGAGCCGGTACCGGAGCCCCGGAGCGACAGCCTTGATCAAGTCAAAGCCGGTGCGCAACACCTCGTCGAGTTCGTGGCGGTCGCGCAGCGGCCGAGTTTCGATCCCATCCATGGTCGACAGGATGCCCCCTGGGTCCGACATCGCTCGCTCCCGCCGACGGGGCAAGCTTCCGCGGGATCCCCTGCGGCGATCAAGTCCGGGACGGCGTGCCGCCCCGGCTGAGAAGCCGTCGCGCCACCATCTGTGTCCCGGCCGTGGCCGCCGCGGCGAGGGCCAGCCCCTGCACCGCGTCACGTGGCCGGGTGGGGCGCAGCACCTCGGCTCGTCGGAGCCGGCCGCGGGCCCACAGGGTGAAGGGGATGACGACCAGCGGGGAGGTGACCACACCGGGTGTGTATCCGCGGACGGCCGCGGCCTGCGCCAGATGCACCAGGCCGTGCAGCCCGAACCCGTTGAGGGCCCCCTGGAAGAAGGGGGAACGTCCGCCGGTGCGGTGTCCTTCGGCAGCGGCGGCGGCCACGATGACGGCCATCCCGGCGACGGCCGTCGCGAATTCGCGGCCGTCGACGGATGCCAGGCGCTGCCATACCCGCTCGGGCACCTGGGGAAAGCGCTTCCGTAGTTCGGGGACCCGGGCGCGGGCCCAGCCCGGCACCGTGGCCACCTCTTCCAGGTCATGGACCGCCCATGCGGCCAGCAGTCCGAAAGTGACGCAAGGGCCGGTCCCTTTGCCGTCAGTGGTCATCGTGTTTCCGCTCACGGATGAGAAGTCTGGCAGCACGCGTCCCGGACCCCGGGAGCCCCCTGCCGCGAACAGGGTGACGTCTCGTACGCACCATTGCTGGCACCCCGTCACCCTCGTTAACGTGCCGCTCACATACGACCGTTGGCCCGGGCCGGGCGTCATTGGGGGCATCATGAGCGATCTGAGCAGACGCACGCTGATCGGAACCGCTGGAGCACTCGGCGTCGGGGCCGCCCTCGGGGGCCCGGCGGCGGCCGAAGGGACGGACAACACAGGAGAAACCGCGGAGGACGGCGCCGTGTTCGACACCGCGCCCGCGCGCGCCGCGCTGAAGCGCCTGCTGCCGGAGCACGCCGAGCAGTTCCGCCTGGTGCCGCTGGAGCGCGAGGGCGGCGAGGAGCGGTTCGAGGTCTCGGGGCGGCCGGGGCGGATCGAGGTGGCGGGGACCAGCCCGGCGGTGCTGCTCACGGGCGTGCACTGGTATTTGAAGTACACCTGTCATGCCCTGATCACCTGGGCCGGGGACCAGCTGGACCTGCCCAAGACGCTGCCCGCGCCCCGGGGCCGCGTCGAACAGTCCACCGCGCTCCCGCACCGCTTCGCGTTCAACGACACCCACGACGGCTACACCGCGCCGTTCGCCGGCTGGGACCACTGGGAGCACCTGATCGACGTCGCGGCCCTGCACGGCTGCAACGAGCTGCTGGTCACCGCCGGGCAGGAGGCCGTCTACCACCTCCTCCTCAAGGACTTCGGCTACTCCGACGAGGAGGCGCGCGCCTGGCTGCCCGCGCCCTCCCACCAGCCCTGGTGGCTGCTGCAGAACATGAGCGAGTACGGCGGGCCGGTGAGCCCAGAGCTGCTGGCCAAGCGCATCGACTTGGGGCAGAAGATCGCCGACCGGCTGCGTGAGCTGGGCATGCGGCCGGTGTTCCCCGGCTACTTCGGAACCGTCCCGGACGGGTTCGTCGAGCGCAACCCGGGGGCGCGTACGGTCCCGCAGGGCACCTGGAACGGGCTCCAGCGCCCCGACTGGCTCGATCCGCGCACCGAGCCGTTCCGGCAGGTGGCCGCCGCGTTCTACCGCCACCAGCAGGAGCTGTTCGGCGAGTGCGACCTGTTCAAGATGGATCTGCTGCATGAGGGCGGCGCCGCCGGGGACGTCCCGGTGGCCGGCGCGGCCCGCGCCGTGGAGACCGCCCTGCAGACCGCCCGGCCCGGCGCGATCTGGGTGATCCTCGGCTGGCAGGCCAACCCCCGCCGGGAGCTGCTGGACGCCGTGAACCACGACCACATGCTGGTGGTGGACGGCCTCTCGGACCTGGACTCGATCGGCGACCGGGAGAAGGACTGGGGCTCGGTGCCGTACGCCTTCGGCACCATCCCGAACTTCGGCGGCCGCACCACGATCGGCGCCAAGACCCACATCTGGGCGCGGCGGTTCACCCAGTGGCGCGACAAGCCGGGCAGCAAGCTGGTCGGCACCGCCTACATGGCGGAGGCGGTCGGGCGCGATCCGGCGGCGTTCGAGCTGTTCAGCGAGTTGGCGTGGCGGGATACGGCGGTGGACCGCGAGGAGTGGTTCCGTACGTACGCGGACGTACGGCTGGGCGGGCGGGACGAGCGGGGCCGCCAGGCGTACGCGGCGCTGCGCGACACCGCGTACCAGATCACCAGCTCCGACGGCCGCCCGCACGACTCGGTCTTCTCCGCCCGCCCCGATGTGACCGCGCGCTCCGGCACCAACTACGCCACCCGTATCCCCGCCTTCGACCTGGCGGACTTCGACGCCGCCTTCGCCGCGCTGTTGAACGTACGCCCGGCGCTGCGCGACTCCGACGCCTACCGCCACGATCTGACCGACATCGCCCGTCAGGCGCTCGCCGACCGCTCCTGGACGCTGATCCCGCATCTGCACGACGCGTACGAGCGCAAGGACCTGGAGACCTTCCGGGTACTGGCCCGGCTGTGGCTGAAACTGATGCGGCTGAGCGACGACATGACCGGCGCGCACCGCGGCTTCCTGCTCGGGCCCTGGCTGGAGGACGCCAAGCGGATGGCGTCGAACGAGGCGGAGGCCGCGCACTTCGAACACCTCGCGCGCACCCTCATCACCACCTGGGCGGACCGGGTCACGGCGGACGCCCCCGGAAAGCTCGCCAACTACGCCAACCGCGACTGGAACGGCCTCATCGGCGACTTCCACCTGCCGCAGTGGCAGAGCTACCTGGACGAGCTGGAGGACGCGCTCGCCGAGGGGCGCGAGCCGCGCGACTTCGACTGGTTCGCGGTCGAGGAACCCTGGACGCGCGAGCGCAAGAGCTACCCGGTCCGGCCCACGACGGACGCCCACCGCACGGCACGCCGGGTGTACGAGGCGCTGGCCAAGGCCCCGTACCAGGGCACGGCCACCGTCTCCACCACCCCGCCCCAGGTACCGCCCGGCGGCGCCGCCGACATCGCCGCGGCCCTGCGCAACATGAACGGGCTGCGCGCCACCGGCCGGGTCGACTTCGACCTGACCGTGACCGGGCTCGACCCGAAGCCGCAGGGCGACACCTGGCTCCGCTCGATCCCGGCGGCCAGGACAGGCGAGGTCCACTGGCGGGCCACCGCGCCCGACGAGCCGCTCCAGGACCCGCTGAAGCCGCTGCCGTACCGGCTCGGCGTGGAGTTCGGGCCGCGCGGTGAGGACCGGGTGCGGCTGCTGCGCACCGGCACCCTGTGGGTGGCCGGGCCGCTGGACTCCGGCCTGAAGACGGTCACCAACAACGGCGCGGTTTTCGGCCAGTTGTCGGACCGCTTCGCGATCGACGGGGCGGGGCGCGACCTGTGGAAGGCGACGACCGAGTTCGGGTCGGTGTACCGGGAAGGGGCGCTGGCGGTCGGCACCGCCGTCACGGTGAAGGTGGACAGCCAGGCCGTGACCGGCGCATGGGCGCGGGCGGGCATCATCGCGCGCGACAGCCTGGCGACGGCGGGCTCCCTGGGCTTTGTGAACCTGGCCGCCACCCCGTCCAACGGGGTCGTGCTGTCGTACGACACGAACGGGGACGGCACGCTGGACGCGTACAAGCGGATCACCGGCGTCAAGGCGCCCGTGCTGCTGCGGCTGACGCGCGCGTCCGCCACCTCGTACAAGGGCGAGCTGTCGACCGACGACGGGACGACCTGGCGGACGGTGGCGACGGTCACGGCGCCGGGGGGCTCCGGCTCCGCGCAGGACGTGGGGATCTTCATGAGCGCGACGCATGGGGGGAACGTGGCGCGCGGGACGGTGGAGTTCAGCGGGTGGCGCGTGGGGTGACCGCGCGGGAGCTTCAGGTCTGGTGACACGGTGACCGGAAGCGGGGGACGGCGAGTGCCCGTCCGTCCCCCGCCCGTCCCCCGCTCGGGCGCCGCTACCGGCGCGCGGTCAGCACCACTCCGGGACCCACCTGCTGGGAGTCGCCCGGCGGGTACACGCCCGTGACGTCGATCGTCCGGCCCGAGGCCGAGACGCCGATCGCCTCCAGCGGTTCGGCACCGCCGTTCGGCAGGTCCATCGACACCCACTGTCCGCCGGTGCGGCGGAGCACCGCGCTGGGGGTGTCGTCCGTCGCACCCGCCAGCACGACGGGGGAACCCTGACTGATCGTGACCGACCGAAGTTCCCCGGTCCCCTTCGGCAGCGGGACGTCGACCCACTTCCTGCCGTCGTATCTCAGGGCCAGCCCCTCCCAGGAGCCGTCGGGCTTCTTGACCTGGCCCACGGCCCACACCTGCCCGCGAGGCCCGGCGGCGACCGCGCTCAGGCCCGCGCGTGTGGCATCGATGTCCGGAGCGGGGGCCTTGCTCCAGCGGGCACCGTCATAGTGCAGCAGCAGCGGCTCCGCGGAGTCGGCGTCGTACGTACTGCCCACCGCCCACACGTCATCGGCCGCGACTGCGGCCACGCTCTCGAAATTCCAGCCGCCGCTCTCGCCCGCACCGACGTCCGGGAGCTTCTGCGCCTTCCAGCGGGTGCCGTCCCAGTGCCGGAGCAGGCCCACGCTGCGGGAGTCGCCTTCCGTGACGGGGACCTGCGCCCAGCCCACACCCCAGGCGTCGCCGGGAGCGCGGGTGTCGACGGAGAGGAATCCGGCGCTCATGGTCCCTCGGGGCACGGGAGCGACCGCGGACTTCCAGTCCCTGCCGTTCCAGCGCTGTGTCACCACACCACCGGCTTCCTCGGCATAGTCACCGCCCAGTACGGCGTTGCGCGGCGAAGAGGCGTCGACGTCGTTGAACCGGATGTCAAAGGACTGGGGTACGGGCGCGGTCCGCACCCGCTTCCAGCCCGGGCCCTTCCGCTCGTCACGCTCCCACAGGGTGGGCACGAAGGCGACGCTGTCCCCTCTGGGGACGAACCGCATGCCGGCCACCCAGGTGGTTCGCGCGTCGGGCCGGGTCGAACTGATGGGCGAAGCGTCACCCGGCGTCACCTGCGACTCGCTCCACCCCGAGGCGCGCGGCGAGCTCCCGGACGAGGTCGAGGCGGCGGCGAACGCCGAGGTCGTGCTCGCGGCGACCAGGATCGCGGCACTCACCACGATCGCACCGCGGACGCCGCGGCTGCTGTCGAACATTGTCACGTGTACGGCCTTTCAGATGGACGTCGGAGGCGGCTCCCGGACCGGTTTCTGAAGGCGCCTCACCCTCAACTGTTCGCAGCGAGAAGCCGGTTCCCGCCGACATTCGCCGAGGCGACAATCAAGCCGCCGTGGTCAAGGGCGCCGGGGAGCCGGTGGTGACCAACACATCCGGCGCTCGTTCTCCAACCGTGGAGCAGCAGCAGGCGACAGCAGACCTCCCGGGCGATCCCCCCACCCTCATCGACGTCGAGCAGGCCGAGGCCGCCATCGTCGAGCACTACCCGCGCCTGGTGCGGCTCGGGTACCTGGTGCTGCCGCCAGGCATGGGGCGCACCCGCAGGGTGCTGGCGGCCCATGCGCTCGCCCAGCGCGCGCTGCCCCGCGGCCGGGCGAGCGCCGAGGCCGAGAACCCGGTGGCGGCCCCGGCCGAGGCCGGAGCCGGGCCCAGGGTGCCCGGGCAGCGCGGGCCGGAGGACACGGCGGGCGCGGCGGGCGATGGCGGGTATGCCTTCGTACGGCTGCGGGTGCTGCGCGGCGCGCTGCGGGCCGCGCGGCGGCGGCGCGGGCCGCTGGCGCCGGCCCTGCCCCGGGTGTGGGGGCTGCGGCTGGTCCCGCGCCCGGGCGGGGCCGATGAACTCGCCCTGGACAAGGCGCTGTCGGAGCTGTCCGGCCCCGGCCGCGCCGCGTACGTGCTGCGCGAGCTGGAGCGGATGGGCGACCGCGAGGCGCGCGAGGTGCTGAAGGCCGCCGGGGTCGCCGATCCGCGCGGCGCGCTCGCCGAGGCGGACACGGTGGACGACCCGGCGGGCAGCCGGGACGGGGCGCTGCTGGAGTCCCCCGAGTTCGACCCCTGTGCGCTGCAGGCCCGGCCCACCGATCTGTTGCGGCGCCGCCAGCACGTACGGGCGGCGCTCGCCGCCGCCGCGGCGCTGGTGGTGTGCGGCACGCTGCTCGGTCTGCCCGGCGAGGGCTGGGGCCCCAGCGGCGCGGCCGCGCCCTCGTACGCGCGGAACCCGTCCTCGGAGCGGGCGCTGGACCCGGCCGAGCTGACCCGCGCCGCGCCCGACACGTGGCGCACCGCGACCCGCGCCGACTTCTCGTCCTGGCCCGCGCGTGGCGACCGCAGGGACGACACGCCGCTGCTCCGCCGCGCGCTGGCGGTGTGGGCGCGGCCGGGCCGCTCGGTGCACGTGTCGGCCACGCCCGGCACCCAGTCGGGCCCGCCGTCGGGGCCGCCGCAGCTGCTGTACGCGGGTGAGGTGGACCAGGTGACGGTGGTGCTGCTGTACGACGGGCTGCGGGTGGTGCGGTACGCGGAGACGGGCCGGGGCGACGGCGGCGCGGTGGCGCTGGACTTCGCGCGGGCCGACGCCGCCGACGCGGCCTCCTCGACCGGGCTGGTCGCCACCCGCGCGGACGGCAACGTCCGTTATCTGACGGCCCCTTGGGTGCGTCACCCCTCCGTACGCGACCTGGTACGGCCCGACGAGGCCGCGCGGCCGCTGCGCCTGGCCGCGGACGGGGTGACCGAGCCGGTGCGGGCGGGCGGCGCGGGTCTGGTGCGCGGTTCGGGGCAGACGCCCGACTGCGAGAGCTGGACGGCGCTGCGGCTGGGCTCCCGGCTGGTGACGGACCTGGGCGAGATCGTCCCGGCCCGGCTGACGTACGGCTCTCCGGGCGGGCGAGGGCGGCTCGACGGGCCGCGGGACGTGGCGGGCGCCAGGGCCCGCGCGGCCTGGGCGCACACCGCCTGCCGCCTGCCACTGCTGCACTCGCGGGGCGTGCGCGCGGTCAACGCCTGGCGGTTCGCGGCCCAGCGGCTGCCCGAGGGCGGCGGCGCGGCGGACTGGGTGTGCACCCGCGCGGAGACCTGGCGGGGCGCGGGCGGCCGGGTGCTGGCCCAGTTCCAGCCCCCGGCCACGGACCCGGCTGCCCCGGCCGCGGTCGTCGCGAGCGCGGACGGCTCCCCGGCCTGCGGGCCGCGCGCGCCGCGGGTGCTGGCGGGCGCGCTGTGGAAGTCGCGCACCGGGCGGTGGTATCTGCTGGCGGCGGGCAGCAGCCAGGTGACCTCCGTCGCGGCGCGCGGCGACGTCCGGGGCACGGCTGCGGGACGGCTGCTGACGCTGCCCGCCCAGGCGGGCGACCAGGCCCGGCTGAGCGGCCGCCTGGCCTCCGGCGGGCGGCTGCCGGCGCTGCGGTGATCTCAGCGCGATGATCTCAGCGCGGTGACGCGGCGCGCAGCATCCGCAGCTGCCCGATCTCGGCGACGTTCTTCATCAGTTCGGAGTTCACCCAGCCGAGCATGTGGGCGACCTTGTGCTCGGGGTCGTGTCGCCAGGGGAAAGGCGCGACGGCGGCCAGGTCGGCGTCGGTGAGCCCGTCCAGCACCGCCAGCCAGTCCGCGCGCAGGCGGCGCAGCCACTCGATGGCCGCCTTCCCATCACCCGGCCAAGTGACCTCGGTGCGGTCCCGGGGCGCCCGGCCCTGTGCGTGGTCGAGGGTCACGCTCCACCACCAGCCGATGTGCCAGCTCAGCCAGCCGATCGTGGGGATCGCCACCGGATCGGGTTCGGTGTCCGCCCAGTCGGGCACCCAGCTCCCGTCGGGCTGCTGACGCACGGTCCAGCAGTGATCGGCGGGCTCCCACAGGAAGTCCTCCGGCTCCAGCCGCTCCACGTGGTACTCGAACAGGGTCCAGGTCAAGTCGAACTGCCGGCGCGCCAGATCGGATGGGGATGTATCCATCCGACGACCCTGACACACCATCACCCGTACCCGAAACCGATTTTCCGGGGCGAAAGGGCCCGGAATGTCGTTCCTTACCCGCAGTTCAGCGGAACTGATCCAGAGAACGTGTTTGACCGCTGGATTTCGTCTTGTCGCGTGTGGAAGGCTCGCCAGCGTCCATGGAATTCCGATATTGATTTGGCTACGGCAGGATTTCTCGTGCGGATAACGACTTCGATCGCCGCCACCGCTGTCGCGGTGCTGGCACTCACCCTGACCGGCTGCGGCAGCGACGGCGACGGAACGTCGGCGGCGCCGGCCAAGGACGACAAGGGCGCCAGTCAGTCCAAGGCCACAGGCAAGCCCGCGGCTTCCGGCACCGGCGCCTCGGGCGACATGAAGTCCTCCAGCCCGACGGCCACCCCGAGCCGCAGCAAGGCCCCCAGCAAGACCGCCGCCCCGGTCCCCAGCCGCACCACCAGCGCCCCGGCCAAGGCCCCGGTCCCGAGCCGCACGACCGCGGCCCCGCCCGCCACCCCCAGCAAGTTGGCGAGCGTCCAGGGCACCTGGTACTACCCGGTGCGGGACTCGAGCGGCAACGTGATCACCTTGAGGATCAGCGGCACTTCCATGTCCGCGAACGGCAACAAGGGGACCTGCTCGGGGACCATCAACGCCTCCATGGCCGCCACCTTCACCTGCGGGGGCGAGAGCACGAACGGCACGGCCCAGGTCAGCAACGGCGGCCAGACCCTCACCTTCAACTGGAGCGAGGGCAACCCCGACGTGTTCGTCCGCACCAAGCCCGCGTAACGGCGAAGGAGCCGCACATCCCTCGATGTGCGGCTCCGCTTCCGGCAGACAAAGTTCAGCCGCAGCTCCGCGCGCCCACGTGCAGGGCCACCGCCGTGTTCGCGCCGAGGGTCGCGGTGAACTGGCCGGAGGAGCCCACCGTGACGTCCTTGCCGCTCTGCACGTCGCAGTAGTCGCCGGCAGGCAGTGAGGTCTGGAAGGTCCGGGTCAGCGAGCCGCTCTCGTGGTTGATGGCGACGTAGGCCGCCTCACCGCGCCCGAAGGCGATGGCGCTGTTGCCGTTGTCCCACCAGTTGGTGACGGCCGTACCGCGCGCCGCATTGCGGAAGGCGACCATTTTGATGATCTCGGGCCATTTGTGCTGGCATTTCCAGCCGTCCTGCCAGCAGGCGTTCACCGTGCCTCCGTTGGGCGGCCCGGCGTCGTTGTCGGAGAACTCATAGCCGGAGTGGACGTCCGGGGATCCGTACGGCCAGGCCAGCATGAAGACATTGGCGAGGGTGTAGTTGGCGTTGTCCTTATAGGTGAGGGTGGAGCCATTGCGCTCGGTGTCCCAGTTGTCGACGAAGACACCGGATTTGCCCGAGGCCATATAGCCCCAGCCCTCGCCGAAATTGTTGAGGTAGGCCAGTTTCTCGCTGGTGAAGACGCGCTTGAGGTCGCGGCCGTAGCGGAATTCCTGGACGTCGCCGTTGCCCAGGTACTCCGTCGGCGAGACGGCCTCGCCCGCGCCGTAGATGACCTCCTGCTTCCAGTACACGTTCGGGTCGCTCAGCTTGCCCTTGATCGCGGCCAGGTCCTCGGCCGCCATGTGCTTGGCCGCGTCGATCCGGAAGCCGTCGACGCCGAGCGAGAGCAGGTCGTTCAGGTACTGGGCGATCCGGTCGCGTACGTACGACTCGCCGGTGTCCAGGTCCGCCAGGCCCACCAGCTCGCAGCGCTGGACGTTGCCGCGGTCCTGGTAGTTGCTGATCTGCGCGGTGCAGTCGTCCATGTCCTGGGGCTGGTAGATGCCCGGGTAGGTGTACTTGGTGTACGAGGAGCCGCCGGTGCCCGTGCCGGACCCCGCTGACATGTGGTTGATGACGGCGTCGGCGACGACCTTCACGCCCGCCGCATGACAGGTGTCGATCATGTTCTTGAAGGCGGCGCGGTCACCGAGCCGTCCGGCGATCTTGTAGCTGACGGGCTGGTACGAGGTCCACCACTGGCCGCCCTGGATGTGCTCGGTCGCCGGGGACACCTCGACATAGCCGTAACCGGCCGGTCCCAGCGTGTTGGCGCACTCCTTGGCCACCGAGTCGTATGTCCACTCGAAGAGTTCGGCGGTGACGTCCTTGTCGCCGGGCGGCGCGGCCTGCGCCTGCCCCGGCAGGGCGATGAGCAGGGCCGCGCCCGCCGCGAGGGCGAGGGCGGCCGCGAGGGGTCTGCTGGCCATCGTTCCTCCTGCTTGTGGGGGGACTGCTGCTTGTGGGGGGGATTGCAGAAGACGATCGAGCCTCGGTCGGCCTTACGACTTGGTCGCGCCGGCGGTGAGCCCGGCGACCAGGTGGCGCTGGGCCCAGGAGAACACCAGCGTCGCCGGGATGGCGATCAAGACCGCGGCCGCGGTCATGGAGCCCCAGTCCGAGGTGTACTGGTTGACGAAGGTCTGCAGCCCGGCGGAGAGGGTGAGGTTCTCCTCCCCCGTCATGAAGGCGGAGGCGTACGCCACCTCGGCCCAGGCCGTGATGAAGGTGTAGAACGCGGTCACCGCCAGGCCCGGCTTGGCCAGCGGCACCACCAGCCGCCAGAAGGTGCCGAAGGGGTTGAGCCCGTCGACCCGGCCGGATTCGTCGATCTCCACCGGGATGGTGTCGAAGAAGCCCTTCATCATCCAGGCGCAGAACGGCACGGCGACGGTGAGGTAGGTGACGATGAGGGCCACCGGCTGGTTGAGCCAGCCCAGCGTCGACATGATGTTGTACAGCGGGACGATGAGGATGGCCACCGGGAACATCTGGGTGATCAGCAGCAGCCACATCAGCGGGCGCATCCCCGGGAAGCGGAAGCGGCTGACGGCGTATCCGGTGGTGGCCGCCACGAACACGCCGAGCAGTGTCGTGATCACCACGATGAACAGCGAGTTGCCGAACCAGGTGAGGAACTTCGTATCGGCGAGGACGTGGTGGTAGTTGTCCAGCGTCGGGCTCTTCACCACATCCGTGGAGAACGCCTCGCTCTTCGGCTTGAAGGAGGTCACCAGCAGCCACAGCGGCGGGAAGACCGCGACGGCGGAGGCGAGGATGAGGGTCGCGTGCAGCCCGACCGAGGCCAGCGGGGAACGTCGTTGGTCGCGCATGGTCACCACACCTCTCCCTGCCTGCGGAGTGCGCGGCGGTAGACCGCCGCGAAGAGCATGAGGATCAGCAGGATGAGCACGCCCCATGCCGAGGCGCCCGCGAAGTCGCGCGGGCTGTTGACGAACGAGAGCCGGTAGGCGTACGTGACCAGGACCTCCGTGCTGTCGCCCGGTCCACCGCGGGTGAGCAGGAAGATCACCGGGAACATGTTGAAGGTCCAGATGGTGGAGAGCAGGACCACCGTGGAACTGACCGAGCGCAGCCCGGGCAGGGTGATGTGGCGGAACCGCTGCCAGGGCCCGGCCCCGTCCATCTCGGCGGCCTCGTACAGCTCGCCGGGGATGGACTGCAGTCCGCCGAGCAGCGCGACCAGCATGAACGGCACCCCGAGCCAGATGTTCACGGCGATCACCGAGATCTTGGCCATGGTGGGGTCGTTGAGCCAGGGCACGGCGTCGATGCCGCCGCCGTCCAGGATCTTGTTGAGGATGCCGTTTCTCTCGTTGTAGAGGAGGCGCCAGGCGAAGACCGAGACGAAGGCGGGCACGGCCCAGGGCAGGATCAGCAGCGACCGGTAGAGGGTGCGGCCGGCGAATCTGCGGTTGAGGATGACGGCCAGGCCGAGGCCGATGGCGAAGGTGAGGGCGACGCAGCCGGCGGTCCAGGTCACGGTCCAGATGAGCCGGTCCCAGAAGATCGGGTCCTTGAGGATCGCGGTGAAGTTGTCCAGGCCGACGAACTTGTACGTCGCGGGGATGTGGTTCATCCCGATGTTGCGCTCGACGTTCGCCTCGTTGGCGTCGGTGAGCGACAGATAGATGCCGCGCGCCAGCGGATAGCCGATGATCACCCCGATCACGAGCACGACGGGCGCGACCATGGCCCAGGCGTACCAGTGGCGGCCCAGCGCGTTGCGGACCCGGCCCGGGGGCCGCTTGCCCGCCTTGCCGGTCTTGCCGCTCGTACCGGTGTTCTCGGCCTTGCCGGCGTTATCGGCCTTGCCGGCCTGGCCGGTCTTGTCGGTTTCGGCGGTCTCGCGGACCCGGCCACGGGCGCCCTCCGCGCCCGCGGCCGATCCTGCCGACTGCCCGGTCTCGACAGCCATCGTCGCCAGTCCCTACTTCCAGTCGCCCTTGAGGAGCTTGCGGTACGCGGCGCCGACCGACTTGGCTGCCTTCTCGGGCGAGGTCTTGCCGGTCACCACGTTCGGGAACTCGACCAGGATCGCCTGGAAGAGGCTGTTGCCCTCGGGGATCCAGGGGCGCTCGACGGCCTTGTCCACAGCCGCCTTGAAGAACTTGACGTTGGCGTTGGCCGCGACCGTCTTGTTCGTGTAGACCGAGGCGCGGGTCGGCAGCAGGCTGAGCTTCTCGGTGGTCTTGGCCTGGACCTCGGCCGAACTCATGTACTTGACGAAGGCGTAGGAGGCGTCGAGGTTCTTGGACCCGGCGTAGACGGTGAGGTTCTGGCCGCCCTGCGGGGAGCCCTGGGCCTTGCTGCCGGCCGGGACGGGGACCACGCCGAGGTTGGACTTGTCGTCCTTGAACGCCTTGCCGGCCAGGGTGTCCTCGATCGCCCAGGGGCCGTTGATGGTCATCGCGACGTCGCCGTTCTTGATGGCGTTCTGCATGTTGTCCCAGCCATCGGTGGCGTCGGTGACCGCCGCGCCGGACTTGACCAGGTCGCGGGCGGTCGCGAAGGCCTTGACACCGGCCTCGTCGTCGACGGTGACCTTCTTGGCGCCGGTGTCCAGGAGGTCGCCGCCCTCGCCGTAGATGAAGGGCAGGAACCAGTAGGCGTCGTCGCCGCGCAGGTAGAGGCCGGTCTTGCCGGTCTTCTGCTTGATCTTCTTCGCGGCCGCCTTGAGCTCGGTCCAGCTGGTCGGCGGCTCGACGCCGGCCTCCTTCAGCAGCTTCTTGTTGTAGAAGAGACCGAGGGTGTCGATGACCTGCGGCACGGCGTAGGTCTTGCCCTTGAACTTGGTGCCGGCGGCGGCCTTGGGCAGGTAGTCCGACTCGTTGTCGAGGGCCGCGGTGCCGTCCAGCGGGGCCAGATAACCGATGTTGGCGAGGTCCTGGGTCCAGGCGACCTCGGCGCGCAGCACGTCGGGGGCGCCGGAGCCGCCGCTGCCCGCGGCGTTCTTGAAGTTGTTCAGCGCGTCACCGAACGGCACGCTGACATAGTTGACCTTGACCTTCGGGTACTTCTTGCTGAAGTCCTCGGCGAGCTTCTTGTAGGTGCCCTTCTCGGCTTCGTTCGAGGTGTCCCAGTACGTCACGGTGCCGGAGATCTCCCCGGCCGACTTCTTGCCCCCGCCGCTGCCGCCATCATCACCGCCGCACGCGGTCGCCGCGAGCGCCATCGCCGCGACGAGTGCGGTGGCCGCTATGCCACGTCGCATCTGAACTCCTCCATAGCCGGCCGCGCCATCGCGGCGCCGAGTTGCCGAGGAACGTAACAGGGATGCAAACCAGCCGAAAGACCTTGCGGCAAATTTCTGCAAGGACTCGGGATCGTTACCTCCACGTGTCCCTCCAGTAGCCCCCTGAGCGCTTGACACCTGCGCCGGAGTGCCCCGGCGGGCGCCCCCGGACCGCCCCGACAGGCGCCGATGAGCCTCTGCAAGCTCTTCCGCAAGGCATTGCAGAGCTGTTACTTTCACCGGCATGACCCAGGAGCTCACCACCTCCCCCCAGACCGAGACCGCGCAGCCGTCCAATGGCACCGGCTGGTGGCGCGACGCCGTCATCTACCAGGTGTACGTGCGGTCCTTCGCCGACAGCGACGGCGACGGCATCGGGGACCTGCGCGGCGTCCGCGAGCGGCTGCCGCACCTGGCCCGACTGGGCGTGGACGCGGTCTGGCTGACCCCGTTCTTCGCCTCGCCGCAGGCCGACGGCGGCTACGACGTGGCCGACTACCGCGCCGTCGACCCGCTGTTCGGCGCCCTCAGCGACGCCGACGACCTGGTGCGCACCGCCCATGAGCTGGGCCTCAAGGTGATCGTGGACATCGTGCCGAACCACACCTCCGACCAGCACGTGTGGTTCCAGGAAGCGCTCGCGGACCGGCCTCGGGGGGCGGCCCGCGAGCGCTACCACTTCCACCCGGGCCGGGGCGCGGACGGCGAGCTGCCGCCCAACGACTGGGAGTCGGTCTTCGGCGGCCCCGCCTGGACCCGCACCACCGACCCCGACGGCACCCCCGGCGAGTGGTATCTGCACCTCTTCGCACCCGAGCAGCCCGACCTCAACTGGGATTGCCCCGAGGTCGCCGAGGAGTTCGCGTCCATCCTGAGGTTCTGGCTTGATCTGGGCGTGGACGGCTTCCGCATCGATGTCGCGCACGGCATGGTCAAGGCCGCGGGCCTGCCCGACATCGGCCACACCGAGCAGGCCAAGCTGATCGGCGCGCAGGTGCTGCCGTTCTTCGACCAGGACGGGGTGCACGAGATCCACCGCTCCTGGCGGCGGTTGCTGGACTCCTACAGCCAGGAGCACGGCGGCACGGTGCGGGTCGGCGTCGCCGAGGCGTGGGCCCCCACCTCCGAGCGGCTGGCCCTGTACGTGCGCCCCGACGAGCTGCACCAGGCCTTCAACTTCCAGTTCCTCAGGTGCCCGTGGGACGCGGCGGCGATGCGCGAGGTGATCGACGACTCGCTGGCCGCGACCGCCTCCGTGGGCGCCCCCACCACCTGGGTGCTCTCCAACCACGACGTGGTCCGGCACCTCACCCGCTACACCGAGGACAGCCCCGCCCAGGGCCTGCGCCGGGCCCGGGCCGCCGCCCTGCTGATGCTGGCGCTGCCCGGCTCGACGTACATCTACCAGGGCGAGGAGCTGGGGCTGCCGGAGGTCACGGACCTGCCGGACGACTGCCGCCAGGACCCGGCCTTCTTCCGCACCTTCCACGAGAGCGGCCAGGACGGCTTCCGGGACGGTTGCCGGGTGCCCATCCCCTGGTCGCGCGACGGGGAGTCGTACGGGTTCGGCCCCGGCGGCAGCTGGCTGCCGCAGCCCGCGGACTGGCGGGATCTGTCGGTCGAGGCCCAGACCGGCGACCCGGACTCTACGCTGGAGCTGTACCGCGCGGCGCTCGCGGTGCGCAGGGAGGTGCCCGGCCTCGGCGACGGCCCGATGGACTGGCTGGACGCCCCCGAGGGGGTGCTCGCGCTCTCCCGCCGGGGGTTCGTGTGCACCCTCAACACCCTGGGGGAAGCGGTGGAACTGCCCATCCCCGGGCGTGCGCTGCTGTCCTCGGCCCCGCTCGAATACGGGGCGGGTACGGTGCGCATTCCCGCCGATTCCTGCGCGTGGTGGGCAATCTGATATGCGACCGGTACAGTCCAGCCCCATGACCGCACGACTCGCTGACATCGCGGCCCAGGCGGGGGTCAGCGAAGCCACGGTCAGCCGCGTCCTGAACGGCAAGCCCGGCGTGGCGGCGACCACCCGCGAATCCGTTCTGGCCGCACTCGACGTGCTCGGATACGAGCGGCCGGTACGGCTGCGGCAGCGCAGCGCGGGGCTGGTCGGCCTGATCACCCCCGAGCTGGAGAACCCGATCTTCCCCGCGCTCGCCCAGGTGATCGGAGGGGCGCTGACCCGCCAGGGCTACACCCCGGTGCTGGCCACCCAGACCCCGGGCGGCTCGACCGAGGACGAGCTGACCGAGATGCTGGTGGACCGCGGGGTGGCGGGGATCATCTTCGTCTCCGGGCTGCACGCGGACACCAGCGCCGATATGCAGCGCTACGACCAGCTGCGCGGCCAGGGCGTGCCGTTCGTCCTGGTCGACGGGTACTCCGCCAAGGTACGGGCGCCCTTCATCTCCCCCGACGACCGGGCGGCGATGCTGCTGGCGGTGACCCACCTGGCCTCGCTCGGGCACACCCGGATCGGGCTGGCGCTGGGCCCCAAGCGGTTCGTACCCGTGCTGCGGAAGATCGAGGGCTTCCAGCGCGCGATGCACGAGCAGCTGGGTGTCGGGTCCGAGGAGTCCGAGGAGCTGATCCAGCACTCGCTGTACACGCTGGAGGGCGGCCAGGCGGCGGCCGGCGCGCTGATCGAGCGCGGCTGCACGGCGGTGGTGTGCGCGAGCGACATGATGGCGCTGGGCGCCATTCGGGCGGCCCGGCAGCAGGGCCTGGCCGTGCCGCGGGACATCTCGGTGGTCGGCTTCGACGACTCGCCGCTGATCGCCTTCACGGACCCGCCGCTGACCACCATCCGCAAGCCCGTGCAGTCGATGGGCCAGGCCGCGGTGCGGGCCCTGCTGGAGGAGATCGGCGGCACCCCGGCCCCGCCCAGCGAGTTCGTCTTCCTCCCGGAACTGGTGGTCCGCGGCTCCACGGCCTCGGCCCACGGGGCGGGGGCGCGGGGCGGGGGGACATAATCGGGCGCACGCCCCACTGCGCCGCATGTGGGGCGGGCCGGAGTAGGACATAAGACGCCAAGACCGGACTGAAGGAGGATCTGTCGCTGGGCCGCTTTCTGGCAGACTGTTGCCCTATGGGTGAAGCGACTGTGAGGACTCTGGCAAGCCGGACGGCCACTCCGTCACCCATCGAGGGAACCAGAGCGGAGACCGGCGCACGTCCGGCGCCACCCCCTACGTTCCTGGACCGGCTGCGCACCCCCCGCAGACCCCGGCTCTGGTTCGAGATCCTCCTCGTCGCCGTCAGCTACTGGACGTACTCCCTGATCCGCAACGCCGTCCCGGAGCAGCGGCACGAGGCGCTGCGCAACGCCGGGTGGATCTGGGACTGGGAGCACCAGCTCGGCATGGCCTTCGAAAGCGGTGTCAACCACGCGATCGACTCGGTCGGCTGGCTGATCGTAGGAATGAACTATTACTACGCCACGCTGCACTTCATCGTGACCCTCGGCGTGCTGGTGTGGCTCTACCACTGGCACCCGGGCCGCTACGCCGCCACCCGGCTGGTGCTCTTCGCGACCACGGGAGTCGCGCTGCTGGGCTACTACTTCTTCCCGCTGGCCCCGCCCCGGCTGATGACCGGGGGGCACTTCATCGACACCGTGGTGGCGCACCACACCTGGGGGTCGATGGCCTCGGGGAACCTGGCCAACATGTCGAACCAGTACGCGGCGATGCCGTCGATGCACATCGGCTGGTCGCTGTGGTGCGGCATCACCATCGCCATGCTGGCCCGCCCGGTGTGGGTGAAGGCGCTGGGGCTGCTGTACCCGACGGCCACGCTGGTGGTGATCGTGGCGACGGCCAACCACTTCTGGCTGGACGGCATCGGCGGCGTCGTCTGCCTGTTGTTCGGCTTCGCCCTGTCGCGGCTGTGGTACGGCAGGCTCTCCTACCGGCTGCCGAGGCAGGTCACGGCGGCGCGGGTGGAGGCCGAACCGGAGGCCGGACTGAAGGCGGCGTGAGCGCGGCTGTCAAGGCCGCTTGATCGGACCCGCGCGAGCCGCCATCCTGGCTCAGCATTCAGGGGCTCGATCACCGGCGCGACCATCGCGCGAGGGCGGCGGTCCGCGTCGCGCGCGTACCCGCGCTCGTACCTGTGGGGCACTGCCGCGGGCCCAAGGACACGAAAGGGACACCGGCACGTGCACACCGCCGACGCCACGCCAGTCACGCCCGCACCCTCCGCCACCGGGCACAGCTTCACCGGTTCGGATGGTTTACCCACCACGGCACTCCGGCTACCGCGGCCCCGCTCGGGCTCCGCGCCCGGCCCGGCCTGCGACGGGTCGCGCTTCCGGCTCGTGGCCACCGACCTCGACGGCACGCTGCTGCGCACCGACCTGACCGTCTCGGCCCGTACCCGCGCGGCGCTCGTCCTCGCGGACCGGGCCGGGGCGCGCCATCTGGTCGTCACCGGCCGGCCCGCCGCCTCCTGCCGGGAGTTCCTGGTGGCCATCGGCTATCAGGGGCTCGCGGTATGCGGCCAGGGCGCGCAGCTGTACGACGCCTCGGCGGACCGGCTGCTGGCCTCCGCGGCGCTGGACCTGGACCTGGCCCGGGCGGTGGTCAAGCGCACCGAGGAGGAGCTGGGCGGGCGCCCGCTGGAGCTGGCGGTGGTCACCGCCGCACCCGAGAACCGCTTCGTGATCACGCCGGGCTTCGCGGACCGGGTGCGGCCGGGCTGGGGGCTCGTGGGCAGCCGGGAGGAGCTGTGGGCGCAGCCGATCGAGAAGGTGCTGATGCGCCACCGCGAGCTGCCCGACGGCCGGGTCGCGGCGGCCGCGGCGCTGGCGGGCGGGGACGAGGTGTCGGTGACGCACTCCGAGAAGGGCATGATCGAGGTGCTGCCGGCGGGGGTGGACAAGGCCGTGGGGCTGGGGCGGGCGGCGGCACACATGGGCTTCTCACCCGCGGAGACGATCGCCTTCGGCGATATGCCGAACGACATCCCGATGCTGGAGTGGGCCGGGTACGGGGTCGCGATGGGCAACGCGCACCCGGGTCTGATCGCCGTGGCGGACGAGGTGGCGCCGGACCATGACGAGGACGGGGTGGCGGCGGTGCTGGAGCGCCTGTACGGCCGCCCCTGACCGGGCACTCTTGACCGATCCTCCACAACTAAACAGAATTTCCAAAGTGCACTCTGAACCCGACCACGCCGAACCCGACCGCCCTGCCCCCCACTACCTGGACGAGCGGTCCGGCGCCCGCTACCCGCTCACCGACCCGCGCTGGTGCGGCGACGACGGCGCCCCGCTGACCGTCTCCGCCCTGCCCGGCATCACCCGCGAGGACGTGGACGCCGGCACCCGTTCGCTGTGGCGCTACCGCGCGGCCCTGCCCATGGACACCGCCACGCCGGTGTCGCTCGGCGAGGGCTGCACCCCGCTGGTCGCCAAGGCCTGGGGCGAGGTCCCGGTCCACTTCAAGCTGGAGTGGTTCAGCCCTACCGGCAGCTTCAAGGACCGCGGCACCAGCGTGATGATCTCCCTGCTCGCGCAGCGGGGCGTGCCGGAGGTCATCGAGGACAGCTCCGGCAACGGCGGCGCCTCCGTCGCGGCGTACTGCGCGGCGGCCGGAATCCGGGCCACGATCCTCGCCCCCGAGGCCACCTCCCCCGCCAAGGTGCTCCAGAGCCGCGCGTACGGGGCGCGGGTGGAGCTCGTCCCGGGCGACCGGGACGCCACCGCGGCGGAGGCGCTGCGCCGGTCGGAGCGTACGTACTACGCGAGCCACAACTGGCACCCCTTCTTCCTGCAGGGCACCAAGACCCTCGCGTACGAGCTGTGGGAGGACCTGGGCTTCGCGGCCCCGGACAATGTCGTCACCGTGGCCGGCGCGGGCTCCACCGTCCTGGGCTGCGACATCGGGTTCTCCGAGCTGCTGGCCTCCGGCCAGATCCGGCGCCGCCCCCGGCTGCTCGTCGCCCAGCCCACCAACTGCGCCCCCATCCACGCGGCGTTCCACGCGCAGGGCCCCGCCCCCTTCGCCCCCACCATCGCCGAGGGCACCGCCATCCGCGAACCCATCCGGCTGCCGGAGGTCGTCCATGCCGTCCGCCGCTCGGACGGCGACATGGCGGCCGTCCCCGAGGACGACATCGCCACCGCGGCCCGCCGGCTGGCCGCCATGGGCCTGTACGCGGAGCCGACCAGCGCGACCGCGGCCGCCGCGATCGACGTCTTCCGCGCCCGGGGCGCGATCCGCCCGGGCGAGACGACCGTCGTGCTGCTGACGGGCTCGGGGCTCAAGGCGGCGACCACGATGGGCGCCCTCTTCGCCGATCAGAGAGGCACACCATGACCGCCGAGGACGACCTGCTCCTGCGCGAGGCCGAGAAAATCGTCGTCGCCATCGGCCGGATGTTCCCGGGCCTGTGCGAGGTCGTCCTGCACGATCTGCGCGACCCCGAACACGCCATCCGCGCCATAGAGAACAACCTCTCCGGCCGCTCCGTCGGCGACCCCGCCACCGAGCTCGGCATCGCCCGCATCCAGGCCCCCGGCTTCCCGGACATCGTCCAGAACTACCCCAGCCGCTTCCCCGACGGCCGCCCGGCCAAGAGCACCTCGATCGGCATCAAGAACAGCGCGGGCGAGTACGTCGCCGCCATCTGCCTCAACCTCGACGTCTCGCTGTTCGCCAGCGTCGCCCGCAGCCTCAACAACCTGGTCAGGACCGACGACCAGGAACAGCCCCTCACCGAAACCCTGCGCGCCCGCACCGCCGACGAACTCCGCACCGTCATCGAGGAATTCGCCGCGGCCCGCGGCCACACCCCGCGCAGCCTCGGCTCCGCCGCGAAGAAGGAGCTCGTACGATCCCTCAAGACCCGCGGCTTTCTGCAGGTCAAGCACTCCGTGCAGGTGGTGACGGAGCTGCTGGGCGTCTCCCGGGCGACGGTCTACAACTACCTCCGCTCACCCGGCTAGACGTGCCCTGTGTGGGTTGTCGACCAGCGCAATTCCGCCGACCACACGCTCAACCGCGGCCCTGGCTCTCCGCCGGCGGCGTCCAGGGTCCTCTGGTGTGTCTATTCTCGTCTCTCCACCGATCCCGACCGCAGGGGAGCAGACCATGCGCGACGCCGCCGTAACGCCCGAAGGCGACCGGATCCGGTGGGTCGAGCTGCCCGGACAGGAGCCGACACGCGTCTATGTGCACGGCCTGGGCGCCACCTCGCCCGCCTACTTCGCCGAGATCGCGGTACACCCCCTCTTGGCCGGCCACCGTTCGCTGCTGATCGACCTGCTGGGTCACGGCATCAGCGACCGGCCTACGGGCTTCGACTACACGCTGGAATCACACGCCGACGCGCTCGCCACGGCGCTGACCCGCGCGGGTGTCACCGGCGCCGAACTGATCGCGCACAGCATGGGCGGCTCAGTCGCCATCGTCCTCGCCGCCCGCCACCCCCACCTGGTCTCCCGCCTGGTCCTCATCGACGCCAACCTCGACCCGATCCCCCGCACGCCCGGCTCTTCGGGCAGCAGCGGTATCGCCGCCTACACCGAGGAGGAGTTCCTCACGGGCGGCTGGGAAGAGGTCCGCGACCGGGTCGGCCCTCACTGGTGGTCCACCATGCGCCTGGCCGGCCGGGAGGCGCTGCACCGCAGCGCCGTCCACCTCACCCGCGGCACCGTCCCCACCATGCGTGAACTTCTGCTGGACCTGAAGATCCCCCGCACCTTCCTGCTCCCGGAAGCCGACGCCCCGCTCCCGGGCACCGAAGCTCTCACCGAGGCCGGAGTGTCCGTCGTCGCCATCCCGCACTGCGGACACAACATCATGCTGGACAACCCGGAAGCCTTCGCCCGCGCCACGGCGGCGGCACTCGCGGCTCCTGTCCAGGGTTGACCGGCCGCGTTATCCGCCATCGGGCCGCGGCGCCCCGCCCACCCGGGCCAACGCCTCGTCCGCCAACTCGCCCACGGGCCGTTCCCCGTCCAGGAAGACCGTGTCCGCGGGCAGCGCGTCCGCCACGGCCGTACGCAACGGGATCTGGGCCTTGCACCACTGCTTGACCTCCTCGTCACGCGCCGGATCCGCGTGCAAGGACCTCCGGGGGAGGCCTTGAGGAAGAAGTGGTGCACGGGCACCCCTGCCGCCCGCAGCGGGCCGCAGATCTCCTCCGCGTACTGAGCGCGGACCGTGGTCATCGGCGCGAGCACCGGCCGCCCGTAGGGCGTGTCGTTTGGATCATCGGATCGTTGGTCTGATGTGTCGTTGACTGATGCGCAGTGGGCACGGATCGAGCCGTTGCTCTGGCGCGGCGTCTACAACCGGCTGCGGATGTGGGCCGTCGAGGCACCTGGGAGCGGGTGTTCACCGCTCTGATGGCCCAGGCCGACACCGATGAGGACCTCGACTGGGCGGTTTCGGTGGCTCCACGATCGTGCGAGCCCACCAGCATGCGGCCGGGGGCCGCAAAAAGGGGCCCCGGCCGGCGAACCCGACGACCATGCCATCGGACGGTCCCGCGGCGGACTGACCACCAAGATCCACCTCGCCTGCGACGGCCGCGGGCGTCCCCTGGCCATCCTCGTGACACCGGGCCAACGACACGACAGCATCTGCGCACGCACCCTGCTGGAGCGCATTCGGGTTCCTCGTCTCGGCCTTGGCCGACCACGCTGCCGACCCGGCCAGATCATCGCGGACAAGGCGTACAGCTCCCGCGGCCTCCGCGCTTACCTGCGCAAACGCGGCATCGCACACACCATCCCCGAGAAGACCGACCAGCAAAAGCACCGTCACAATCGCGGCAGCCGCGGCGGGCGGCCGCCAGTCTTCGACCGCGAGACCTACCGCCGACGCAACACCATCGAACGCTGCTTCAACCGGCTCAAGGGCTTCCGCGGCATCGCCACGAGATACGAGAAGACCGCCACCTCCTACGAAGCAGCGGTCACACTCGCGTCTTTCCTGCTCTGGGTAAGATCCGTTGGAAGACGGACCCTGGTGCAGTTCGGTTACAGAACGGCCGTTCCCCGCACCACCGATCTGTACAAGGATTCCAGGCATCGACACACTGACCTGGATCAGTCGTCATACTCACCTGGTCCATCGGGAATGTACGGGGGGATTCCATGCGCCGTTCCATCGCGGTTGCCGCCGCGGTCGTCACGCTCACCGCCACCCTTGTGGCATGCGGGGGTTCGGACGGGGGCAGCGACAAGGCCGGGCCCACGGGGCCCACGAAGGGCGCCGGCTCCAGCAGCACCGCCCAGCCGACCGGCGAGCAGTCGCCCGGCGCCACCGCCGGCAGCACGCAGGCGCCGGTCGGCAAGCTCGGCGACACCCTGAAGCTGGTGGGGATGGAAGGCAGTCTGAACGGCACGGGTACGATCGAGGCCGACTTCACGTTGGAGAAGTTCGAGAACAACGCCAAGCCGGCGCTCGGCGCACCCGAGCCTGCCGCCGGGAACCACCTCGTGGCCGCCAAGTTCACCATCGTCGAGACCGGCACCGGCACCTACCAGGACTCCGGGTTCGCGGAGGCGATGGTCTACGACGCGAACGGGCAGGGATATCAGGGCAAGCCCGGAAGCCCCACCATCGGCAAGTCCCTTGGCGGCCTCCAACTGAACGTCAAGCCGGGTCAGCGGGTCTCCGGCTGGATCGTCTTTGAGGTGCCGAAGGACGCGAAGATCACGTCCGTGACGTACGTGATGGAAAAGGTCGGGCCGGACCCCGAGCGCACGGGCAAGTGGACCCTCGACTAGGCGGTTTCGTTTGGATCATCGGGCGGACCAGAGGAAGATGCCGGCGATGTGGAGTCCGGCCAGGTAGATGGTGGCTGTCTTCTCGTAGCGGGTGGCGATGCCTCGCCACTGCTTGAGGCGGTTGATGCACCGCTCGACGGTATTGCGCTGCTTGTAGGTCTCGCGATCGAAGGCCGGTGGTCTGCCGCCTCGGCTGCCGCGTCGCAGTCGGTGGCCGCGTTGGTCCGCCGGAACGGGGATCACGGCCCGGATGCCGCGTCGGCGCAGGTGCTCGCGGATCGCGCGGGACGAATATCCCTGTCCGCCAGGACCACGTCCGGTCTGGTGCGCGGCCGGCCCCGTCGGCGGGGAACACGCAGGCGGGCCATGACCTCGGTGAAGGCGGGTGCATCGCCTGCCTGTCCGGCAGTGAGGACGAAAGCCAGAGGCCGACAGCCGGCACCGGGCGCCGGATGCGGACTCGGCGGGGGAAGGCGAATACCGACAACGCGCCAAGGCGGCGTTAGGCGGGCTGCGGGACGGGCGTTGCCGGAGCGGCCGCGGCCTTGCGGGTCTCGCGCATTATCAGCAGGCCGTTGACCACCATCAGTGTCGCGGTCAGGCCGTGGACGCCGAGCGCGGTGGCCACGGAGCCGTGGTGGGCCAGCACGGTGGCCATGTCGCCGTACGCGGCGAGGGCCTCCACCAGGAGCACCCAGCCCAGCGCCCGGCGGTGGCCCGTGACCAGCAGGATGCCCAGGACCAGGGCCATGACGACGTCGCGGATTCCCTTGATGATCAGGAAGCCGTCGCCGTCGCCGGACGGCCAGCTCGGCAGGCCGAAGCCCGGCGCCGTCGTCTCCGGGCTCAGGATGAACTCCGTCCCGAACCAGAGGATGAAGAGGATGAAGGCGGCGGCCAGGACGGTGTTGATCTTCTTCAGCGACATTGTTCTTCTCCTTGCGAGTCTACGTCGGCTTGGTGAGCTTCGTGGAGCTTGCGGAGTCCTGTGGGGCCTGGTCAGGCCGCGCGTGCGCGGCTGATCGAGGGGCGTGGTTCGCCGGGATCACGGTTGTGGGATCTGAACGGCAGTTGCATTCCCGGATGTTGGGATGTCGGTGGCCGGCCGGCCGTCCGGGGAGCGCGGCAGTGGCAGCCCGGCCAGCAGCACGCGCAGCCGGTCGCCGTCGATGCGGCCCCGGTTGAGATCGCCGTACGGCCCGCCGTGCCCCCGTCGGTGTTCGGGCAGCAGCGTCAGGTCGACCGGTGTGCCACCGGACCGTCCGCGCACAGCACCGCGTCGGTCGCGACGACGAACGCGATCCCGCCACCAGCGAAGCCATGATCCGCTGGGCCGCCATCGGCCTCATGACCCGGCGCCGCCCGGGGTGAGGATTTCCATGAGATGTCCGTCGGGGTCGTGGAAGTAAGTACCCCTGCGGCCTTTGGTGCGCTTGCTGTGATAGATCTGCCCAAGCTCCTGGCATGCGGGATCGCCGTAGTGGGTGATTCCACCGTGCTGGATGCGGGCGAGGGCGGCGTCGAACTCCTGCTCGCTGACCATGAACGCGTAGTGGTGTGGCTCAAAGTCGTCCAGCTGGTCGTAGTCCAGGCTGACCTGGTTCGCCAGCGTGACCGGCGTGAAGTGCGCTACCGGCGGATCGACACTCAGGCCGAGGATTTCGGCCAGGAACTGCGCCGAGGCTTGCGGGTCACGGGCGGGGACGATGG
Source organism: Streptomyces sp. ME19-01-6 (assembly GCF_033793745.1). Classification (NCBI taxonomy): domain Bacteria; kingdom Bacillati; phylum Actinomycetota; class Actinomycetes; order Kitasatosporales; family Streptomycetaceae; genus Streptomyces; species Streptomyces sp. ME19-01-6. The sequence continues at coordinate 5,924 of NZ_JARAXF010000038.1, read as the reverse complement.
TGTGATTCAGTTCCACGGCCATAGTGGCTCCTTTTCAGGGACGGGGTTACGCGTGGTGGGGTGCTCGGCGGCCTCGGCGACCCGGCATGGTGCATGGATGCGTGACTGCCCGCGGGAGGGCAGGGCTTCCCCGGCTGCCCTCCCCCTGCTACAGCTGCCGTGTCATTCGTCGATCTGCTCGAAGATGTGCGGATACGACACGATGTCGTCGGGGAACTCGGCCGCCATGCGCTGGAACTCCGGGCTGCCGAACGCCGTGGCGAGCGCCTCGGTCGACTCCCAGACCGCGACGTTCATCAGAAGCCGACTGTCCGCCGTTCCCTTGTGCATCTGCAGGGAGACGAATCCCGGCTGAGCCTTCATGAACTCGGCCTGCCTGCGAAAAAGGGCCAGGAACGCTTCAGTCCTCTCCTTCGGGACGAAGAAGGTGTTGGCCAGGACGATGGGCCCGGTCTTCTCCTTGAACTGCGCGAACATCGGCGCGTGCGGGTCAAGACTCTGCAGCGTGGCCATTTTCGGTACTTCCACTGGCTATCGGTCAGTGGGTGTCGCTGGGGCCCGCGTCCTGCGGATGCCAGCGGAGTTCGAGGATGTTGGTGTCCGGGCCCTGGATGTAGATGGAGGTGGCGGTGCCGCACTTCGGGCGCAGGGCCGAGCGGTTGCGGCTGACGACCGGGCGGGTGAGCCCGCGGGCTCAGGCGAGGGCGGCGACCAGCAGGGCGAAGGCGGCGATGATGACGGCGACGCGGGCGTAGTGCCAGCGGTTCCAGCGGTTCAGCTGCTCCTTCCAGTCCTCGGGCCGGTTGTCAGGGGTCCACGTCTTGCCCCGGTTGTTGATCGGGACGAGCAGCAGGATCGACATGATCACGCTGAGGATCAGCAGCGCGCCGGCGGTGACGACGAGGCCGGCGCCGTCGCGGTGCCATCCGGCGACGGCCCAGACCGCGACGAGGACAAGCGAGCCGATGTACCAGACCGGCATCACAGCGCCGAGCATCCGGCCCCCGTGGGCGTGGCCGAGTTGGCCGCTGTCCTCGGGCAGGGCGTTGAGGATCGGGTTCATGACGAAGGCGACGGAGAACTCCACCCCCACCATCACGCCGACGACCACGGTGGTGACGACCTCGAGTGCGTTGAGCATGACGACCCTCTCGGTATCTAGTACTGCTAGATGATGAGGCAACGCTAGTACTACTACCGACCGCTTGTCTAGCGGTGCTAGGATTCGAAGCATGTCGGTACAGGAACGCAAGGAGCGCGAACGGGCGGTCCGCGAGCGCCTCATCGTGGCGACGGCCCGCGAACTCGCCGAGCAGCAGGGCTGGGACGCGGTCACCACCCGCCGCCTCGCCGAGCGCATCGAGTACAGCCAGCCCGTCCTCTACAGCCACTTCCGCGGCAAGCGCGAGATCATCGGCGCCGTCGCCCTGGAGGGCGCCACCGAGCTGGCCGTCGCGGTGCGTGCCGCGACCTCCGCCGCGGACGGTCCGCGCGCCCGGGTCGCCGCCCTCGCCCGCGCCTACCTCGACTTCGCCGAGCACAACCCGGCCGTCTACGACGCCATCTTCCAGCTCGACGGCGGCCTGGCGTACGCGCAGGAGGACACCCCGGAGCCGCTGAAGGACGCCTTCGCCGCCCTGCTGGAGACCCTCGGCGAGGTCGCCGGTGACGGCGTCCACCCGGCGCTGTTCACCGAGACGTTCTGGGCGGCCCTGCACGGCCTCGCGACCCTGACCCGGACGGGACGGCTGCTGCCCGAGGACGCCGAGCCGAGGGTGGAGCTGCTGGTGGACCGGCTCGCCACGGTCTGACACACCATCCCGGCGGGCACACAGCCGGGCCCCCCTGGGCCCTCGGAGCCCGCCGCTGCCCGCCTGCGGCATCGCTTTTGGCCACTCGCGCCCACACGGCGCAGCCGCAGATCGCCCGGCCCCGTACCCAGACGGGCACCCGCCCCGGAAGCTGCGATGCTCATTGATCACGACCCGCCACGTCATTCGCCGGTGCCCTCGTCGTCCTCGTCGAGGTGGACGGTCGCCGGGTCACGCAGTGGGCGCAGGCCCTCGCGTGGCGGGCGGGCGGCGAAGCTGTAGCGGCCCACGCAGTTGAGGTTGGCGTGCTTCAGCGGGAGACCCGGGCCACATCCTCGTCCAGGACGTCATGCTCCCGCTCCTCGGGCGGCAGGGCCCGCAGGTGGTCGACGGCGGCGTCGAGGTAGCGCGTTGTCGAGAGCACGGCGGCATTGAGGACCAGGCCGAGCCCCCCGAATTGTCCTACGTCACCACCTGATCGAGGACGGCTGGGACCCGCGCTTCGTCCAGGAGCAGGTCGGCCACGAGCACGCCAGTACCACCTCGCTCTACACCAACCCTCGGGAATTGCATCAGGTGGGCGAGGCCGCTTCGCCGGCCTGCTGTTGCTTCTCTATGCCCAGTGGCCCACAGCGATCGCCCGGCTCACCGTCGACCACGTCGAGGAGACGGACGGAGCCGTCCCCACCCGCCTCGGCGCCGTCCCAGTGGACCTGCCCGCACCCGTCGCTGAACTGGCCCTCCAGCAAGTCGAAGTTCGCCGCAGCCACGCCGTCCTCGGCCGCACAGACTCGACCGCTTCGTCCCTCGCGCGCTCGGGCAACCCTCGCCCGCTCCTTGGCAGCTGCCGTGCTGTCTCACCCAAGCGAGCAGTGTCCGCGGCCTTGGCGTCTTCGGCCGCGTCGGCTGCGTCGGCTGCGTCGGCTGCGTCGGCTGCGTCAGCTGCGTCGGCTGCGTCGGCTGCGTCAGCCTCTGCGGTAATGGCATCCACCTGCTCCTCGAGCCACTTGCGACGGCAGGACGCGCCCCGGGCAGCGCTCGCTGCGATCTTCGTGCCGTCGATCGCGATCGTGCCGAGTCGGCCGAGTCCGGCCTTCGCGCAAACCAGCAGCACCTGGGCCGGCCCCGCCGAGCGAATAGCGCGCCTCGAGACTGCTGAGATCCAGATGGTCAACCACCTCCAGCAGGATCCAGACCACGACGAGAAACGGGTGGGAGCATAGGCGCTCCCACCCGTTCCCGGCGCTGGGCAGAGCTCGGTTTTACGCCGCCCAGTCGAAGTTCTTGTATCCGGCCTCCTCAAACGAGAAGCGGAACTTGACGCCATCCTTGACATCCGTGGCGATCTCCCACCACGAGTCCCCCGGGTAGTACGTGCTGTAGCTGCTCTGGCAGTAGTTGAGGGTGTTGTTGCTGTGATAGAAGCAGACCTTCACCTTCTTGGGTGTGCCGAACCCGTTCACCCTGATGTTGATGTCGGCGCAGTTGCTCGTCGTCTTGAAGAAGTCGCTGCCTTTGGGGTGGACGGATCCCCCGGCGGTCGAGACATAGTTCTTTGCGCTGCCGTAACAGGTGGCTGCGGCGGCAGGTGTCGTGGTGACCAGCAGGCTGCCGCCGACGATCGCGCCGGTCATGGCCAGGGCGGTCAGTTTCTTCATAGTGCGTTCCCCTCGTAGTTATTGCCATCACGGTGCATCAGGGCTTCACCATGTCCGGGTGCCGCGCTGAAGCGGAGTACCTCTAACTGTCCAGGTTGAACGTCCGACCTCAATGTGCTGGTGTTCGGCCTGGCTCCGGGTGCACAGCCACTCCGTGGCCGGCTCGTCGCCCTGCGGACAGTCATCGCAGGCCGGGTGAAGCAGACTGTAGGGAGGGCTGTGGGTGGCGGGCAATGCGCACGGTGCGCAGTTGCGGGGTTGCGGCTGTTCACGGTGCACGGTCGGCGATGCGGAACGCGTGGACCAGTTCGTGGGTGCCGGGGCCTGGGGTCTGGAGGCTGCGTTTCAGGAGCTGTTCGGCGGTGCGCAGGTGGGCGCGAACGGTAGTGCGGCTGATGCCGAGGTTCCGGGCCGTTCGCTGGGCATCGGTGTCGGCCTCGATCCAGGCTCGCAGGGTCTGGTGCACGGTGCGGTCCGTGCCGAGCTGCAGGGGTTGGAGGAAGGCGTGGGCCCAGGTGATGGCCGCTTCGGTGGACAGCAGACTGTCCGCCGAAGGCGTTGGCACATGCTCGGCTGCGGCGTTGCCGTCGGGTAACGGGAGGTCGGTGATCGCCAGGGCCAGGGCGAGTTCGGCGCGGCTGCGGGGGTCCTGCAGGTTGAGGCCGAGGGCGTCTTGGACACGCCTCAGATGGGCGGTGACGGTGTTGCGGCTGACGTCGAGCAGCCGAGCCACACCGGAGCGGGGAAAGTTCAGGGCAAGGCTGGTGATGTCGAGGGTGAGCCGGGGGGCTTCCCTGATCGGCTCCAGGAAGGCACGGGCCCAGGCGAGGGCTTGTCGACGAGGGAGCAGTCCGGCCAGCGGTGGCTGGCCGTGGTAGTCGGCAACCCGGTCGGGCGTGTGGCAGGCGACGGCCAGGGCATGGCGGGCTTGATCGTAGGCATGGGCAGTGGCCTGCAAGGGCATGGGGGCGCTGATGCCCAGCGCGTAGTCCGGGTTGTCTCGCACCAGCGCCTGCAAGGGCGCGGCCAGGCCGCCGTCCGCGCTGTCGCCGTCGTGGTCCATGGGCAGGAGACAGATGAGGTGATCGTCGTAGACAGGGCAACGCACCATCAAGCCGCGACCGTGATAGCCGGACGCATCCTGGTAGGCGTCGATGAGCCTGTCGCGGTCTGAGGGCGGGCAGCGGAGCAGGTGGATGCGCAGACGTTCAGCGTCCAGCAACGGCGGAACGGCACCGGCCGTCATGCGGCGGGCCAGAGTCAGTTCTCCAGTCATCAGGGCCATGAAGACCGCCAGGCGCAGCCGCGTTGCCGCCTGCTGATAGCGGAGTGCGAGGTCGTCGGCCTGCCGGGCTCGTCGCAACACCTCGATCATGGAGCCGACGTGGGATGCGAGCGCCAGGGCCTCCCGCGTCAGCGGTAACGGGCTGCCCACCACCAGCACCGGACGCGGAACTTGCCGTCCCAGCGCTTCGCACCGCACATGGAACACGCCCACCTGCGAGGCCGCAGCGGCCAGCTGTCCGCTTGATAACTGCGTCAGCACCAGCTGGAGACTGGCAAGGATGTCCGGCGCAAGCCGGGCAGTGGACAGCTCCACCTTGCCCGCGCGGTCTACCAGGGCGATCTCCGCGCCGAGCTGCCGCCCCAACCAGTCAATCAGCGTCTGCGGATTAAGATCGGCATCTTGGCAGACACGAGGTTTCAGTTGGCGCAGCAACTCATCGAGTACCTGAGGTGTCGGCACGGCCCTCCCCTGCCAGCTTGTCGGCCGCCTTGTCCGAGTCAGCCAGCGCGCACTCCCGGAACCTGGAGTACCGGCGGATCTCCGCGCGGTGCTCGTTGAGTGCCTGGCCGGCCCGCTCATGCAGCGCCCGATCCTACGGTGAAACCTTCCATTATCAGAATGACGAAGGCCTCACCCGCAGGTGGGCCACGTCGGTCCGCCCCGATGCTCTCACCGAAGCCCGTCCTAGCCACTCCGGCTCGCCTACACCGAGGCCCTGAAAGACGAACTCGCGGTCACCGCTGCCGCGTTCTGGGCCCTGCCCGTTGTTCGCCTCATCACGACAGGACTCCGACTGCACACGGCCTCTGCGGACACAAGCTCCATCTTCGCGACCGAGGCGTTCACCGGGGGACTCCCCGTCCACATCGCCGCCCGGCTTCTGGGGCATGAGGATTTGGCCACCACGCAGGCATACCTTAACCCTCGGGAATGGCATCAGGCGGGCGAGAAGCCGCAGGTCGTGTGGTCGCGGCGGGAGCTGGCAGACCTGTTCCCCGAACCTGGGGTGATCGGCACCGGGCTGGGGCGGACGCTCCGGGAACACGCCGTCGCCTCGGCCCGCAGCGCAGGCTCATCAACTTCATTAGTCATCCTTAGTGTTGTGCACGTATAGTTGTGGGTATGGAGTTGCTGCGCATGTCCAAGGCCGCGAAGCGTCTCGGGATA
>NZ_JARAXF010000037.1:0-112287 GCF_033793745.1 Streptomyces sp. ME19-01-6 | reverse complement strand
CCCGCGGAGCGGGATACTGCCCGGCAAGCCGGGCAGTAGTGACGGCTCCGCTGACGCTCCGCCAAATTCCCGCGTAAACGCGGGAATTGAATTCCGCAAGCGGAATTCTAAAAGCGGATCAATTCGCGCAAGCGCGAATTGGAAGCATTCCCGCAAGCGGGAATGCTGAGGCTGGCAGCAAGGGGAGGTGCATCACGTGCGGGCCTGTGTAGCCACTGGGAATTCCAGCTACCACCCCCGCAACGGAGGTGACGGATCGTCGGACTGACAGGGTGCCGGCTTCACTGCAGTGACGGGCTCCGCTGCGCTCCACCCGAACCCCCTCCCCTACTCCTCAACTCGCTCCGACACGTTCACCAATACCCCGTCAGCATACACGCCAACCCGCCACCATGGGGCGGAATCCGTCGATGCATCACCCGCGCGAGCGAACCCATGGAAGGGCTGATGCATCATGGTGCGGATCTGTGTAGCGTTTGGGACCCTGCCGCACTACCCCAGCCCGGGGCCATTAACTACCGGTGGAATCCACAATTTCGCGGCCGTAAATTGCTCAGCCACAGAACGGAAGTCCGGATATGGGAATGCCGGAATTCGGCGTGCGGAGGTACCGGAGCCGAACGGCCGCTAGGCCGGGCGGCGGAACCGCCCACCGGCACCGGCCACGCTTCCTCGCTTTTGATCGTCACGGCCGGTACTACCCGAGACGCAGCTCCGCTGGTGCCGCCTACGGTCCGCACTCGCATCACGGAGCCGCACGCGAAGCCGCCTCAGCCCCGGCTGGGGGCCGACGCGCAGCAGCTGGCGGGACATCGGCGGATGGATCCGGGTTTCCCCGCCTGGTCGCCGCCTCGCAGTTGCATGGAGCGGCTGGAAGGCGCAGCGCGGGCCGGAGGGGGTGAGCCTCTAAAGATCAGATAGGCGCGAAGCTGTGACCTGCGGAAACGCGAAAGTTCTATTCCCCTGCACGCATAGATCGCGGTCGCGCAGCCGGAGATGTATGCGGCCTAGCCGACTAGATCTCTCCTGGCTAGAGACACGCCGGAAGCGAATGGATCTCACGCATAACATCACTCATGAGGTATGTTATGCGCCTCGGTGATCATGGAGGGAAGTCAGTGGCTCAGCCCTTGAGAAGCAGTGCGCCGGCGCCATCGCGGACGTCGCCACTGGCTCCTGCCCCCGAGCCGGAGCGGGACTACGTAAACGGCCTCGAATCCGCCGCTGCCCTGCTCAACAAGTTCAAGGAGCTGTCCAAGGGCGGAACGTTCACCTACGACCGCAAGCGCCGCCCCTACGCCTTCTACGGGACGAACCACTCCAGCATCTCGGACGTGCTGCAGGCGAACCTGTGGAAGTTCCGGCTGACGACGGTGGCCCGGAACGTGCTGGACTACATGGTCACCCACCACGACAAGCAGGCCCTGGTGAAGACCACCCAGGCGAAGCTGGGCGAGCACTTCTGCTGCTCGCAGACCAAGGTCAGCAAGGCCATCGGGGAGCTCACCCGACACAACTTCACCTGGAAGGAGAAGCGCGGGCTGTACCGGCTCAACCCGCTCTACGCTTATGGGTGGGGCAGCGATCATCACCGGGAGCTGGTCGTGTCACTGCAAAACGTTCTGCTGGAGCACCAGATCGAAATTCCGACGGTCGGGAAGAAGGAGACCTCGCGATGAGCAGCACGATTGCCGGATTCCACAACCCGCAGCTGTTCGAGGTCCTGCCCAACGCGTGCCTGTCGGCGACGGCCCGCGACATCTTCGACGTGCTGACCGCGCGCCAGGAGCCCGGCGGCCTGGTCCACATCCGTCAGCAGGAGCTCGCCCAGCGCCTGGGCCTGTCGCAGTCCGCGGTCTCCCGCGCGATCGGACAGCTACGCGACAAGGGCATCATCAGCGAGCGGCAGCGCAAGGGCACACTGCTCATCCACCCGCTGCTGGCCGGCTACGAGTCGCTCGCCCACATGACCAACCACCTCGAGGCCCCGGACACCCACGTGTGGCCCATCAACTTTCCCGTCGGCGACATCCGCCCGCCGCGCGTGCGCGACGGGCGCACCGGCACCGACTTCGACCCCGACCCGGACGGCGGCGAGGACGCCCCGGCCCCCGAGGCCCGGCCCGCCCTCCGGCTAGCCGGCTGAACCGCCGCCGAACGTCGCGCACCACCACGGCGCCCCCCGACCGGGAGGGCGCCGTCGTCGTTCCCGGCCGGGACGGAGCAGCACGCCGGTAGCACCAGCCACACCGGATCGTTGTGGAGCAGAAGAACAAGCCGTGCCACCGTGCTGCACCGCCCGGGGCCGGCCTCCGACCCGTGCAGCACCCTTGTGCTACGCGGGCCCATGTAAATGCTGCGCTGCATCCACGACACCACCCTGGTCCCGTCCGACGACCACCACCAGGAGCAGCACCAGGTGACCTCTGACAAATGATCTTGACCGATTGTCAGGTGAATCTGATCGCCGCCCCGACGGCCCACCGGAGCCCTACGATGGCCGGCACTACCTGCCTGATCGTAGGAGAAACGCATGACTGGTCCGCGCTGGGTTGCGGTGTTCACCGAGGTACAGCAGGGGAGGGAGCTTGAAAAGCTCAGGCCAGTGGCAGGGTGGGATAGCGATCACAATGCTTTGATCTTGGATCGCCAAGCCGGTCGTCTCGTGCGGGCCAGCAAGCAGCCCGGTTTTCGGTGCATCCGCGATAGCGCGGGCTATGAACACAGCATCCCGGCCCCGGCAGGTTGGACCGTCAGGTGGTGCAAGGACGGGGAGGACGACATTGTGGACCCAGTAGTTGCCTTCCTGGAGGACCCGGCGGTTTTCGGTGGCGTTCCACTGGTCGCCGACCTGGAGACATGCACCGTCCATGACGTCCGCTGGATGCTTCACTGCGGCGAGGCACGTCGGGGCCGCCGACCGATTCTGATGCCTCCGGCCACCTAACCAGGCCAGGGCACCGCCATCAGCCAGCGGCCCCACCCAGCCGTCAAGATCACTTGACAATCAGTCAAGATCACCTGTCAGGGGACACCAGGTCCCTGCCGAAGGCCTTCGCCTCACACCTGACAGCCTCACAGCGCACCCTGTTCACCAGGGGAAACGGGGTGTGTGGCTCACAGACCTCACAGGCCTGTGTCAGGCAAGGATCCCGTTCTCACCGAGGTCGGCGGCCGCCGTGCTCAGGAAGGCTCTGTACGCCTGACGGGCCTGCTTCTCCAGAAGAACCAGGTCGGGCTTCTCCGGGTCGAACCCTTCGGTCACCAGAAGTTCGGCATAGGCCGGGGATGGCGGCGAGAGGGGGCCGGCGTCGAGGTCGTGGCCCTTGATGTCTGCGATGGCACGGCCGGTCGACCGGCTGAGGAGGCCACACCACTTGGCCACCTGCAGCGCGGCCTCGGACATCTGCGGGGTGGCGTCCAGCTCCAGAAGGACCCGCTGGGTGTCGACCTCGGTCTGCCGGTACTTGAGCGCCTCGTTCCATCGCTTGTGGGCGTTCTCCACCCACTCCTCACGCTTCTCCGGGAAGCGCTCCACCCGCCTCAGGGGGATCAACGTGGTGGCGAGCTTGTCCAGGTAGTGGTCGATCGTCTTCGCGTAGCTGGCGTACGTGGCCCGTCTCGACTCCCGCAGGGCCCGGAGAGCTTCGGTCCGGACCTGGTGGCGGGCCGTGCTGCGGCTGAGAAATGCTGCGGTGGCACCCGTCACCGCTGTGCCGAGAGCCCCGACGGTGGCGCCGAGAACGGCGGCGAGTCCTGCATCCATCACGTCACTGTGACGGCCGGCGCGCGGTAAGCACGAGTCGATGATCAGCCATCGGCGTCAACGGCTCTGGACACAGCCGTGGCACGATGCGGAACGGTCCGGCCCCAGCAGTTGCAATGCGGGGCCCGGACCGTTCACCGGGTGGCTATCTGAGCCAGACGATGTCCAGGACGGACAGGTGGCGCAGGACGCGGTTGGCGAAGTAGATGACGGAGAGCTGGCCGACGGACGCGATGCGCACGTCCTCGCCTTCCGGGTCACCGGCGTCCCACTGCGGGAAGCCCCACGGGTTCCCGGCCGCGGCGTCCAGGACGTCCCAGACCATCTGCTCCGCGTGCTCGGGCAGTGCGGCGAGCACCTTCGCGGCCGGCGGCGACAGCCGGACCGCGTACGGCTGTCCGGTCACCGGCGCCTGCTCCGGATCTCCTCCAGGTCCACGAACCCGGACTCATCCCGGCCGGAGTCGAGGAACGCGTCGACCGCCGGGGCGGAGGCGACGCGCGCCTGCCACACCTGGACGACCTCGTACAGCCCGGCGAGGGAGAACGTCCGGCGAGATTCCTCGAGGGCAGCCGTCCACTCCTGCTGGAAGGCCGGCACCCACCGGTCCGCGCGCCGGTCGGCGCGCAGCTGCGCGAGCAGTTCGGCCGGAGCTCCGGGCGCGGGGGCGTACGGGGTGACGGGTGCGTGGTCGGGCTGCGCGCTCATCTGGTCCTCCCGGCGGGTCGTCACCTCACGGTACGCGCGCCGGGTGGCCGTGGATGCGGGCATGGGACAGATCCCTCCTGCCGGATCAGGGCGCTGGCGACAGCGCGGGGGCGTACGGGGATGACTGCTGGGCGAGGAACTGGCCGTATGCGGTCTCAGCGAACCACCAGGCTTCGGGTGTGTGCCGTCTGGTGCGCCACGGCCGCGGCTCCACCAGCGTCTCCAGGTGCCCGTCGGGGTGCTGGAGGCTGACGCCGATGCCGTAGTAGCCGAACTCCAGTAGCTTCTCGGGGTAGTTGACGCTGGGAGCCCTGGTGATGATCACTCGTCGGGCGCAGAAGACCGTGAACTTCTCTGCCGCGTCCCAGGCCAGCTGGGAGGCGCTCGCGGCCCGCACCGTGGCCAGCCGCACCTGGCACGGACGCGTGACGTGCCGGACGACCTGGCCGTCGGTGACAGTGCAGATACCGGCCGGGGCCCGGCGGATGTAGGCGCGCTGGTGATCGGTGAGGGCGGCGAGCGGGACGGGAAGGCCGTGGGGCAGCGCCATCAGCACGTTCAGGCCGCCGAAGCCGTAACCGGTGGCGACGCCCAAGCCGGTGGCGTGACGTCGATCGTGTTCCGCGTCGTCGATGTCGAGCTGGAGCTCCGCGACGCCGAAACCGGCAGAGGCGGGAACCGTTGCGAGCATCTCGTCTCCCCCTACAGAACCAGGGCCAGGGCGAGGGCCACAGCGCGCTGACGCGTCTGGTCGTCCTGCTGGTCCCAGGTCCCGGCGATGTGCTCAAGGAGGTCGGCCGACGCGTCGAACACTACGGCGTCCGGGTTGTCGTCGCTGCGGGAGCGGAGCTGGCCGACAGCCTGGAGGATGCGGTCGACCGAGGCGGGCGGTTCCTCCTCAGCGCTGTCGGCGCGAGGACGGAAGGTGGCGGTCAGTTTCAGGGTGTACTCGAAGTCGGTGCGGGTGACCGCAGTGATGGTGTCGAGGTTCAGGCCGATGGGCTTGCTGACAAGTTCCGCGCTGGCGAAGGCCGGGTGGTTGCCGATCGCGGCGGCGACGGCGTCCCAGGCGTAGGCCTCGCCCTGTGGACCGTCCTCGGGGATCGGCTCCACGTCGGTCAGGGACAGGGTGTAGCCCGTACCGCCCGCGTCCCGGAACCAGACGGCTTTGTCGCCGGGCGAGACGTCGTCGACGCTGCGGATGTGCGGGCTGCGGCGCAGCGCTTCGGCGATGCCGACGACGTCGTGGCCATCGAGCAACGGGCTCATGTCCCCGTCGATGGCTGCGGAGTCGGCGAGCTGCGCGTTGGCGTTGGCGGAGGTGGTCATGTGGGAGTCCCTTCTGAGGTGACGATGTAGCCGAACCCGAAGCCGCGGCGCTGGGGGCAGTAGCCGAAGGCGGCGAGGATCGAGCCGAGGGCAACGTGCATCGTCGTGGCGGTTGTCTGGTAGCGCCGGGTCACGTCGGTGAACAGGCCGTCGGACAGGACGAGGCTGTCGAGGTCTGCCGAGTCGAGCCGGTGATGGGTGAACCAGTCCACGTGGACCTGTTGTTCGTCGATGTAGACGGCGAATCCGCCGGCCTCGCCGTCGAGCTGCTTGGGGGTGAGCCCGGCACTCTCCAGGTCGAACTGCACCCGGTCGGCGAGCTGCTCGGGGCTTTCGCACGCGTTCATACCCGTACTTCCGTCGGCATGGTCGGCGCCTGATCGGTGTCGGCGATCTGACCCAGGAGGTAGAGCATCCGGTCAGCCCGGCCGGGTGCGACGGCCACGGGCCGATCGCCGTCCGGGGTGACCTCGCCGCGCCACGCGGTGGCCAGCCGGGCCATCTCGCGGACGTGTCCGTCGGACGGCAGGAACCAGGTGGCGCCCTGTGAGCGCAGCCCGGCCGACAGGTCGTCCAGGTCGCGGTAGCGCCAGATCAGCACGGTGAGCTGGGACAGGATCGCGGCCAGGACCTCCGAGCCCGAGACCGGGTCGCTCGCACCGTCGGGGATGCCCTTGGCCCGCGGGGGCACCAGGCGCAGCAGCGGTTCGACGACGACCAGGCCGTTCGCGCCGATGACGGTGACCTTGGCCGCTGACGGGCTGCGGCGGGTGCCCGCCGGGGTGTGCCCGCGTTCGGTGTAGTCGACGTGCAGCACCCCAAGCGGCCGGTTCTGCGGGACACGTAGCAGGTCGCGGGCGGTGCGGACGGCGGCCGCGCGCTCCTGGCGGGCTTCCTCCTGGCGGTGGCGCAGGCCTCGGATGTGCCAGCAGGCCGGGCACAGCGCGCCGTACGACTCCGTCGCGATCGGCGCGCGGTCGGGGCGGGCGCCGCAGTCCGCGCACACCCGGGCCCGTACCGAGTTCTCGACACGGCTGCGGGCAGCGGCCAGCTGGGCGGCCGTGGACGCGGTCGGCGTCGACTGGTCGATCCGGTACAGGGTGATCGTGGTGCTCCGGCCGATGCCGTCCTGGCCGTCGACGGTGGCGGCGGGCGGGCCCGGCCGGCGGGGCAGGTCCATGGTCTTGAGCTGGGTGGCGGTCGCGTAGATCCCGGTCGGGACGTCCCGCCAGGAGGTGAAGAGCGGCTGGGGCGCGGCGTGTTGGGTCACGGCCATTGCGGCTCCCGCCGGTTGTGGTTGGTGGTGCAGGGCACGGGTTCCTCCAGGGGGTTCGGTGTGCGGCTGCGGTGGTGGAACACTGAGGGCTCGGGTCCCCGGCAGCTGACATGCCGGGGACCCGAGCCGTTCAGGGGTGGTCAGCCGGGCCGGGGCCGGGCTGGCGCGCGGTTAGCGGGTCAGGGAGCGGGCGACGGCCTGGGCGTGCTGGCGCAGCGGGAGATCCTGCTTGTCCCAGGTGGCCGCCACGTAGTTGAGGAGTTCGGCCGTCGCGCGCTCCGCGTCGCTCGGGTCGCTGGTGAGCAGCCGGTCGGCGGTGTAGGAGAGGTCTTCGGCCGGGGTGGGGTAGTCGTCGGCGTCGGCGTCCGGGTCGACGTCCAGGGCCAGGAGGTAGCGCTGGCCGCGCCGGGTCTGGATGGTGATGGTGTCATCGCGCGGCGAGTCCGGGGTGGCGACGTAGAAGTCGGGGTGGTTGAGGATCGCCGCGGCGAGGGCCTCGGTGAGCGCCGGCGAGGGCAGGATGTTGTCGTCGGTGGGTTCGGCGTCCTGCAGCGTGAGGTCGAAGCCGTTGCCCGCGAGCGTGGTGAAGGTGACGCGGTCCGACCCGGGTTCGGCGCGGGCACCGAGGATGTGCGGGCTGCCGCGCAGCGCGTCGGCGATGCGGACCGGGTCGTGGTCGGCGTCGATCAGCGGGCTCTTGTCGCGGTCGATAGCCGGGAATTCAGCGGTCATGCTTTCGCTCCTATCAGTAGTCCAGGTCCAAATAGTCGATGTCGTTGATTTCCACGTCCGACAGTCCCATAGCGCGACTGCCGCCGTCCTGGAAATACACATCCTTAAACCCTTCAGCGATGATCCCACGCATCTGCTGGTCGCTGGCACCCGCGTCGCGGGCCTCGAACAGACGCCGGGCGTACTCCGGGGGGAGGTGCACGGTGAGTCGCCGGAACCGTCCGTCGTCGGTCGTGCCGACCGGCGCGGTGTAGCCGAACCGGGCCCTCGTCTCCACCGTGATCCCGCCGGTGGTCGCGGCCTGGCGCTGCCGGCGCTTGCGCACCTGCGGCTGCCACCGCTGCCGTACGGCGTCGTCGATCTTCGCGGCAACGTCGGCGCGGGCGTGCTTGCGGGCGCCGCGCCGGTAGCGGTTGACGGAGTCGGCGGTGACACCGAGCTCCGCCGCGACGGCCTTCGCGCTGCCCAACTGCTTGAGCAGGTAGCCGATCTGACCCTTGAGGGTCTTGGGCGGCTCCCGGGTGAAGGACTCCCGGTCGGCCCGCTCGATCGCGTCGTCGATCTCTCCGGCCACCGTCCTACTCCCCTTCGTCCAGGACCGCGTCGCCGCCCTTGATGTGCCGGGCCGGGTTCAGGCCCTGCTCCATCAGGTCGACCGCCCACAGCATCGACTGGACGCCTTCCAGCTTCGCCAGGCCCGGGGTGGGCCCGAGACGGAACGCGCCGGGCTTCGGCTTGCCGGACTCCGCATAGGGCAGGAAGTCCAGCGGGCTCGGGCTGGGGGCGGGGTAGACGACGCAGTCGGACAGTACAGCGAGCGGATAGAGGCCGGTCATCTTGGCCATGTTGTTGAGCTTGCGGTGCATGTTGACCCGGGCCTTGGAGATGACGGCGGCGCGGATGTCGGGGCGCCAGGTCGGGCGCTGCATGGCCGGCCACGGGTCGCCGTCCTTGTAGCCCTTGCCCTGCGGGTTCTCGAACAGCTTCCCAATGCCGCCCTTGACCGTCGCCTTGATCGCGGACAGCACGGCCGCCATCGCCGGGTCGACGTCCTTGTGCCGCTCCATCGCCGCCAGGAACTCCGCGTCCGTGAGGTCCTTGGTGACGCCGAGGTCGGCGAGGGTGTCGACGTACGCGGTCTTGAGCCGGTCGTGCCACGGGTCCAGGTACGCGCCGGTCTCGCGGCGCAGGTACGCCTCGATCGGCTCCACGTTGTAGCCGAGCTCCTGGGCGTAGGCGACGGTGTGCGTCTGGTACCAGGCGGGGCCCGTCGGACGCTCACCGGTCGGCGTGAACGGCGACGGCAGGCGCGGGTCCAACTCGATGTGGGACAGGTCGACCAGCCAGGAGCCGGGGATCTTCGGGTTGAACTTCGGGGCGTGGAAGTGGTCGGGGGCGCTGAGGCCGACGACCAGCCGTGCGGCGGCCGCGAGGAAGGCGGTGTTGAGGTCGAGGCCGACCGCGTACGGCAGCGTGCACTCCTCATCGTTGAGCAGGTCCACCGACCGCACCCACTGGTACGCCTCCTCGTGCAGGAAGCCGCCCTGCCAGCCGGAGTGGTAGATCGCGGGGTGCTCGGGCTGGCCCTCCGGCGGCGCCGGGTCCATCGGCTCCGTGCCCAGCGAGCCGGGGTTGGGGCCGGACACCCAGTTGCCGGTCTCCTCATCGCGCACCGGCCGGGTGGGCGGGCGCAGCGCGGTCATCAGCTCCAGGCCGTTGACCGCCGTGCCGCCGCGCGGGGTGATGACCCGCTGGGCGTACACACCCAGGACACGGGCGACGTCGGCCGGCTCCATCTCGCTCACGCCGGGCCAGGCCCGGGAGTCGAGCGCGTCCCACGGCAGGATCGCCAGCTGCACGCACTGCCGGTCGCGGCCCTGCGCCTTGCGGTAGATCCGGGCCCACGGGCCGAAGCCGCGCTGAGTGAGCTGCCAGCGCGCCTTCAGTACCTGCTTGACGACCGGGTGGTCCTCGGGCAGACGCAACCCCCGGCGGTCCTCCAGCTGCTCGGGCAGCCCGAGCTTCACGGCGGCGGCCGCGGTGAGGACGATCAGCGGGTCCTGGTCCTTGCCGTGGCGGCTGAGCTTGGGCGCACCGAGGCCGGCCTCGCGCAGTGTCCACTCCACCAGCTCCACCACCGTGGTCGCCGGGCAGTCGAGCACGATGCCGTCGACGCCGTACGCGGAGCCGTCACCGTCCAGCACCGCCAGCGGCCCGTGCGGGAACCGCGGGTCGACGGCGGGCTTGGCCGCCTTCTTCGCAACCGGACGGCGCGACGTCGCAGAACGGGCTGCCGGACCCTCGGGCGCGGCCTGGGCGGCGGGTGCCTTCACCAGCGCGGCGGTCTCCGCCTCGGGCGCGGCAGGGCCGGTGAACGTCTGCGGAACCGGCTCCGGCTGGGGAGTCGAAGCGGGCACCGGGGCGGCGGCGGGAGCTCCGTGGGCCGGGGGCGCGGCCGCGGGGACGGTGGCGGCGTCCTTGGGATACCTCGCCGCCCAGCCCTCCAGCAGCCGCTGGTATGCCTCCAGGCGCGGCGGCCGCGGTGAGCTCCGTCCGTTCTCCCAGTTCTTCACCGTCTGCTCGGTCGTCTCCAGGGCCTTCGCCAGACGCAGCTGGGTCATTCCCGCGGCCTCGCGCAACCGCGCACGCTCCGCCGGGGGCGGGAGCTGCGGCTCCTCATCCAACAGCGCATCCACGGACGCGAACAGCTTCTTCTTCAGGTCTTCATTGCTCGACACCTACGTCACCTCCACCTCGAACACTACCAGAAACTTACCCCTCAATTTAGCCTTTATATTTAACCCGATCAAGTCTTTCGGATAGGGCGATCTTGACCGTCAGGCAGGCGGCAGGTGTCGGGTCGCGTGTGATTTGGCGAGTGCGCGCGTGATCTGGCGAGAGCCGTGGCGAGCTCTCATTCGATCTGGCGAGGGTTCGGTCGGTCCTTCGCGCTCGGGGGGCCGTGCCGTGTACGCGAGAGGTATGACGCAGATAGCTGATGCTCAGTCCTTCGACCGGTTCGCCCTCGACTACGACCGCTTTGTGAGTCTGCTCCCGGGGCAGAACACCGCCTGGCTGCTCGGGCTGGGCTTGAAGGGCAAGCGTGCCCTGGATGTCGGCTGCGGTTCGGGGCACGCGGTCGAGGCCCTGGCGGACGGCTTCGAGGAAGTCGTCGGCCTGGATCTGAGTGCTCCCCTGATCGAGATCGCCAAGGCTAAGAGGGCCCGGCCCAACGTGCGCTATGTGGTCGAGGATCTGTTCGGGCTGAAAGACGAAGACGGTTTCGACCTGGTCTACAGCCACACGATGCTGCACCAGCACCACCTGGAGGACTACCGCGCGGGCTTGGAGCACTTGAAGAGCCTCGTACGGCCCGGCGGCACCGTCGCGCTGATCGACAACGTGTGTGATCTGTATCCGACGCCGCCGCGCAAGGCGTACACCTGGCCCGCCTTGTGGAGCTTCCCCAGTGAGATCCGCCGCGTGGGTCTTCGTGACGCATGGTTCCAGTTGCTCTTTTGGCACAGCCGACCGTGGCTGGCCCACCTGCTCAGCGACCGCTACCTGTCGCGCGAGCAGTTCCGCGAGCTCTACGGGAGTGTCTTCCCCGGGGCCCGATTCGATGACCTCGGCTTTGCCTTGGCGATGGCCTGGACGGCTCCGCCAAGCGAGCGCGAGGTCCAGTGACCCGGCTGTTGGCCGTCTCTGGGGCGGCGCCCGCCCGGGTCGAGGGCTTCGAGGTGGGTTACTTGGGAGGTGACGGGGTGGAACGCCGGGTCCCGTTGGCCATCTGGTCGTTCACGAGTACGGGCATGTGCTCATTGGCCGGCTGCGCGCAGCGGCAGGCGCCCGGCCTCCTGTACGTGAGTTGACTTCCCCACCGCATAGACAGCAACAGCGGCGGGGAAGCCCCGGCGGGTTTGGTGTAGCCCGCCGGGGCTTCTGATGGGCCTGCTGCTAACGGGGAGAGCTGCAGGCTGACCTTGTTCCGGCTGTCCTCTAAGGAGGGAGCCCCCAGCCGGGGCGCCAGCTGGGGGCTCGGTCGCCCGCGCCCACGGGGGAGAGCGTCGGGCGAGTCTGTGCGGGCTATGTGCTCGCGGCCGCGAGCAGCGATGAGCGAAGCGGTGGCGAGCACCAGGAGCACGTTGTCAGCAACCGGGTCCTGGCCGGCCACCGGCTTGTGGAGCCTCACGGGGCCACTGCCAGCGTCGCCCATACGCGCTTGCCCCACGGACGTGTGCCGGTGCCCATGTACTCCCAGCCCCACTGATGAGAGACGGCGTCGACCAGGAGGAGCCCGCGGCCTTGGACGGCGTCCGGGCCGGGGGTAAGCATCGTGGGCACCTTGAGGGGAGCTCGGTCGATCACGGCGACGTACACCCGGTTGTCCACCGGGCGGTTGACGGTCATGCGGATCGTGTGGCCGCGGGCGTGCCGGGCGGCGTTCGCGACGAGTTCGGACATGATCAGCGCGGCGGTCTCCGCCTCATCGGCGAGGCCCCACGCGGCCAGCGCCACGCGTACCAGGCACCGGCCTTCCTCCGCGGTCTCCGGGGCGCGGCGTCCTTTCAGGGTGTAGCCCGGGTATCCGGTTCTGCGGGGCTGCGCTGCGGTCGTGCTGGTCATGATCGGCTCTCTGTGACAGTGTCCCCCGCTGGCTCCAGGGGGCCGGGGTGCAGGTAGAGGGTGAGCAGGGCCCGGCACTGCACCGCGAGATCCCAGACGTCTGCGTCCTTCTTCCCGAGCAGGCGGCGAGCGCGGGTGATGATGTGCACGGTGGTGCGCTGATACTCGCCCCGCATCCGGGGCTCATACACGGCGACTTCGGGCAGGAGCAGCTGGATGTGGCCTCGGAGGAGGTCACCGAGCTCGGTGCGTTTCTCGGCCGTCAGGGCGCCCGATCCCCACAGGACCGCCTGGTACGTCCGCTGGATGGTGCGGGCGTCGATCTCGGCCGTGTCTGCGGTCATCGCCGTCTGGCTGTTCGAAGCGTCCGCCACAGCGTCCCTCCCGGTCAGTCGTCACGTCACCTTCCACGCAAGCAGCCGGCCGTCGGCGGGTGCGATGTCGCACCGATGAAAGAACGATGTAAGTCGGTCACGGGACATGCCGGGATGGGTGAACCCTGGCCAAGACCGGGGCACATAGCGGGTGGGAGCGGTACCGTCGCCGCACCTTTCCCGCCCGCGGATTCCGGAGCCCGGCATGGCCGACCGCCGCAGCATCACGCCCAACACCGTGCTGCGCGCGGTGCGTGAACTGGAGTTCCAGATGAGCCGCGGCGAGTTCGCCGCGGCGGTCCGCGCCTCGGGCCGGGCGATAGGCGAAAACGTGGGGTGCGATGCACGGCTGGTGGCGGCCTGGGAGGACGGGGACGTCGGTTGTCCCCGCGCGGTGTATCAGCGCATCCTGACCAGGATGACCGGGCGGAGCATGGCCGACCTCGGCTTCCGCATCGCCCCAGCACTGTCCGTACCGCCGGCCGCCGCGTACGGACCGCAGGAGGAGAGTGATCCGGTGGAACGGCGCAACTTCCTGCGAGACGGAACCGGCATCGCCCTGGGGCCGCTCGGCACCAAGAAGAAGACACCAGGAAAGATCGGAACGACCCAGGTTCGGGCCGTCACACGGGCCGTGGCCGAGCTCTACGCGACCGATCACGACCAGGGGTCGGCGTCGCTGCGCCGGGCCGCTGCCGAGGCGCTGCACACCGCCTACCAGTGGCTCCAGAACGGCACCTTCGCGAGCAGCAGGACCGAGGCGAGGCTGCGGTCGACGACCGGCGCGCTGTCGATCGCCGCAGGATGGTTATCGTTCGACTCCGGCCGTGCCGGGGATGCCCATTCGCTGTACGGCGAGGCTCTGGCCGCCGCGCGGATCGCCGACGACCCGGAGCTGGAGGCGCACGCCTTCGGCTGCCTGAGCTCGCTGGCGAAGGCCTCCGGCCGCCCGCGCGAGGCGATTTCCGCCGCTCAGGGCGCGCAGACCGTCGCCCGCGGCCTTGGCTCCCCCCGGCTGCTGAGTCTGTTTCACATGCGTGAGGCCGGCGGGTGGGCCCTGATGGGCGACGCCAGCGCGACCGATCAGGCCATCGTCCGAGCCCACCACCTCTACGCCAAGGGACCCGCCGAGGCAGACCCGCCGTGGCTGGACTTCTACACACCCGGAGAACTGGCTGGACTGGAGTCACTCGCCCGTGCCGACCTCGGCCAGCACGAACGCGCCGCTTCTGGCGTCGAACAGGCCGTGTTGCTGTACGGGGAGGCGTTCGCCCGGAACAGGGCGCTGTACACGGCCGACGTCGCCATCCAGCATGCAGTGAGGGACCGGCCCGAGCCGGAGGTGGCCGCCGCGGCCGCGGGCAAGGTGTTGGCGTTCCTGCCCGAGGTGCGGTCCGACCGGCTGCTGCGCTCCCTGCACAACGTCGCGGGCGCGCTGCAGCGACACCGCCGCGTGCCCGTGGTCGCCGACTGGATCGAGGAGTACCGCACCATCACCGCCACCACAGGAGGACGGTCGTGACCCCCAGCACCCGCACAGACGTCGTGATCCGCACCTACGGCCCCGGCCAGACCGAGCCGCTGCTCGATACGATCGCCGACATCTGGGCCGATGCCCACCCGGAGATCGTCGACACCCCGAGCGCGTCCACCGATGGCCTGTCCGTGCCCGCGCTGCACCGCCAGGTCCTCGGCCACCTCCGCCACGAGGGGTTCACCCTGGCCGCCGCGTACGCGAGCGGCACCATGGTCGGCTTCGGCTACGCCTTCCCCTGCACGCCCGAGTACTGGTACGGCGACCTGCTGCCAGCGATCCCCGAGCACGTACGCGCCGGACGCCTCATGGGGTTGTGTGAACTCGCGGTCAGCCCCGCCTGGCAATCCCAGGGCATCGGATCCAAGCTGCACACGGCACTGCTCAAAGCGATCAACCCTGAGTGGTCATCCCTGCTGGTCCGGCCCGACAACGCGGCCGGGCGCAGGTTGTACGAGCGCATGGGCTACAAGTACGCGGGCCCGTACCACAACACCCCTGGCGGCCCTGAGTTCGATCTCCTGCTCCTGCGTGTCGAACGCCCGGCAGCCTGACCTGGCAGGGCCAGACATTGCGTTCGTATCTCGTCGCACCCCTGGTCGCGCTTGTGGTTGCGCTGGACCGGTTACCCAGAGCGCTGCTGCGACGCGCTGACCTCGAACGGCAAACCGCCCGGCGGGTCCGGGCGGCGCCGACTACTCCCCACAGCGCTCATCTCGGCTCGGAGTTGCGGGCCCGAGCGCCCCGGTTCATGGGGCGCCGGCGGTGACCACGACGGTGACCACGGCGACCAGCACCGCCGCCCCGGCCAGCGCGACCGTCAGCGGCTGGGTGAGCATCGGACGGCGGTACACGACGTAGGCCAGACCGCCCACGACCAGTAGGCCGACCAGGACCAGCAGCAGGACGACCAGTAGGGCAAGCGTTGACATAGCGGTTGATTCCTCCAGGTTTCGGGCATGCGTGTCTCACATGCGGGGTATGGCGGTGGAGCGGAACTCCCTGGCCACAGGTCGGAACAGGGAGGCCCGGACAGGGCGGCGCCAGGATGGAACGCGGCGGAGTTAGCCCCGCAACCCTGGCCTGACCAGGGCATTTATCGACGACTGCGCCCCTGGACACGTGGCAGGCGGAACGGAGACGTAGTCCGCGGCGTAGTCCCCAACCAACACACCGCACCCTGTCAGCCGGACGACGTCTCATGCACGCGTTGTGACCTGCCCGTTTCCGGGGGCCACCCCTTCGACCCAATCACGCGATCTGATGCACAGATTGCTTGACCGGCCTGCCCAACCACTGGTAACGGTCCCTCCCCCACTGGTAGATGGCAGACGGCGCAAACCCCGATGACGGAAGCTCCCGGAGGGTCGATTCAAGGGGCGGTTGCAACAGGTGCTGCAGGGTGGACCGAACTGGCGCACCGAGGATCGCAGCCCCAATCCCGGGCCCGGCCCGTTCCCGCAGACCAGCCCACGCGGGCAACCCGCCCGGCCCCGCCGCCGAACTTCACCGCTTCCAACGAGCCCAGACCGCGCCCGCCCTGGCGGTAGGCCGAGGGTGATGACCGGCCGAGGCTGGGCCTGTGACAGTGACAACCACTGTGACGCTGCCGACCGGCCCGACCCGTTCGAGGGCGCGCACGCAGCGCGCGCGTGGACAACGCCTGCGGGCGGCACGCGGGCACGCCTTGCGAAGGCAGAAGGTGCTACTGACGTTGGTGGTGAGGTCCGGCCGGGTGTCCGGGAGTGTCCGGTCAGGGTGTTGACCTGGGCTGGGACGGATCAGGACGGTCCCGGACGGTCCCGGACGCCTTGATCCGTTGTGCGGGGGTCGGCGGCCCTCGACGCTTCTCGTACCGCCCGGCAGCCGTTCGACGGCGCCCGGTGCGAGGGCTTCCTCCAGCAGTCCAGGACTACGGAGTGAAGTCAGAACTTAAAGCTGCGGCGGGTTCGGCCGCCCGGCACCCCACCTTGTATCAGGAGGAATCCCATGAACGTCCCTTCGCGCAAGACAGGTTCCCACCGAGGGAGAGGGGCTGGCTGGTGGCTGGCTCGTGCGCCCCGCCGCTGGCCGGTGCCCTTGCGGATGGCTCTGGTGGCCATCATCGCCGCAGTCAGCTTCTCCTTGGTCGGGCCGGCGGCGACGGCCTCGGCCGCGCCGCCCCCGCCGAGTCCGACCTCGGACTCCTCCGACCGTGAGCCCAGCCGCTGGAACAAGCTGCAGTGGAAGATCTACGAGGCCTTGGTCCCGGACGCGCTGGACCCTCACGACCCGAACCGCAAGTGGAAGCTGCCCTGGCAGCTCGTAGCCAAGCGTCTCATTACAAAGTTCGGAACGGGCAGCGTCAGCTTCTCGATCTCCGATACGCCGAATTTTGTGCAGGACGCACTGGAACTCAACCGGCGGTTGAAGGAGACCCCCGACGGGCTGCGGCGGCAGGTCACCGAGGGCGGGGACAAGATCCACGATCTGAACCAGAAGGCCGACCGGGCCCAGACTCCCGCCCAGCGGGAGAGGGCCGAGAAGGACCGGGACGTAGCCCGCAGGCAAGCCAGGTACATAAACAAGCAGTACTGGAAGGTCAAGCAGACCCAGCCGGACACTGGAAGCGTCGAGGAGAAGATCCGGGGCCTCGACACGAAGATCAGCAGCCTCAGGAACAAGATCAGCAGCCTTGAGGACGAGACGAAGAAGTCCAGTCCGGACCGCCGGGAGAAGCTGCGACAGCTGAAGACGGCCCGTGCGAACCTGACCCAGGCCGAGACCGACCGCCGCCGGCTCCAGGGACCGACGGACGACGACGGCGACACCGGCGGGACGCGTACGACACCGCGCGACCCGAAGAAGCCTCCGAAGGGACCGGCCTCCCCCGGCCCGACGGCCACCTCGACCACGCCGAAGACAACCACGGGAACCAAGGGGAACAAGGGCACAACCGCCACCGGCCCCACGACCACGCCCAAGGGAACCAGGAGCACCACCCCCAGTGGCCCCACTGCGTCCTGGAAGGGGTGGAGCAGTCTCAAGACGCCGAAGACCGGGTTCCGGGGCAGCACGGGCACCAACCAGATGGCTGACGCCATTGCCTGGGTCATCGCCGACGGCATCAGCCAGGACTACGCAGCCCACCTGGACCGCAGGGACCAGCAGCTGCTGGAGCAGGCACGCAAGGACCCGGCTCTGGCGAAGCGGATCATCGACGACTACAACGAGATCAAGGACAACAACGACATCGAGGTCCTCTTCCGCAGCTTCGAATCCAAGGGATTCACGCAGGGCGCCACCCGCCAGGTCGCTCCTGAGCTGATCAAGTCCCAAAAGGCGCTCGACACCGCGAAAGCAGTCGCGGACAAGTTCAACGCGGACCCGCTGTACCAGCAGGCCCGCATCGAGTGCGGCGGATACGACACCTGCGTCACCGACCGGACCGACAAGCTCCGCAAGCAGAACGCGAAGGCGATCGCAGACTCGACGAAGAAGGCCAAGGAGTCCAACGCGGACCCGCTGTACCAGCAGGCCCGCACCGAGTGCGGCGGATACGACACCTGCGTCACCGACCGGACCGACAAGCTCCGCAAGCAGAACGCGAAGGCGATCGCAGACTCGACGAAGAAGGCGAAGAAGTCCAACGCGGACCCGCTGTACCAGCAGGCCCGCACCGAGTGCGGCGGATACGACACCTGCGTCACCGACCGGACCGACAAGCTCCGCGCCCAGAAGAAGGCAGCCACCGCCACGACCACGACGCGTACCGAGCAGCACAAGCAGTCTCAGAAGACGAAGAAGACGCAGACCCCGGACTACCGGGGCAAGAAGGGCGTCAGGGCCTCGGCTGCCTGACACCAGCGCAGGCCCAGCGTCCACGGAACTGAAGGCCCGCAGAAGCCCCGGCGGGCCGGGGGTGTGACGCGCCGAGGCTTCTGATGGCCTGCTGCTCACAAGGGAGAGCTGCAGGCTGGCATTTCACGCTGGCTGTGCTTGTCGACGTGCTGCAACGCGTCGGACAGTTCACCGGGGTCGACGTAGCGGGGGTGGCTACGGTGTGGCGGGCTGAGCCAGGTGGCGAAGATGGATCCGCGCTCACCTGCTGGCACCAGCAGCCAGGATCCGGTCGTCAAGGAGCGGGTGCCCGAAGCGGCGCACCGGCGGGCGGTGCCGGCGGGAACGTGGACGACGAGTTCCTGGCGAACGTAGTCGGCCAGCACGAGGTAGCCGCGGTCTATCGGAAGGCCGAGCCGGGTGAGGGCGGCCAGGCCGCGTTCCAGCGGCGCGACGACGACCGCGTCCCACTCCAGGCCGCAGTCGACCAGGATGGTGGAGTGTGGGGGCCGAACTCCACGAGTCACGGGTGGTGTCATCCGATTCGAACAGTGCGGACCAAGAGCCGGCCTCTTCGGGCACACGAGCCTCCCGACATTAGCTTGTCGTGCAACCCCGGGGTCGTGGTCATCAGGGCACGCGACTGCTTTGGTTCGGGCAGGGTGAGGGCATGGAGATATGGGAGCACAAGTTCGTGATCGTCAGCCCTCGGGACGGCCACTCCATCTTGTCGGACATCGACGAGATGCTTGAGCGACATGGCAGGAAGGGCTGGCAGCTTGTGAGCCATCACGCGAACGGCAGTGGACCGGTGACTTGGTCATTTACGTTCAAGCGGCCGTTGAACTCCTGAAAGGCCTGGCTCCCCGGCGCCGAGTGGTCTTGAGACCTCGAACGGTGTGTCGAACTTGATCGCCCGGACGGGTATCCGCCGGACGCGAGGGTGGCCTTCGTCTGATCCTGTGCTCCGTCACAGAGGCAGAGGAGCAGTGCGAAGGCCGTGGACGATGCCCGGCCAGCTGATCCGGCCGCTCATGCGGTACAAGTACCCATTCCAGCGACGCGCCAGCAGATCACTGGGCACAGATGCGGCCGGCTGCTCCCCTGGTGTGTCATCACCCGGCGCTGGTCAGCGCCGGGTGTGCCCCTTGCTGTTCCAGTGTGGGCAGGATGAGGCTGACGGTGCCCTGGGCGGTGATGACGGCGGGGCCAGTGAGTTCCATGGCGCCGTCGGGGCGTACCACGATGTGGAGGCGGCCGCCGGGCAGGTCGATGGTGTAGTGGGCGGCAAGGGGCGGTCGGGTGTGGTGTGCGCGGGCGGCGGCGACGGCGGCGCAGGCTCCGGTGCCGCAGGCGCGGGTTTCGCCGACGCCTCGTTCGTGGACGCGCAGTTGGAGATGGTGGGGGCCACGGGTGGTGACGAATTCGACGGTGGTTCCGTGGGGATACGCGGCGGCGGGCGTCACGGTGGGGGCGGTGCGGAGGTCTCCGGCGAGGTGGGGGTCCTCGAGGAAGACGACGGCGTGGGGGTTGCCCATGTCGACGTGGGTGGCGGGCCAGGTGCGGCCTGCCGCGGTGACCTGTATGCCGCTCGTGCCGGGCAGGCGGGGCCGTCCCATGTCGATGGTGACCGGGCCGTCGCTGGGGACGTGGACCTGACGTACTCCGGCGCGGGTGGCGACGAGAAAGGCGCCGGGGCGGTGGAGGCCAGCGTCGACGAGGTAGCGGGCCAGCAGGCGCAGGCCGTTGCCGCACATCGCGCCCAGGCTCCCGTCGGCGTTGCGGTAGTCCATGAACCACTCGGCCTCGGTCATCGCGGTGGCCTCGGGGTCGGCGGTGCAGCGTACGGCGCGCAGGATGCCGTCGGCGCCCAGGCCGGTGCGCCGGTCGCATAGGCGGACGACTTCGGCGGATGTGAGGGTGAGGTGGCCCGCGGGGTCGGGGAGGATGACGAAGTCGTTTTCGGCGCCGTGCCCTTTGATGAAGGGGTGGAGTGCGAGCGTGGTCATGGGTGGGTGCCGGTCTCCCGTTCGATGCGCAGCCAGGCGGTCTGGCCGGCGTGGGTGAGGGTCAGGCCGAAGTCGGCGCCGCGGTTGAGGACTTCGAGGACCTGGGGCCAGCGGTCTGCCAGGCGTGGGGTCACCTCGGTCTCGATGCGTATGGCGCCGGGTTCGGGGATGACGCGGGGCGGTGTGCCGCCGAGGAGCGCCAGCTGGGCGGCGGCGGACTGGACTGCGGCTAATTGGTGGTCTTCGGTCACGCCCACACCCCCGATCCACACGGACTGTACTTCTAGTCACTAGATTCGATCTAGTCCACTAGATTGTCAATCAGTACAGGTCAGCGCCGTGGGCGAGGAGACAAATGGCTGACGGCACCTCACGAGCCGCCCCCTACCTCGGGGTTGCAGCCGCCTTCCGCGCACGCATCGCCGACGGCACCTGGGCCCCGGGCCAGCGGCTGCCCTCACGCGGCGAGCTGGGCACCGAATTCAGCGTCGGAGAGAACGTCATCAGGCGCGCCCAGGAGTTGCTCATCACCGAGGGCCTCCTCGAGGGCCGCGCGGGCTCGGGCACCTACGTGCGCGCCCCGCACCAGCGCCGCACCATGCTCCGCACTCCGGCCACCGGGCTGGCCGGCCCCGGCTTCGACGGCACCTTCGAAGCGGACAGCATTGCCAAGGTCCCGGCCCCGCCGGACATCGCCGAGCGCCTGGCCGCCGACGCCGGCGCGCTGTGTGTACGGACGGTTTACGAGATCTTCGCCGACCGGCAGCCGGCGCTGCTGTGCACCAGCTGGGAGCCCATGGCCATCACGGGAGGCACCGTGGTGGTCCTACCCGAAGGCGGCCCGCTGGCCGGCCGCGGCGTGGCCGCCCGGATGGCACACCTGGGCATCACCGTGACCCGGGCCGTGGAGACCATTCGTCCGGTCCATCTCGACCGCGACCAGGCGCAGCTGCTGGGCGTACCCGCCGGGACCCAGGCGACGCTGATCCAGCGCACCCACCACGACACCAGCGGCAGGCCGGTGGAGACCGCCGACCTCCTCATCCCCGCGGACCGGTGGGACATCACCTACGACATCCCGGTGCCGCCCACCACCTGACTTGTGCACACACCCGACGAACGCCCACTGCGCACCTGCCGGCCGCCCGGCAGCGGGCAGGCCACGGGCGCAGGAACAGGGATTAAGCGGGCTTTCGGTGCCGCATCGCGGGTCCGGCGCTGCGGCGGTATCCGCACATCATCAACGCTCACGGCCTCGGGCCGTCTAGGGGGAGGGAACCCGCCATGCCCGCACCACGCCGCGATCCGGCGTCCCGGATCACCGACACACTGGCGTCACCGGTCCTGAACGCGCTCATCGGCCTCGCCGGGATCGTCATCCCGGTGATCGCCTGGGCCAGCGCCCGCGCCAGCGTGAGGAACGGCCTGCTGATCACCGAGACCGCGATCGTCATCGTCATGACGGCCAATCACCTATGGCTGAGGAAGGCATTCATCACGCTACGGCGCGCCACTAACCTCAAGGCCATGGACGATGCGCACTACTACGGCCTGGTCCGCTCCCAGCTGGAGCAGGAGCTGATCTCCGACTACGGCGAGATCGCCGACGGGCACCTGCGGGTCTACGCCAGCGAAGTCCCCCGCCTGTCAGTACTGCTGGTCAACACGCTCATCGACTCTCAGTCCCTGCCCAAACGGATCCTGGCCGCGGACCTGACCACCAACCCCTCACTGCTCACCCGGCGCCGCGAATACCTGACCGCCAACCGCCGCCTGGTCGAGGCCGGCGGCAGCATCGACCGGCTATTCATCGCTTACCAGGACGACCTTGTCCGCGAGGAATACGCCCGCGATCTTCTTCAACTCATCAACCACCACCGCCAGCTCGGGGTCACTTGCGGGCTGGCCGTCCGCGACCGGCTGCGCGCGGACCAGGCCGTGGACGTCATCATCGTCGCGGCGGCCGCCGTCCTGGTGGAAGAGGAGCAGGGCGATGCCGACTACACGAAGGGCCGCTCCAGCGTCTACTTCAAGGGTGCCGAGCGCTGGATAGGCCGCTTCGAATCCGTGTGGGGACATGGCGCCGACGCCGCACCGCAGATCCTCCAACGCTACGAAACCGTCGTCCGGCCCATGCTGGACGGCACCACCTGGGACACCGACCGCGTCCGCGAGACAGTCGACGCGCTGTAGGACCCCGGCCCGGCAGGCAAAGCAGCCGGTTGGCCGCTCGGTTTCCTCTGCGCGGCGTGAACGACGACTGCTGTCTTTGCCGACCACCGACATGCCGTGGACCGATGCTGGACAGCACCGACTGGGACACCGGCAACGTCCGCGAGGGGATCGACGCACTGTAGAGCCCGGGGCCCGGCAGGGCGATGGTGAAGCGGCTCCCGCCTCGGCGGGGGCCGCTTTTGCTTGCCCGGACCAGTCCACTGTCCCGGTGCGGGCACCACCCACCCCAAAAGCTAGTCACTAGATGTACGGTGTGTGATCAACGGGTGGGGCCTCCCCCATCCCCGTCCGTCCCACCGGGGTGACTCACCATGCTGCTGTCCTTAACGCTCATCGCCCTCGGCATCGCACTGCGCCTGCCCGACCGCATCCACCACTCCCGCCGCCGCCCGGCCAGCGGCAGCGCCGCCGACCTCATAGCCCTGCAGCGAATCCAGGTCACCACCTGGACACCCACGCTGCTCCTGACCGGCCAGTGGCTGCAGATCGCCGGATGGTGGCACCTGGCCGCACACGGCCCCCTGGCGGCCGCCGTGGCGGCCCTCGGCGTCGCGGTCCAGTTCCGGCACCTTCAAGAGATCAGCCACTTCGCCGTGCACGGTGTCCTGGCCCGCACCCGCCGTGCCAACCAGCTGCTCGCCGAGGCCTTCGCCCACCACCCACTCGGCATGATTCCTGTCCCTGAGCGGCGGCGCCTGCACGTACGCGACCACCACCCCAATGCCGCCCGCCCCGGCGTCGACCCCAACCTCGCCGAGCTCCACCAGGCCGGATTGCGCCCCGGCATCACCCGGCTGCAGCTCGCCCGCGCCGTAGTGCATCCGCTCACCTGGCGCGGCCTCCGCAGCACTACGGCCGGGATCGCCGCCAACCTCCGGCACTCCGGAAAATGGCACCGTACGGCCGCCGTCGCCGCGGTCCTGGGCGCCGCCTACCTGGTGGGCGGCTGGCCGGCCCTCCTCTGCGGCGTCCTGATCCCGCGGCTCCTGCTGTATCCCCAGCTGGCCTGGCTCAGCCTCATGGTCGAACACACCTGGTTCGACCCCGAACCCCGCACCGGCTCCCCGGCCTGGGTGGAAGCCGGCCGGTGCCTGCGGCTCTACCCCCACAACCGCCTCCTGGTCGCGCTCGCCGCAGCAACCTGGCTCCCGTACGGCGACCTCCACCACTACGCCCACTCCGCCCACCCTGCCGTGCGCTGGAACTACCTCCCCGCCCTCGAACGCCACCTCGCTCAACCGCACTTCACCCCGGACAGCTTCCTGTTCGGCCCCAGGTCCGTGATCGCCCACCACCACCGCGCGCTCACCGTCCAAACCGCCGCGCCGAGCACGCCCGCCCCCACCGCGTAACCGCGGACACGCGGAAGGCCCCCGATCCCGTCGCTTCCCGGGTTCGAGGGCCTTTCACATGCCCAGCGCAGCGCCGGGCCTGACGTCGCCGTTGTTCTCGCCGTGCTCGTTCACCTCTCCATCGTGCAGCGCGCCGGGGAGCGGGAACAGACCGCCGGGGAAGGGCGGGCGTCGCGTGTTACGACCTGTCGTTCCTGCGCTGCCTGACCGGCCAAGAGCGGGTCTCGCGGTACTTCTTGATCTTGACGTTCAGGTGGGACCGGTGGATGCGAAGTGCGGCCGCGATGCTCGACTGCGTGATACCGACCTCCTTGAGGAGGCGCATCACCTCCTCACCCTGACGGGCGGCGGGGACACGGCGCAGGGCCTGGGCCTCGTCGGCTGTGAGGTCTCGGGTGGTGCTGACCCTCCAGACCATGCCTCGTTCTTCCAGCGCCTGGCGCCGGTCGTCGGCGAGCCCGCCCGGTTTCGTCCCGGCGTGCAAGGCTCGGTAGTAGCCCATGTTCTTGCCCAGTCGGTACCCGGTGGGGTCCACGTAGTCCTTGCGGACGTTGAGGTCATAGTGGGCCGCGATGTAGCGGTCGCATGCGGCCAGGAACTCCTGCCAGGGCTGGTCGGTGGTGTCGAAGCGCATGCCGAGCTCTTCCAGGGACGCCTGCTCGGCGGGGTCGATGCGTCCTTCACGCCACAGCTTGCGGTGCGCCTTGATCTTCGCCCCCAGGGGGTAGCCGTCGGGGGCTGTGTAGCGGGCCGGCACCTCAAGGTGGCCGTGCTGCTCGCGGTACTCGCACGCCGCGGTGTGCAGCTCCTGCCACCGGGCGTGCCGGGTGTTCCAGACCATGCCCAGGCTGTCGAGGGTGGCGCGTACATGCTCCGGCACTCGGTGGGGGTTGCTGCGCGTGCTGTTCATCTTCTGGCCCAGCCGGTAGCCGCTGGGTGCGATGTAGCTCTGCGGTACCAGTACGTGGCCGAAGGCCCGGCGGAAGGTCTTCAACTCTTCCGTGAACAGCTTCCACAGCCGGGCCTTGGTCTCCCAGATCATGCCGATCTTGTCGAGGGCTTCGATCCGGTCCCGGCGCATCCAGCCTTTCCGGTGGTGCTGCCGGGCGTTGACGATCCACTGCCCGAGCCGGAACCCGCCCTCCTGCGTGACGTACTGGAACGGCACGTTCAGATGGCCGTGGACCGAAAAGTAGGTACGGGCATGTCCGTATCCCTCCCACCAGGCCGAGGTGGTCTGCTTCACCGTGATCGCCTTGAGCTGCTCCAGTACCCGGTCGCTGGTGCCGGTCGGCAGCTCGACGGTGATGCGGGACGGCAGTTGCGGGTTCCGTGTGGTCCCATGGCTGCGCTGAATGTCCAGCTCGATGCCCAGTGCCTCGTCATGCGCGCGCAGGGCCCGTACCACCTGCCACAGAGTCCTGAACTCCCCCGGATCGAGGTCTGTCACCTGGGTCGTGGAGTCGGGGATGACGATCGGCACGATGATGGTGGCCGTGCCCGACCCGCCGGGCGACGGGCGCAGGGCCCGCCCCACGGCCTGAACGATGTCGACCTGGGACCGCTTGGGGTGGGTGAAGGCCACCGCGTCCACTGCTGGCACATCCACGCCCTCGGACAGGCATCGCACGTTGGACACCACGATCCACTCGCCGGGCGGCCGGCGCAGCCGGTCCAGGACCGCCTGCCGCTGGCGGTTGCTCATCTCGCCGTGGATATGGTCCGCATGCACAGCGCCATCGGGCCGCTGCC
Organism: Streptomyces sp. ME19-01-6; assembly: GCF_033793745.1. Taxonomy (NCBI): domain Bacteria; kingdom Bacillati; phylum Actinomycetota; class Actinomycetes; order Kitasatosporales; family Streptomycetaceae; genus Streptomyces; species Streptomyces sp. ME19-01-6. The sequence goes on along the minus strand of NZ_JARAXF010000037.1, from coordinate 86,775 downwards.
CTGCGGGCAGCCGGGCAGCAGTGGACGGCAGGGTCCGGGTGAATTCACGGGCGGCATCCAGCCGGGGACAGAACGCGAGGATCCGGCGCAGCCCGTACTGGCGGGCGGCTTTGGTGATGACCGCCTGGGCCGCCAGGGTTCTCAGGTCCGGCGCGCCGGACCGGTCCACGAATGCGTGCTCGTCGTCCTGGAGCAGCTTCATCGCCTGGGCCTCGGTCACGCCCATGACCACGATCCGGTAGTCCTCCAGAAAGCCCTCGCTGATCGCACGCGCCCACGGGTAGCTGTAGGCGGCCGGGCCGAAGACGGTGAGGTCGTCCATCGACAGGCCGTTGACGGTCTCCACCCGCACGTCATCGATGCGGGGGGTGGCGGTCATGAACAAGCGCCGCCGGGCGGGCAGGAAGGAGTCTTCCAGCACCCGCCGGGTGACGAAGTCCGGGCGTCCCGCGAGGTGATGCGCCTCGTCCAGTACCACCAGATCCGCCGCCTGGCCGGTGTCGCGGAGAGCTTTAGCCAGACGATGGGCGGACTGGTAGGTACCCGCGATCAGCCGCCGTCCCCGGCCGCCGGTCAGCCAGGCAGCGATGACGGCCGGATCGGTCGTGACGTCGGAATCGATGTCGGAGGTGTGGGTGGGGGCGTCGGTCACGGTGTCGTCGCTGCACACCGCGAGGAACGCGTCCAACCTGGTGTGATCGCGCCAGGCAGTCAGCGTCTGGGCGACGAGTGACAGCGACGGCACCAGCACCACCAGGAGCCCGTCACCGGCAACGAGGTGCATCCCGGCTACAGCGCCGACGAGGGACTTTCCACTGCCGCAGGCGGCGTGTAACTGGGCACGTCCCCCGCCGGCCAGGGCGGCCACAATCGCCTCGACTGCTTCGGTCTGGTACGTCCGCAGCTCGAGTACGGATCCGGTCGGGGCATTGTGGCCTTCGAGCTGGACGGCCCGGTGGCTGCTGGGGCGCGGGATCACGCGTCTTGGTCCTTTCCGACTTGGTGTTCAGGGGGTTCGCCGCAGCGCGGAACGCTTATCGGTCGGAGAGAGGAACGCAGGATCATGAGGCCCCGCCGGGGCTGCGGCGCACGCCGCGGAATCGGCGCGCCCACCTCCGCAATGGTGGACATGCGGGTCACGCCTCACCCTGCTCGTCCGCGTCTTCCGCGTAGTCGATGCGGGCGCCGGTCTGCTCGGCGGCCCGGACGCAGACCCGGCGGTGCCAGGATGCCGTCCACCGGCCGCCGCGGTTCGCGGCCTTGTACTCGTCATCGTCGCGGTACGTGATGAGGGGCTGGCCCTCGCCCCACGCCTCGGCCATGTCTGCCACGGCCTTGTCGGTGGCCGCCTTCAGCTCGGCGATCTCCGGCCGGACGCGGCCGGGGATCGGGTCGCGGCCCTGCTCCCACGACCGGAGGGTGCGCGGGTTCACCCCGAGCAGCTTCGCCAGGTGGTCGCCGGTCAGGCTCAGGTACTCGCGGGCCGAGCGCAGTTCGGCCGGGTTCAGCGGGTCATCCTCGGCGAGTTCGTCGCGCAGGCCGCGCAGGTAGTCGCCGAGGCCGTGACAGACGACCACCTGCTGGTCGCCGCAGTCCCGCAGGTTGTCCAGGATGTCCTGCTCGATCTCGTCCAGGAGGGCGTTGGTCGTGTCCGCGGTGATGTCGTACTCGTCGACCTCCTGGCCGTTGACGGCCCCGTCGATGTCCCACACGCCGACCAGGTCCTCGTCGCCGAACGGGGGCAGATCGTTGGAGAAGTATCCGCAGCCCAAGGTCTTCTCGATCTGTTCCTCGGCGGCGAGCGCGTCCTCGGTGAGTTCGGCGACCGTGTTGTTGCCGTCCCACACAGCTTCGGTGCCGGTAATGATCCGGTCGGCAAGCGGGGCGATCTCCCGCATGACGCGGTTCACGGCGTCAGCCGTAAGGACGGGGATGCTGTAGCGGCGGTCCAGACCGTGGAAGACGGTGAACGGCACGGCGTTGCCGATCTCGCCGTTATAGCTGGCGGACAGCGTTCCGGTTTGGGTGTCGAGTTCGATGTAAGCGGGCTGGGCCTCGCTCTGGCCGTCGTAGTGCCGGTACAGCTCGGTGGGGCTGGTGCACTCGATGATCCGCACGGTGGTTCCGGTGGGAGACATGGCGATCCCTTTCAAGGACTCGGGCCAAGGGCGTGCTGGCCGGTGGAAGTGGGTCGGTCAGAGGGTGGCGGTGGCGGCTTGGCCATCGCTGCTCGTCAGCAGGGGCCGTTCTGGCGGTCCTTGAGGTTTTCGATGAGGTTGCTGGCAGCGTCCTTGGACAGCGCCGCAATCTCGGGCCGCGTGGTGGGGCCGTCGTAGAACTCCAGACCGAAGTCGCTGGCGGCCAGGTTGCTCAGCAGGTTCATGGCGTAGTCGACCTGCCGGTGGGTGGCGGGAGGCTCCTGGGGCGTAGGGGTTTCCGTCCTGGCGCGCATGGCGCCGATGGCGACACGGCGGGCGAGGGAAGCGGCGTCGATGACCCGCCGGCCGGCGGTCTTGGTCGCGGTGATGACGCCGTTCCGGCACCAGGTGCGGATGGTCTCAACGGTGACGCTGGCCTCGACGGCCGCGGCAGTCGTGTTCATGGGGTTCTCCGAGTGACTTACGGAGCGGGCTGGGGCTGTCCCCTGCCTCACACCACCCACCCTACACCCTAAATTAGGGTGCACAAGCAGTTGGGGATTGTTGGGCAAGTTGACGACCGGCTGCCGCGGGCGTCACGAACTGCCTTCGTGTTCGCCGGGACCAGTCCCGGTGCCGTTCGCTCCGGTCAGGTCCTCGCGCACCTGGATGCTCAGGACGCGGGCGGCCGCGTCGATCCGTGCCCGCTGTTCGGCGGTGAGATCGGGCAACAGCGCGCCGAGGTGATGGAGAGCGAACGCGACGATGCCCGGGGTCACGTGCCCCAGAATGGCGCGGAGGCGGCTCTGAAGTGTGGTGACCGCCTCCCTGTCTCATCAGTCCTTCGGGTCCGGGTGTCGTACGGCCTTCTTCACTGCGGCTTCCAGCTCGAAGCGGTTGAGGCCGGCGTCCTCGGCGTGCTTGGTGATGGCGGCCTGGCTCTCGACGGCGGCGTCGAACCAGCATTTCCACTGGGCGCGGTGCTCGTCGCCGATAAGGCCTGTGAGGTTGGCGTGCTCGGCGTCAGCTGTCTGCTGAAGGGCGATAAGTCTGGCAGGCATGTCCACGAGTTCGGATCATAAGCCGTCCATGCGACCATGCATTCGCTGCAGGCCGGGTGGCCGGTGGTCAGGCGTTCGGTGTACCCGCACATCAACCCGGGCACCTGGCCCGCACCGGTTCGGGCCCGAGAAACCCGGGACGGGCAGGGCGTCGCTCCTGATAGGTCACTAAGCGGCCTGAGTGTCGCCTCGGCGGGTGACCTGCAGATGTTGCTTTTGGAAGTCGCGTGGACCGTCTACCGGCTCGGCCTCGCCCTGCCGGTCGGCCTGCTGCTCGCCGACTACGTTGCAACCTGGCAGCGGCGCGAGGCCGCCCGGCTGTGGCTGGCCTTCCTCGCCCCGATCACGGTGGTCCTCAACTACCTCCTCTTCGCCACCGCACCCGTCGATATCCCCTGAAGTATCGGGACTGCCCCGACCACGTTCCCCGAGCGGGCGCCTCGGAGCATCACCCCCGCTGGGCGATGCCTCGAAGCGTCAGCGCGTGCGGCGGGGCACCCCTTTGCAGGTTGAGTACCGGCGTTACAAAGCAATCGGGCGATAGGCCAGAGCTCGATCGACCACCTCATCAGCCGAGAGCTCCCGCCCTGGTGGCCAGAAGATCAAGTCGCTGATGTAGCCAGACGGGCACGCCAGGGCTCTGGCGAGCCGCTCCAGCCAGCTGTCCGCCTCCATGTCGGAGGCGTAGTCCGAATCCATGATCCGCTGCACGAGCGCAGCCGCCTCCGCGTGACTCATCCCCGCCGGATCGGGCGTTCCGCAGTCGTTCACCAGCACAGTCCGTTCGGCCTCCTTCGTAGGGGTGCTGTTCAGTTGGCGAGTTCACCGGCAGCGACGACTTCACCCTGCGCGGTCCACCGCCTCAGCGTGCGCCGTACGCCGTCCGTCTCCTCCACCAGCTGGACGACCACAGCGGAATCCTTGGCGGCATAGAGTCCGATCCACTCTCGGTACGTCTTCCGAGCCGTGGCGCCGGACGCCCATTCCCCGGTAACGCCCGGGCCGCTCTCCTCGAACTGGAGCATCACGCGGTACATCACAGCCCCTTTTCTGGGCCGCACGCGTCGCACGCCGTGACGTCGGGCATCGCCAGGACCAGCCGGGCCTGCTCTCGGCTGAGCGGCCTCCCGCCTCGTATGAAACAGGTCTCGCGATGGAGATACCCGCGCGGGGAGGCTCCCGCTGGGCTGGGCAGGAGCTGGAGCGTCCAGCCGACGGCCGGACCGGCGGCCCGGGCCGGCCGCCCGTCTTCCAGCTCCGCGATGCGTGCCTGGACGGCGGCGAGCTGGAGGCGCAAATAGGTCTCTACCGCTCGGAGCCGGTCGAGGTCGGGAGGGAGATCGTCCCGCGCATCCACGGCCCGGCTTTCGACTCTCGACCGCCGTTCTTCAGCTGCACTCACCATTCGAATACTAATCGAACGTGATGTCGTAGCTGATCAAAGGCACACCAGCCCGGACACGCCTACGCTGGAAGACCCCAGGGGGGCCTCTGGGAGGTAGCCATGCGTCCTGTATGGAGCGGCGCTGTCGCGTTCGGCCTCGTCACCATCCCTATACGCGTCCTGCCCGCTACCGACGACCACTCGATCAGCTTCCGGCAGATCCATACCGCCGACGGCGGCCGGATCCGCTACCGGAAGGTCTGCGAGATCGAGGACCGGCAACTCGACCCAGAAGAGATCAGCCGCGCCTACGAAGCGTCGAAAGACCAGCTCATACCCATCAGCGACCAGGAGCTCGACGACCTCCCCCTGCCCACCGCGAAGGCAATCGACGTCGCGGCATTCGTCGAAGCCGAGCGCCTCGACCCCATCCGCTTCGGCCGCCCCTACTATCTGCAAGCCGACGGCGCCGTTGCCGCCAAGCCGTACATCCTGCTCCGGGAAGCTCTCCAGCGCAGCGACAAGGTCGCCGTCGCCAAGTTCGCCTGGCACAACAGGGAGAGGTTGGGTGCGCTCCGGGTCGTGGGCGACGCCATCGTCCTCCAGGTCCTCCACTGGGACGACGAGATCCGCTCAGCCGAAGGACTCGCACCCCGCGGCGTGGACCTCTCCGACGCAGAGGTCGACGAGGCCATGGAGCTGATGGAAGCCATCGGCGGCACCGACCTCAGCCAGTACCGCGACGAGTACCGGGAAGCTGTCGAAGCCGTCATCCGCGCCAAGGCCGAGGGCATCGAACCGGCCGAGGTCGAGACGCCAGCTGAGCCGGATGGCAAGGTCGTCGACCTCATGGCCGCCCTCCGGGACAGTGTGCGGGCCGCCCGTGAGTCCCGTGGGGAGAATGAGGGCGAGGCCGAGGTACAGGAGATGCAGCCGAAGAAGAAGGCCCCGGGAAAGAAGACCGCCGCGAAGAAGACCAGCAGGAAGAAGACGTCGGCGAAGAACACGACGAAGCGAACGGCGTCCTGAGGTCAGCTGTCGTCCAGGGCCGCACTGCTGCGGGCAGTGCCCACCAGGTGGGATGAGCCGCGCAGGTTTCACAAGGCCCAGGGCCCTGACCGTCGACAACGACTCCGTGCAGGCTTGACGTGCATCTGTACGCTCACTGCGGCCGGAGTCGTGGGAGCCGACTTCGGCCCGACCCTCTGCCGGAAGGACTCGATGAGCACGATCTCCCCCAAGACCTGCCTCGCGCTGCTGCGCGAGACAGCTGCAGTCGAGCGGCTGGACATCGAGCGGACCGTCCGCCCCGGCGACCAGCGGCGCCACCGCGCCTACCTGGTGCACCGGGCCGCACTCGCCGACCGCGCCGAACCCGCCCTGGCCGACGTCGAGCCCACCGAGACCAGCCAGCAGGACGCCGAAGCGACCGCCCGCCAGCTGCTGGACCACGACCGCGCCCACGGCACCAGCCGCGGGCCCGTGCCGGCCGCCCCCTGGTGGGACGACAACTTGCGCGGCTACGCCCACCAGGAGCACGCCGTCGTCGTCCGCGACGAGCACGACGGGGAACAGCCCCATGCCTGAGGTGCAGATGAGCCCCGAAGTCCGGGCCTTACTCGGCCCCGAGGGCATCGCCCGTGCCGCCGATATCTCCCTGACCAGCGGCATCTGCGCCAGTTGCCGGGAGCCACTGACCGGCACGGTGAACACGGTGGTCCTCACCGGCGGCACCTTTACGCACGTCGTCTACGTGCACGACCGATGCGGCCCTTCCGAGGTCATCCAGACGGGAGCCGGCCTCGGCCCGTCCGTGCCCGCCGACGGTTACGACATGACCATGACCGCTGCTGTCCTCGACCATGGCGGGGCCGACCTGCCCGTGCTGGTCGCCGAGACTGTGAGCAGGGCATACATCGTCAATGGCCCGGGCGCAGAGCTGACCAACGTGGTCGCCAGCCACCTGCTCGGCCAGGGCTTCCACTTGGTCTCCCGGATGCGCCAGGCCCCGCCCCAGGCGCCCGAGTGGATCGGCGTGCTGCTCCTCGGACACGGCCCCGCAGGCGAGGACGGACTCCTGGTCCTTGAACCCGACGGCGGGCAGTTCTACGCCGGGAGCGTGGAGTTGCCGGATGGCTGGCTCGCCCAGGCCGCCCGCTACGGATGGGCCGTGCTCTACGCCGGCCACGTCGGCCTCGCCGACCTGCGCCACGACAGCAAGGCCGCCGCCAAGGCCCTGCGCACCGCTGCCCAGGCCGGTCAACTGGTCGGAGCCCGGATTGCCGTCGGCACCCCGCCGCCGAGCACCGCCCCTGTGCCCGGCAGGTGACCGCCGCCGGCCCGCCACCGGGCCGGCCGCATGTGCGGGGTGGTCACAGGAGGTGCCGGAGCCAGACGGCGACGATACTGACGGCGGCGGTGCCCGTGCCGTAGCAGGCTCCATGGAGCATGAGGCGGGCCGCGGTGCGCCGGCGGCGCACCGCCCACCGGATGGCGCGGACCGCCGGGTTGGCCGCGTTCTTGGGCATGTCGGCGGGCTCGGGATTCTGCTGCATGGCAGACGTTCCTCTCTGTGGGGCGTCGCGTGCCTGGTTCAGCGGCAGTTGGCGAAGCGGTGGAACCGGTCGGCCAGACGCCGGTCGGGGCGGCGGACGATGCCGCAGCCCGGTGCGCGGGACGCCAGCCGCTCGACTTCGGCTTCCAGGCAGCCCGTCGGGACACTGGCGGCAGAGCCGTTGGTGCCCACGTACTTCGCGACGGTCTCGAGGGCCTCGAAGAAGCCGTCGCCGCTCTCGTCCATGGTTTGGACGAGCTGGTGGAGCCAGTGCTGTGCTTCGCGGTCCTCGCCGAGCTCGCAGTGGCGCAGGTGGAGGCAGTAGGCGGCGGCGCGGTGGCCTGCGCCGGCGGCCAGCTTCCACCAGAACTCGGCGCTTTCCGGGTGCCCGGTCAGATACAGCAGACAGCCGTAGACCAGGGCACCGTCGATGTCCAGCTGCTCCGCGGCCTCGGCGTGGCCCGGCTCTTCCCCGGCCTGAGGAGGGTCTTCGGCCAGGCGGTCGACGTGGCCGGCCGCGCCCGGCTCGTTGAGGACCCAGCGCGAGACCACGCTCAGGCGCTGTTGGGCCTGCGCTGCACGGGTCAGGTCCGGGTTGGGGGAGCTGAGGGCGGCGTCGGCGGCCAGGCGGCGAAGGCCGGCCGCGACGTCGAAGGATTTGGAGGAGGTGGGGATGCGGGCGTCGGCCAGGACGTCTTCGAGGGCGGAGGAGGTCATTTTCCTTTTCCTTCCTTGGCTTCCGGGCCGGGGTATCCCAGCTGGACGCGCAGCCGTTCCTTGGCCTTGCGGCAGTGGTAGTCCACGGTGCGTTCGGTCAGGCCCATGAACCAGGCGATCCGGGCTGGGGGGTATCCCAGGATGTAGCGCAGGACCATCACGTCGAACTGGCGGGGCGGCAGCTCGGCTATCGCCTCGTACAGACCCGAGACGCTCTGCATGACTTTCAGCTTGTTCCGGGCAGCTCGCAGTGCCAGGGCGATCGGCCCGTTGATGACGAACGCCGGCGGTCGCCCCTCGGTCTCCAGGCGGCGCCCCACGATCCGGCGTACCACCGTCCAGGCACGCTGCTCCAGATTGCCTTCCCGTAGCAGCTGCTCCCAGCCCGCCTGGATCTCCCGGAACGCCTGGTGAATCGCTTCCTCAGCTACGCGGCGGCTGCCGAGCTGGGCCTCGGCGTAGTCGTGGAAGAACTCCTGGTGTCCGAGGTAGAAGGCTTCGAACTCCAGCGGGAGCTGCAGCGGAGCGTGCACGGGTTGAGGGGCTCCTGCGTCCGGAGATGCGGCGCTTTCGGAGGTGCTGTCGCCGATCACATCGGCCTCCCGGCAGCGTCGCGCATCGCGGGGACATCCATCGCACGGTCCTCTTCGTTGAGGGTTGAGGTGGACACGGCGCACAACGGGCGTACGCCGGAGGCTTTTTGGGCCTCGTGTTCCACCTAAGCGATTTCCGGGCCGGAACACGCATGCACGACCTGCGGAAAATCACCGAGTGGCCTCAACTGGCCACGATAAGTAGTTTCATACGAAAATACGCGTACGTGATCAACCCTGTGACCTGTGTAAATAAGAAGGCGTCACCGGCGAAGCGCTCAACGTCGACCAAATACGTGGCATGGATCACACAGGAGCAGCCGCTTGCCAAACAGGAGCGAGCAGCATGGGTAAGCCAACTTCCAGACACGCCACTGACCTTGTCGCACAAGCACCGAACGAAGCGGCCCCGCCGCGCGCTCGTACGCCGACCGGCTGGCGCTCACGCCGAACCGCAGCCCACCGGGACCCAGCAGCCAAAACGTCACTGGCCGCAGCCTGGGACATTCCAGCCCCGACACCAACGCGGCCAGCTCCGGCTCCGGACACCTCCTGCCCGACCAGCCACGGCTCAAGGACTCAGCACGCTACAAGGCGTCGTCCCGCTCAGGCCCGGTGCCCAGCTGACGACGGCCCGGCGGCCGCGCCTCCAGCTGGTCCTCGAGGAACGGGACAGGAGGCTCGAGGGCGGCGCGCTCCGCGACCGTACGGGCACGCTCGCGGCCATCCCCATCCGGTGACGACTCCGGCTCACCGAGACGAGGTCCGGTGCCCAAGGCACGACGGGTCGAGCTCACCGCCCAAGCCTCCCTGGCGCTCCCAGTACGCCGCGGTGGCGTAGATCGCCCAGGTCCGGAAGCCGGATGGCCGGCAGATCAGCGTCCAGATCGGCCTCAGCCGCCCCCTTACGCTGAGGGGATGCCGTACTGGATGCCGGGGGCGGCGTCTGTGGGCCAGCCCCCAGAGCACGACGAACGACTGTCACGGTGATCATCATACGGCCCAACAGCCCTGTCGGCCCGGGCGCGCCGTCGTCTTCACACTTGAGCACACGCCGGCCGTGGTGGGGGTGGCGGTCACCGGTCCGCCCGGCGTGCGATGCAGGCGTACAGGTGGTTCAGCATCGGTACCGTGTCCGCGCCGTGGTCGGTGAGAACGGTGTGGACACGGTGGGCCATGTCGGTACGGGCGGCGGCATCGAGGACGGCGGCGTTGGCGTAGGACAGGAGCAGGTCGTAGTAGGCGTCCGGGCTGAGGGAGAGGGTGTCGGTGGTGAACTGCCACCAGGGGGTCTCGAACCGGTCGGAGGCCGCCAGTTCGGCGCGGCCCTCCGCGGCGTGCGCCTGAAGGCCGGGCAGGTGGGTGGCCGGGTCGCGGACAGCGTCGGGGTAGTCACCGAAGGCCCGCTTGTTCAGTTCGTGCTGCAGCCGGGTGTCGGCCACGATGGGGAAGTTCCAGATCAGGGCCAGGTGCCCGCCGGGCCGCAGCAGGTCGGCGGCCTTGGTGTAGGAGACGGACGGGTCGAGCCACTGCCAGGCGTTGGCGGAGACCACGGCGGCGAACGTGCCAGCAGGAGCCTGGAGATCTGGGAGGTCTTCGAAGAACCCGCCGAGGACGGTCACGCCACTGTCGCCGGCCGTGCGCTTGCTCAGCAGGGCCCGCAGACGCTCCCCCGGTTCAACGGCGGTGACCTCGACTCCGGCGGCCCGCAGCGGCATGGTGAGCTGGCCGGTCCCGGCGCCGACTTCGAGCACCGGATCTGAGGGGGCAAGGCCGGTGATGTCCACGATCGTGGTGACCAGGTGGTCCGGGATGCCGGGCCGGGCCTGGTCATAGACCGCGGCTACCTCGTCGAAGGCCAGCCTGTTGCCCCGGCGGGTGTTCGCCTTCACCGCTGCTGCCTCACATCCGCCGTGACCTTGGGCATGCCGACCTTGAGCATGTACAGCGTCTCCTCTGCCTCGGGTTCCAGGCCGCACAGCTCCGCGGCGACCTGCTCATCCATGGCGGGCGTCAACCAGGCCCCCGTACCTATCCGAGCAGCAGCCAGCACCGCCACGTGGGCGGCACGCCCACATTCGGACAGCACCGTTGTGGTCGACGGGCTGCGCGGCGATGTGGACGGCACAGCTAGGCGGTCAGGGTGGCAGCGAGGCGTTCTCGGAAGTCGCGGACGGCTGGGATGGCTTCCTGCGGCCGCATGCGGGTGGCGAGGTCGTACAGCGGGCCGGCAGCGCGGTGGGAACTGATCTCTTCCGTGAGGTCGAGCGCCAGGTTGGCCGTAGCGCAGGCGCCGTCGAACTCTCCCTGACGCCATTGGGCGTCCGCTCTACGGCTGAGGAAGAGGGTCTGTGTCCGTACGCGGTCGGCTGGGAAGAGAGCGGCGGCTTCGATGAACGTCTCTTCGGCGCGGGCGGGCTGGTCCAGGTCGAGGTAGGTGGAGGCGCAGGTGCCGAGGAGTTCACTGCGGTCGAACCAGTACACCCATTCGGGGTCCTCGCCCGGGGCCTCGTCCGCTGCGGCGAGGAGGTCGGCGGCCTTGCCGAGGTCGGTGAACGCGGCCGAGTTGGCCAGGTGGGCGCGGGCGCGGGCGCGGCGGGAGAGCAGCATGGCCTCAACCCGGGGGGTGGTGCGGCCCCGGGCGGCGGAGAGGGCGGCGTTGGTCATGGCTTCGGCGTCGTCAGCACGGCCGGTGTTGTGGGCGGCGATGGACCAGAAGGCGAGGACGTGGCTGCCGAGGGAGGCGTCGGAGGAGGCATGAGCGGAGCGCAGGGCGGCGTGGAAGATGCCGTCGGCGCATTGGTCGTGGATGTCGAAGACTGCCCAGGCGTGCATGCGTGCGAGGTCGGCTGCGGCGGCGTGGAGGCGGGCGCCATGGGCGTTGGTGTAGGAGCGGTCTTTGAGAAGGTTGACGACGAGTTGGAGGCTGGAGGCGGTGTCGGTCAGGAGCTGGCCGCCGCCGTCGAGATCGTCGGCGTGGCGGAGTTCTCGGACGCGGTCCTCGACGCGGACGACGGCTCTTTCGCCGAGCCGGCGGGCTTGAGTGATCTGGCCAGCTGCGGCGGGGTCGGCGGTCAGCCAGGACCATAGGGATTCGGTGAGGGTGGCGCCGGTCAGAAAGGTGAAGTCCCTGCGCTTGATGGTCATCATTTCTCTTTCTGACACGTCGTCGAGCGCCTGGATGGCGCCGGGTGCGTCCCAGGGGTAGCGGGTGGGCTGTTGGAGCGGGTCCAGAGCCAGCCAGAGGGGCCACAGGTACTGGTCCACCGCTTCCAGGGGGATGTCCAGCAGCTCGGCGATGAGGCGCTGGGTGGCCTTGTCGGGGCAGCGGCCGGCTTCCCAGCGGTAGACGCCGTCCTTGCCGGTGCCCACCGGGACGCCGCGTCTGGCCCCCAGGTCGCATAATCGGCGCGCGAATTCGGGCGGATTCCAGTCGCGCGCGGCACGGGCCCGTGTCAGCAGGTGCGTCATCAGCCCTCAGCCCTCCGGTTTAAACGGGCCGAACATGTTGACGGTAGCCGCCAAGGCCAAGGGGGCGGAATACCGCCGAGCGGTGCTCTTGGGGTGCTCGTGGCCGCACCGGGACCGCACCCGCCGCCCGTCTTCCGCCTGCGCCGGGGTGCCCGGATGGTGGTGGCACACCCCGCCGCGACGCTCCCGGCCGGATGCCGGATTTGAGGGGCGCGGCGAACCCTGAGCAGGAGGCATTCCGATGGAAGACCAGACCCAGGTTTCCGGCTCCGCCGTCGAGGGCGCATACGTTCCGGCTGTGGTGACCGAGCTCGGCACGGTCACCGGCGCCACCCTCGGCTCGAACAACCAGAACAACGCGGACGACACCGAGTACTGGAGCTGATCCGGCCGGTTGAGGTGACCGGGGATTGATACCGCGCCCGGGGCGGCCGTAGAGCGATGGCCAGCCGTCCCGGGCGCTTGCTTTGCCAACCACGAGTGGGAGGAGGCCGGGGATGGCGCGTTTCGTCGCCGGGAAGTGCCCCACCAGCACCACAGGATCAGCCCTTGAAGTGCGGCCCCGTGATGCCCGCGAGGTCTGGGCCGCAGGCAGAGCATGGCTGTGGGCTGTCGGTCACGATGAGCGGGATATCGCCACGACCGTCGACAAGAGCACGGGCGCGAGACTGTTCACGGTCGGGGGCTGCCTGGCCACCCGGGCAGAGCGGCACGCAGCCCTGACGGCAGCGCTCGGCGGTGACCTGCGCCCGGCGCTGTATCTGCCCGGTTCACAGCTGGCTGTCGTGCACAGCGATGGCACGCTGCGGGTGGTCGGGGATCGTGCCGGGGTGGTGCCGGTGTACTGGCTGCCGTACGAGAACAGCATCTGGTGGTCCACGGCGGCGGCACCGCTGGCCGCGCTGGCCGGTGCGGGGCCGAACCTGCGGCTGCTGCTGGCCGAGCTCACCCTGACCGGCGTGGATGTCCGCCTCCATGAAGCCCACTACGAGAAGGTCCGGCGCGTGCCGCCCGGCCATGCCCTGATCCTGCGCTACGGCAGGGAACTCAGCACGGCGCCCGTCGGCGAGGCGAAGCCGTCTGGTCTCGTGGACGGAGTACGTCGGCTCCGCTGCGCCTTCACGCCAGCCGTAGAGCGGCGGGCCAAGGCGTACGAGCGCCTCACGGCCGATCTGTCCGGGGGCGTCGACAGCAGTTCGGTCACCTGCATCGCCGCCCGCACCCGGCCGCTGCTGGCCGTCACCTATACCGACGCGCAGATGGCCGAGGATGACGACGCACGCTACGCACGCCGGGCGGCCGCCGAGGTCGACGGCATCACCCACCAGGTCGTCGACGCCCGCGCCGCCGGGGTCGCGCACTTCGACGCACTGGCCGATGCCGATGCCCTGCCGACCACGGACATCCCCTCCCTGACCTTGGGGCTGCTGGCCATCAAGGACGCCCAGCTCACGCCCGCGACCGCGAGCGGATCGCAGGCGCACCTGACGGGCCGGGGCGGTGACAACGTGCTGAGCGCGGCCCACAGCCACCTCGTCGACGCCTTCCTCGCCGGCCGCCGAGCCTCGGCGCTGCGCCGTGCGGCCGCCTACGCGCGCTCGCAGCGCGTCACGCCCTGGCGGGTATGGCAGCAGCTCGCCACCACCGCGGCCACCCCGTATCCGCGTGCACTCGAACGCCTGGCCACCCGGCTAACGGGGCCTGGCCCGCTGGCCGCGACTTCGCCAGGCGCCAGCAGCCTGGCCTGGTGCTCAGTGACCGCCGCAGGGGACTGGCTGACCACAGACGGCCGCCGCGCGGTGGGCGAGCTGGTTGCCGACCGCGCCGGAGTCGCCGACCCGTACATCACCCCGGCGGTGCTGCATGACCGACTTGGTCTGGAGTGGATGGCCTCCAGTCACGCGATGTTCGACGCGATCGCCCGCCAGCGCTGGAACCTCCCCATACACGCGCCGTTCCTCGACAGCGCAGTGATCGACGCGAGCATGAGCATCCCCGCCTACGAGCGGGTGCGCCACGGGGTCTATAAGCCGCTCGCTCAGGTGGCGTTCACCGGCCTGGTCCCTCATTTCCTGCTGCACCGCACGACCAAGACCGCGTTCACCACCAGCCTGTACGCCGGGCTGGCCGCCAACGCCCCCGTCCTGCGCCGCATCATCGACCACTCCGAGCTCGCCCAGGCGGGGCTGCTCGACGCGGGCCAGGCCGCCGCCAGCCTTCACGCCGCCGTCGCCGGTGCGCCCGCACCGCTGGCCGCCCTCCACACCCTGCTCGTCACCGAACTGTGGCTCGCCCGCCTCCAGACAGCACGCGCCACCTGGTGGCAGCCCGACCTCCAAAGGAGCTCCCCGTGCCGGTAACCCCGCAGCTCTACACCGCACGTCTGCCCGGCGGAGCCGCCGCGGTGATGGACACCCGCACCCGCCGCGGCCAGTGGCGGCACTTCAACGCCACCGCCGCGCACCTGTGGCACCAGCTCACCAGCGGCACGCCCCTCGACCAGGTCCTCGACGACCTCATCGACCACTTCGCCCGCCAAGGCGCCGACCGGCATACCGCTCGCGCCGACCTGACCGCACTGACCGGGCAGCTGGGCGAGCTCGGCCTGCTGGACGCCCCCGCCGCGCCAGCCCCCCATCCGGCCGGCGAGCAGCCCATCCGCCCACCCCTACCCGAGACCACCGCACTGACAGCGGCCGACCGCGCCGCCGGCGTCCTCGGGCTGGCCGCCGCGCTGCTCCTGCTGCGCTGCGCTCCCATCCGCACCAGCATCACCGCCGCCCACGCCCTGACGCGCGCTCGCCGACGCCCAGCGGCCGCTCACGAAGCTGACCTGCTGCTCCTCGCAGTCCGCCGCGCGGGCCTCTCCTGGCCGGGCCGTTCGGCCTGCCTCGAGGAGTCACTGGGCTGCTTTTTCGCTGCCTGGCTGCGCGGGCGCCGCGTGACCTGGGTGATCGGAGCACGGACCGCTCCGGCCGCTGCCCACGCCTGGATCCAAGCCGGAGAGGAAGTGATCGGGCAGGATCCCAGCGACCGCGTCTGGCCCTACACGCCTGCCCTGCTCATCTGACAGCACGGCGATCACAGCCCGCGTCAGAACGTATATTCGCCACCCTCCGCCAGTGCACGGGCCCGTGACACCCGATCGGGTGAATCGTTGGCGCGGATGTGACGACCTCTCCCACCCCGAACTCCACACCGGCCAAGCGCCGTAACCGCCACCTGGGACAACGGCGCTCCGCGCTCCGGACGGCGGCGATCCCGCAGTACAGCGTGAGCGCAGAACGCCATGACGATGCGTTGGACGCCTCCTGGTGGACCATCGCCCGCCGCCTGCCGCACCTGTCCGCTCTCGCCGTCCGGCTCGCGTGGGCCGCCGCGCCCCGCGCTGTTCTCCTCACCGGCCTGCTCCAGCTGATGACGGGGGCGGTGACCGCCGTGGGTCTATATGCCACCACCGGGGCCCTGGCCCCGCTGCTGACTGCTGGGCCCACGGCCGAGCGGCTGCACCAGGCGCTGCCCTCGCTCGTGGTGGTCGCGGGCGCGGCCTGTGCCCGGTCGCTGGTGGCCGCGCTGACCGTGGCCACCACCGCGCGGATCGGCCCGCGCGTCGACGGCATCGCCGAGAAGCGCTACCTGGAAGCCGCCACCCGCGCGCCCTTGGCCGCCTACGACGACCCGGCATGGTGTGACCAGTCCGAGGCCGCCAGCCGCGCCGCCAAGGACGCCCACTTCATGGTGGAGGCGCTCACCGCCGTGACCGCCGCCCTGCTGGGGCTGCTCGGCGCCGCCGGTGTCCTGGCCCACCTCCACCCCGTGCTGCTGCCTCTCCTGCTGCTGGCCGTCATCCCCCGCGGCTGGGCCGCAGTCCGCGCCGCCCGCGCCGCCTACCTCGCCGACCGGCACACGCTGGCCGACCGCCGCCTGCGGCACTCCCTGATGTTCCACACCGCCGGCCGCGAATCCGCCGTGGAAGTCCGCGCAGGCACCATGCGCCCCTGGCTGCTGCAGCGGTTCGCCGACGTCGCCGCCCGGCTCGAAGACGCCGCCGCCTCTGTCGGGCGCGCGGCCGCCCGCTACCAGCTCCTCGGCGACGCCGTCGCGGGCACCGCCACCGGCGGCGTGTACGCCGCACTGCTGTGGCTGACCGCCAGCGGCCACATCCCGGTGGCCGCCGCAGGCACCGCGTTCGTCGCCGTCCAGACCAGCCAGCGCCTGCTGACCAGCCTCGTCCACAGCGTCAACACCACCTACAAGACCGGCCTGTATCTCGGCGACTGGGACGACTTCCTCACCGACACCGCCGCCCGCACCCGCCTCCCAGACCAGCCCGAGCCCGTCCCCGCCCACCCGAAGCTCATCGAAGCCCGCGACGTCACCTTCCACTACCCCGGAAGCGAACTGCCCGCCCTCCGCAACGTCAGCGTCCGCGTGAAGCGCGGCGAGGTGCTGGCCATCGTCGGCGCCAACGGCTCCGGCAAATCCACCCTCGCCAAACTCCTCGCCGGCCTCTACACCCCCACCACCGGCACCATCACCTGGGACGGCACCGACCTCACCCGCACCGACCCTGAACACATCTGGCAAAACCTCGCGATGCTGCCCCAGGACTTCCGCCGCTGGCCCGTCACCGCCCGCGAGAACATCACCCTCGGCCAAGGCCCCGGCGACGAACCCACCATCCACACAGCCGCCGCCGCAGCCGGAGCCGACAGCGTCCTCGCCGCCCTCCCCGACGGACTCGACACCAACCTCGCCCCCTCCTGGTGGGGCGGCCGCGACCTCTCCGGCGGCCAATGGCAGCGCATCGCCGCAGCACGCACCTTCTACCGCAACGCCCCCGTCCTGATCTGCGACGAACCCACCTCAGCCCTCGACCCCCTGGCCGAAGAAGCCGTCTACGAACGCATCCGCACCCTCAGCAACAGCGGCCGCACCGTCATCCTCATCACCCACCGCCTCGGCTCCACCCGCACCGCCGACCGCATCATCGTCCTCGACGGCGGCGAAATCGTCGAAGAAGGAACCCACGAAACCCTCCTCCACCACAACAACGGCAACGGCACGTACGCGGCCATGTGGCGCACCCAGGCCAACACCTACGCCAGCACCCCCGCATGATCCGGACACCCTCACCACAATTGGGCGTCTCACGGCCCGCAGTCGCGTACCGAGCCCGGACAGGCGGCGTGTCAGCCAGACCAGGGCCTGGAGCGGATCGCCGAGGATGTCGCGGCCCTGCCCGGCCCCGGCCGAGGACCTCCTCGCTCGCGCCCGGGGCGGTTGGGTGTTCCGCGGCGCCCTGGCTCGCGGGCATCGGCTACCTCCCGCTGCCGGTCCGACCGGCCGCGTCTGCCCCGGAGTGCAGGGCGGCGAGCACCGGCAGGAAGTCGGCCGTGGGGCCGCCGAGGCTGGCGATGTCGGCCTCCGACCGGATGAAGTCGATCCCGTCCAGTTCGGGGATGCGGCCCTGCCCGATCTCACTGGAGGCGAGCGCCGCGTAGTCGTCCCTGAGGGTGTCGGCCGGACGGGCAGGCGCCCGGAAATGGAGGCCGATGTTGCCCCAGTTCCCGCGGGTCACCGCCCACAACTCCAGGTCGCGGTGCGGGACGTCGAGGCCGATCTCCTCGGCGAGCTCCCGGGCGGCATGACGGGCCAACGCGTCCGCGACCAGCCCGGCGTCGCCTGTGGGCGGCTCGATCGTGCCGCCGGGCAGCTGCCAGCGCCCGGAGCCGACGGTCAACGCCGCCATGCGCCCCACCAGCAAGCGTCCGTCGGTCGTCGGCTGGGCGACGGAGGCGAAAAGCGAGGGCGCCGGCACAGCGTGGTCAGGGTCCAGGCGCAGGACGAGGAGCCGGTACGTGGCGCGGCACCACGACAGGACCATCGTCCCTGGGTCCTTCCACTCCACTTTGGTGCACACCACCACCGGCCCGTCGAAGAGCGTGGGGTTGGCGGCGGTCATCTCCTCCCACCTGCGGTTCATCGCGGCCCTTTGGGCGTCCGTGAGTTCCGGCGGTGCCGTCTCCACCAGGTGGAGGTCGGGGACGCCGAGGAGTTCGACGGCGTCGGACAGGTTGGTGGTCAAAGTGATCTCCACTTCGGGGCCCGCACCCGCGGGCTGTTCGATCGCTCGGCATAGGGGGCCGCGGCCGATGAGGCGCGGAGAGCCGGAAGCTACCGCTTCAGCGACGGGGGACGAGCAAGGCGCGAAGGCTGGGGAGACGACCGGCCCCGGAATCAGCGCTACCGCCATCCACTGTTCGACACCGGAGCAGCCCCTGCACTCATTGAGGGCGTCGTCTCGTCCCGGGGCACCAGCATCCTCGCCGACCTGCGGACCAATTGCGGCACGCACCAGCGCGTCCCCGCCGTCCGGGACTTCCTCGCCCACACCGTGTAGCGCCGGTCAGGTGGTCGCCCGGCGGAAGGAAGGCGTGTTCAGCGGGTACAGGGCGGGGTCATCCGGGCGTGGAGGAGAGTGCTGCGCGTGAGTTCGGCGCCGTGCTTGTGCTCCTCGTTGAACAGGGCAGTCAGGCCCTTGGGGGCCTTCCAGTGTTCGCGCAGGTTGACGGTGGCGCCGACGTCCTCCAGGAGCGCGTTGACGACCGTCGCGGCCTCGCTGGGCCGGTCGCCCCAGCCGTCGCCCCACCACAGGTGCTCGGTCGGCGTGCAGGGCGCTGGGTGGACCTGCCCGTCGCTGGTGATGAGCCACACGGTGTGGTGCAGCACGACCGAGGCGAGCTCCGCGCCTCCGCCGCTGGCCGGGAGGGACAGCGGGGCGTAGAACCGCCAGGCCGACTTGCCACGGTCGTCGGGGGTGCGCAGGACGGGCATATCGGTGAGCGGGTCGATGAAGAACGCCTCCGCCGCATCGCCGCGGGCGAGGACGGCGTGGGCGGCGGTCGGGTCGCACATCGGTTCGTGCCGTTGCTGTTCTTCGTTCTGTTGTCAGTGCCCGCTTGGGTGAGTTGGCCCTTTCTGGCGGAGCGAAGGCAGCAGGTGCTGCTTGAGGTGCTGGAGAAGCTCATCGTCTGGAGGCGCGCCCGCGTTCGAGTGGTAGCACCAGGTACATCAGGGAGAGGGGGCTCCGAGGTTCGAGCGCCCCCTCTCCGTTGCCCATCAACCGATCGGCCGGGATTCGGGTTCGGTTGTGGAAGTGGACAGTACGCGGACGTCCGATCACCGAGGATAGGCAAGGGCCCTTGCTCATAGGGCGGTGAACCATAGGCCAGAGGAGAAGGAATGAGCGGAGAGCATCTGATTTCCGATGACGAGACTCGTCAGGTCGCGGAGGGCTTCCTGGCGGCTTCCCCTTGGTTGGGCGATGCTGAGTGGGAGAGCATCGTAATCGGTCCGAACGCTGGCTACCTCGCTGGCTTCGACGGTGTCTTCCCTCCTGATGCGGAACTCCGCGAAGGGCAAAAGTGGTCCTGGCAGGTGTCGTTTTCCGACCCCGCAGGAACGAAGAAGGCGCTCTCCCACGAGGTGGTCCTCAAAGGGCTCAGTCACATCGTCTACGGAGACCACACCGGTCCCGAGGGCTTCCACTACATGCGCATCAAGCAGTGGTTCACTGAGCCGACCGAGGCTCGACGGGCGATTCAACTGTCGGAGTCAGACCACTCTCTGATCTGTCAGTGCGCGCTGTACGGCAAGATCGTCTTTGCCACGGGAGAGGCGGAGTCGCTGTTCGGCAAGAAGCTGGACATGTTCGAGGACCAGCGGTCAAGCGGTGGCCAAGCCCTGACGGACTCAACGTCTGACTGAGCCGGCGGACGGTTTCCGGGTGCCATGGCTCCCTCTCTTGAGACGGAGGCCCTCAGCGTCGAGCACAGCTGCAATCTCGCGGCACGACAGGCCGTCCTTGTCTCGGAGCTGGCGGGCGCAGGCGCGGTCGGCCTGCTCCATCTCCTCCTCGGCCAGCTCCTTCTTATGGCCTGCCACCCGTACGGTGGAGCGCCGTACCGTCCGTACGCGGCGAGCCCGGCCGAGCTCGCCGCGCACCAGCCGGCGCCGCGTGCGGCGGCCGTCGGCGCTTCATCAGATACAGGCGCCCCCGCGCACCCGCTAGCCGGAAGTGCTGGCAGACCTAGTGGTACGCACATCGAACCAAGCGGGTCGCAGCAGGTCCACGTCGGCATGGTGTCCCCGGCTGCGGGCAGCCCGGGGACACCGTTTCGCGTTCAGCGCTTCTTTGTCTTCTTCACCTGCGGCTTGTTCCATGCGCCGCGATGCCGCTGGCAGCGGGAGTAGCCCACCATGGCTGGCCTCTGGCAGGGCCTGCCCGTCTTGGTGTCGGTCGATCCGCACTTCGTCTGTTTGCCCACGCTCTTCCCCTCCGGCCAGTTGGCCCGTCCGGTGCGGCCGGGCCGCTGGTTCAACCGTGCTGGCCGACGAGGTGCGGCACGTCGTCCGTTCGGATACGCGGCTGATTTCGAGCAGATCGGCGGCTGGTTCCACTCGTCTGCGGGTGGGGCGCAGCTATAGGTGATCACCTGCAGGTCTTGCCTTCGCTGGGGTCGTAGCGGTGACCACAGGTACACAGGGGCCAGTCGTGGCAGGTGGGGCACTGGGTGTGTGGTCGGCGACCGCGCCGGTTCGCCGCGGCCCTCGCATGCGCGGCGCGCGTTCCTCAGCGGCCGGAGCAGGAAGGTCGGTACGACCATCGGCCGCCCCGCCCGCGACGAGGCCCCCACGCGCTGCGCGAGGTGTGGCTACGGGCCCAAGGGACGATCAGTACAGCTGGATGCGGGTGAGGACGGTGTGCGGCGGGTCGGCGTTGGCAACGATGACGTACTCGGCGACGCCGAGTACCCCGTCCCGGCCGAGCGGCATTCGTCTTTGCTGGGGCCACTTCGCCGAGGCGGTGCTTCCCGGCACCATGCCCCGGGTCTGGTTGATCTGAACTGTCGCCGCGATGATTGCCCCGAAGACCTCGCCCGGCAGAGATAAGTCGGCCAGCAGCGCGTCGACCTCTTCGGACAGTTCACAAGGCCAGCCTTCCGGCTCCTGGCCGTCCGGCTCACTCAACAGGCAGCCCGGCTGCCTGTCGGCGCGCGATGGCCGCCGCGACGTTCTTCGTGGGCAGAGTGCCGTTCAGCGCGGCCTCGGCGAACCGGCCACCGGACGGGTCGGTGTCGAGCATGGCTTCGCACCACCAGCGGCGCAGGACTGCCTCGGCGGCCTCCGGCGCGGCCGCCAGGAGCTCGCGGTAGAACTCCATCCGCCGCTCGCCGTCGAGCGTGGCCGCGATGCCCTCGGCGTTACGCGGCACCCGGTCGGGCTCGTGCGGGTGAATCGGCTGTGTGCTCATGCTGCCCCTTCCATCTGTCCAGAGTCTGCCGCGTCCCGGACCGCCCCGTCGACCGGATCGGCGTTGCGGATGGGAGCGGTGCATGCGGCATCACGCCCAGCATGAGGCTGGACGCGGCAGTCCCAGCGCGGCCGCTGGGCATCGCACCTGTGGGGCACCGCGCGGGACCGCGACCAGTACCTGGACGCCACCAACGACGCCTTGGCCGAACCCGAACCTGGGAACATCGGGCGCCACCCGCCACGGGGAACGGAAGAGCCTGGGTTGCCCCGGATGTCACGGCCCGGGGCGCTCTCGCGTCCAGGGTCAAACGCCGCCCACCGCGCCCCTGGTCGCCTTCGACACCACCTCCAGCGCCCACTCCTCGCCATCCACCCACGCGGACCGCAGAGTGCTGTCGAACGCCCGCTGCTGCCCCTCCAGATCGTCCGGCAGCTGTTCGGCGATCTCCTTCAGCAGCTTCAGCACCTGCACGGTGTGGGCCTCGCTCAAGCGGTCGCCAGCGTTCTCGTTGGTCGTCATGGGGTGGGGTTGCCCAGGGTGCTGTGGTGGGGAACGCCACGATGGGGTGAACGTGGGCGCGGGGCCGCCCCGGGTCAGGTGAGAGGTCGGCCCCGCGGATTCTCCAGGCGGACCGACACTGACTTGGCGACGGGGTCCGCAAGGACCGCCCGATAGCCAGCCGGCGCCAGGCCGTGGTGATCAGTCCAGGGTGCGCTCAACGCATCGCGTCGTCCAACGGATGGTAGAGCAGCCACCGGCCAGCCCCAAAGCGTGAGGACGGTGCGCAGCCCGTCGAGGGCGTCGACGGGGAACCCAGCCATCGGCACCGTCACCGAGCCGGACCCGATAGGGCGCTACGCCGGATCGACCGTGGCGATCAGATCGGACCGCCACATGACGATCTGCGTGGTGTCGAACCCGTACCAGCCCGTGCCGCGGGCCAGGCACAGCCGGGAGTCCTCCTGCGTCCACCAGGCCAGGCGCGCCTCATCGTCTTTGCTGACCTGGTACGGCGCCGACGTGAGCACTGCGGGCTTCCCGGCCTTGGTCCACGATGTGAGGTGGTCCAGCCACCTGCGGTCAGGGTCGCTATTGCCGTAATGCGTGCAACGCTCCGGCACACACCGACGGCTCACGCTGCGCTGGAGCCACACCGGGCAGCAGCCAGCCTCGCTCTGCTTCAGACCGAACCGCTCCGCCCACTCCGTCACGACCCGCTGCGCGGCGCGCCGGTCCCGCAGCGCCTCCTTGTAACGGGCCGGGCTGTCGTCCTTGCGGTAGTGGGAGCGGTCCGGGTCGGCAACCCCGTACGGCCAGGCGACACCACCCAGGTGCGTCTTCCCGAAGATCGGCACGGCACGGGCGTACAGGTCAGATCCTGCTGCGGTCATACCAGTTCTCCATTCGACGGGTGAGTAGGTGTCATGCCGGCACCTACCCTCACACGACCAGTACCCGGGTGGTTGCCCACCGGGCCCCGGAGCACAGGGCCACCATCGCGGCGGGGCAAGCGGGTCAGGGGGCCAGTTGCTCCGGTTCACTGCCGTCGGACGGCACCCGGTGCAGCAACTTGACCAGCAGACGGCCACCGTCGTCCGTGAGATGCACGGTGGTGCTGTGAGCCGCGCTGTACCCACCCACGGTCTTCACCCCCACATCCCGCAGGCTCATCGGCAGCACGTCAGTGCTGATACCCAGCCTGCCGCCGAGCCGATTCGCGTTCTCCGGCGACAGGTGCACGCTGACCTCCCCATTGGGACCACGCTTCGCGTGACTGTCACCGAGGCCGACACACGCCAATGCCTGCGTCAGATCAGTCACCACCTCATCGTGGAGCAGCGTGGCAGCGCTCGCCGCGGCGCGCAGCTTCTCGACGGCGTTCTCCAGACGATCGGCCCACATGGTGGCGTGGTCGAGAAGGTCGTCATCGTCCTCGTGTTCCCCCATGCGGCCGTCCGGGATCTCGGTGCCAACCATGTAGGCGCCGACGGTGTGGAACAGCAAGTCGTCCAGCTCGACAACCGCCCCACGGAGTACTTCCACCACCTCACCGCGTTGGCGGCTCCACGCGGCCGGCGGCTCCGTCACCGGTCCCAACTCCTCCAGCAACTCGGACCACACGAAGGTCTCGAGCGGGGCGCCAGGAGTCCTCCCTGGATCCATGCGGGGCACCTCACGCCACACATCGCTGCCCGGGATAGATCGCCACAGAGCACCCGACTGATCGAGCACAGCACGAACCCACTCGTTCTTGGTCGGGGCAGGGTCGCCGGCATCCCAGGTACGGCGGTCAGTGAGCTGTTCACGACGCTGGCGTGCCACCAGAGACCGAGCGGCCGTCTCGTGCTGCCCCGGCGGCAGCGCCTGCACCTCTAAGTGCTGCATCGCCTCCTCCAAGATCGGCAGGCCGTCGGACAGTCGTGTGGTGTTGAACATGGCAGCTCCTCAGCAGCGGAAGGGGCGGCGACCGTGCCCCGGCCCCATCCTGTCGACGATTTGGCATTGGTTGCTGGGTTTCGGGTAAGTACGTGCCCGAGCACACGGCTGCGCCCCCGCCGGGATGATGGCGGGGGCGCGGGGTCAGGTGGCCGGCCGATCCGACGGCCGGGCCAAGTGGTGTCAGGTGACGACGCGCAGCGCTGGGCGGGCAGGCGCCGTCAGCTCGCCGCCGCCCTGGAAGCCCACGGGGATCAGGCCGAAGACGAAGTGGTTCAGTTCCTCGGGGTCGATGTTCATCTCGGCCGCGATCTCGGACGGCGTCATGCCGATGCCACGAAGAGCTTCGAAGACCTTGGCGAGCAGCTGGCTGTTTTCACGAACGAGGTCGGAGTTCGGTTCGCCCTTCCGGTAGCCCATTTGGGCCAGCTGCTTTGCTGCCTGGTGGAATCGCCATTCGGAGAGGAGCTTCATCGTGCGCAGTCGGTAGGCCAAGGCCATTGCGGAGACCTTCCAGCGGCGCTTGGCGCTGAGGATGCGTTCTACGCTGGCGTTGTTGAGCTGTTGGGCAAGGATTCCGGAGCGGGGCATGAGGAAGGCGGAGGCGAAGCTGTCGGCGGCGGCTTCGGCTTCGGGGCCGCGGGGGGACTGGTATCCGCTGTGCAAGACGAGGTGCCCGAGTTCGTGGGCCGCGTCGAAGCGTCCTCGTTCGCCGGTCTTCCGGGTGTTCAGGAATACGTAGGGCGTTCCATGGCGGGTGGTGGAGAAGGCGTCAACGTCAAGGCAGTCAGGAGCAAGGGAAAAGACGCGTACGCCGTGGGCTTCGAGGAGGTGAACCATGTTGGGGGCAGGGGCTTCGCCGAGGCGCCACAGCCCGCGGACGTGCTCAGCCGCTTGCTCTGGGGTGAGTTCGGGGAGGGCTGGGACGTCGGGTTTGGGGAGAGAGAAGCGCTCCTCGAGCCAGGTGTTCAGGGTGGCGGCGATGGAGCCTGAGCTGAGGGCGCTGTCGCGCTCGGCGGCGCTCATCTTGGACGGGGCACGGAAGCTGACGGCGCCGGGAGGCATGTCAGGGGCCGGGTCGGCGTGGAAGAAGGAGATGGGGAAGCGGAGGGCGGTGGCGAGCGAGGAAAGTGTTTCCGCCGAAGGATTCTTTCGGTGGTTCTCGAAGGCGGTAAGGCTCTGAGCGGAGATGTCAGCCTTGCGGGCGAGGGCGGCCAGGGTCATACGCCGCCGCTTGCGCGCGAGTACCAGCCTTTCGGGGGTAAACACTTTCCTCAGCTCCTGGGGTGAATGACTCTACGAGTCTTCTGCTGTTTTCTTTGGGTCCTTGAGGGCCACGTTGACGTTGGTGGTTTTCTCTTCGGGCTTGTCCAGGAGGTCGATGTTGATTCCCGGGTCGGGCCTGTTGGTGAACACGGGGATTCGCTTGCTCCACTCGTTCACGAACTGTCCGTCCATTTTAACGGGCAGGGACAGTTCTGCTGCCAGCGAGCCGTCCTTGTTCTTCCCGTAGAGCAGGAACCACAGCGGAATTTCGTCCAGCTCGCGGCCGAACGCGATGTCGTCACTTGAGTAGAAGACACCCTGCCCGGTCAGCGCTTCGAATTTCGCGTTGTTCTCCACCAGGTGCGCCATGGCGCGCCCCTTGGGGTTCTTGGACCGCACCTTGGCATCCAGGTCGGCTACGCCGCCGTGGGCGCTGATGGCGGTGATGGCGTGAGACCCGCTGGGGTGGACGACGCGCAGGATGCTGTCGCGCTTCGTCCAGTTCCACGGCGGGTCATGCTTCTCCCTGTCGGTCAAGATCTCGGCTAGGTAGCGGTTCGCGCGGCTCCAGAAGATGGAACCGGGCATGGACGGTGCGTCGAACTCACTGCACATGCGTGCCTGTTCGGCGGCATAGTCGGTGGCTTCGCTGAAGAGTTCCGCGCTGACACCGAGCTGCGCGAGGTCCGACGCGTAGCGCGACGGCTGTTCGCTGTTCACAGCCCCTCCCCTGAGTAGGTTTCAAGAACCGTACCTGAAATGAGGGCCCGTTTTTGAAACCTTGCCGATCATCGCACACATGATCGAATAAGTCACGTCTCGCCGGCCATCTCGTCAGGTGGCCCTACGGGTACTCGCCATTCCTCGCCCGGCCACGTCATATCGTCCAGCCGTCAGAGACACACCCTCAGTCCAGTGGAAAGGACAACGCAGCCGCGGCATCGGCACTTCTCGCATTCCAGCCGAGTGACTCCGCCCGTGCGCATTCACGCCGTACGCCGGATCACGCCTGGTGCCTGAGTCCCGATGTCCGGGCCGCCCAACTTCTGGGCGCGCTCGGCCCGGGCCTGGCGCAGAGCGGCAGCCTCGGTGGCCGCGGCCTGGCGGCGGCGTTGGGCACGGACTGCCTCGATCGGGGCCGACCCATCGTCCGAGACGGCATCCGGCTCGGGGAACGCCCGACGACTGAGCTCGCGCATCGCGCGGGTCTGCCGCTCCAGCGCTTCCGCGATGGCCGGGTCGACGCGCCGGGCGGGCACTGCCTCGCGGTGGGCTTCGAGTGCGCGCCGGTAGCCGTCCGAGGCCGTCTCCCGCGCCTTCACCGGCTCGGCGGGCGCAGCTGGCTGCCCGGCCGGGGCGGCGGCCTCCGAGGCGTGGCCGACCGTACCGGGGGCGGGCGGCAGGACGTGCAGGGTGCGGACTCCTGCGCCCTTGACCTGCTCGTTGGCTGCCGCGATCAGCTTCGGCGCGCTCCAGCGCAGCTTGGTGCCGTAGGCCGGGGCGGCGGGGACGACGTCCAGGCGGCCGGTGTCCGCGTCGAACTTCACCGCCTCGACGTGCCCGCCGAGTTCAGGCGCCGCCGCGGTGAGGATGCTCTCCCATCGGGCGAGGACGCTGCCGCCGGCGGCTGGGGCGACCATGCCGCGCTCGGTCATCATCAGGGAGATCGCGGCGGCAATCCCGAGCGGCTCGCGGCCGTCCCGCCGCACCACCCGCGCCCGGGACCGCTTCGGCTTCTCCTGGCGGCGGCCGCCGTTCTTCTTCGCCGCTTCCCGGGCCGCGACCAAGGCCTGGCGCGCGAGGTCGACGCCGCTCAGCTCGGCGCTCATGCGATCACCGCCCCGGCCGGGTCGCCATCGAGGGGCCGGGCGGCGAGCTCGGGCAGCCGGTCCGCCCACGACGCGGGGCCGACCGCCTCGGTGTGGCCCGCGGCCTGTCCGCGCAGCTGCTCCAGCCGCGCCTCGAGCAGGTACTGGGCGGCGCGCTCCCGGGCGGTGTCGGCGGCCTTGGTTGCGGCGGCGACGGCGTCCGCGCCGTTCGGGTTGGCCCGAAACCAGCGGCGGTTCTGCTCGGTCGCGTATGCCCGGCGGGCCTCGGCTTCGGCTTCCTCGGTCCGGCTGAGCATCGCCAGCGCGCACCGCCGGTACTCCGGCGCCGCCTGCTCCACCGCCTGGAGCGCGGCGAAGGGGAGCGCGGAAGCCGCTGCGACCGGGTTCGTTTCCAGTTCGTCAGGGTCCAGCAGCTCCAGGAACTTCACGCGGGCGGCCTCGATGTCGGCCTCCAGCGACGCGCGGACGTGGGCGGTGACGGCGGCGACGGCGCCCGGGTCGTCCAAGGCCGCGGACCAGGTGGCCGCGACCAGCCCAGCCTCCACGATCAGAGCCTCGGTCCGACGCCGGTAGCCGCACGCCTCGCACAGCCCGGCCGCCCGCTCCTGCCCGCAGTCCTCACACGGCAGCGCCTGACGGACCACTTCCGCGGCCACCGCGGCCGCGCGCTCGCGCTCCCGCTGCTCCTGGGCCGCCGCACGGGCTGCGTCACGGCTGGCCTGCGCCGCGCGGGCCTGCTCACGGCGCCACACGAAGTCCTCCGCCTCCACCGCAGCGTGCTTGCGGAGCCGGTCCTCGAGGACCTGACGGCGCTCGCCATCAGTGAGACCGGGCAGCTGCGCGTCGATCTCCGCCGCAATCCGGGCCCGCCGGGCGCGCCGGATGTGAATCACGTTGCCGCAGTTGTCGCACTCGCCGCCGGTATCCAGGCGGATCCCGTCGTCACACCGCACGTCCGAGCAGGCCGGTCGCTGTACCAGGCCCCGCCGGGTGATCCAACCGAACGGGCTGCTGACCAGGGCCTCACCTCCGGTCTCTTCCAGCCGGTCGGTGAGCCGGTCGGCCAGCAATCGCGCCGCGGCCTCCGGCTGCATCAGCAAGTTCTTCAGCCGCCCCAGCTCCACCGACGCCGACCGCTCGATCTGGTCCTGCTGCCAGCGGTTCAGCTGCTCCCACAGCCCCACCACCGGAGTCAGGACAACCCGCAGATCAAGATCCTTCGGAAGGCCGACCCTCCGCTGCTGCTGTGCTTTTCCGCCTGCCACGGCCCGCGGTCGGGTACTGGCCCCAGCTTCGGCGGGACGTTGCTCGTCTCGCTCATCGGCCGGGGAGTTGGTGGGCTTTTCCCCGCGCAGCGGGCCGACCGTTGCCACCGACAACCCGTCCGTGGCGACGGCGCCGTCGCCATCGGCGGCCTGGCCCTCGCGCACGCACGCGCGCTTCGGCTGACCGCCGTTGCCCTCACGGCCTTCGCCGGAAAAACCACCAGAGAGCTGCGGAGAGACGATGAGAGGAACCACAGATGCGTGGTCTGCGTGGAACTCTGCACCATCGGGACGCTCCCGATCTTCCGCACCCCCGGCACCCTCAGCACCCGGAACCTCAGCTGCACCAAGGGCACCAGCGGTGTCGGCCGGGGCATGATCTCCGACTGCACCATCGGGACGCTGCGAAAACACCGCCTCCGGGCCCGAAGCAGCCTCCACAGACGCCAGGACCCGGCCGTACGCGCGGGCGACCGGCAGCAGCATGACCCGGCCGCGGCCGTTCATCCGCGTCGCCGTCGCCTTCCGCTGCCGCGCCACGACACCGGCCTCCGTCAACCGGGCCAAGACCTTCCGAGCCCCGGACGGCGAGCAGCCCAGCAGCCGCGCCAGCGTCGCCGCCCCGCGCCCCTCCCGTTTCTTCACCGAGCCGCCGCACAGCTGCAGCCAGCCCGACGCGCGCGCGTTCAGCACCATCAGGAGCAGCCCGAGCCGGTCCGTCGCCGCGCCTTTACCCGTACGGCCGGCCAGCAGCCCGGCCGGGATCGGCTCCTTGTCCTTCGACGCCCAGCCCGGCCCGAACAGCGCCTCGATCAGGCGCAGCAACGTCGCCAACTCGGCCTTCGACAGCGCTAGAGGGTGCGCCGCTCCCCCGCCCTTGCGGGCGTTCCACAGAGGCATGATTAGGCAGTCCAGCCCGGTCGGGTGCCCCTTCGCGTCCGTCACCACCTGGGTGTGCAAGGCGTCCGATTTCCGCAGCGGGGACAGCACGTTGCGGTGGACTGTCGACTCGCCCACTCCCAGCCAGCGCCCCAGCTCCGCAGCCCAGATCGACGTCTGGAGGTCGTTCTTCTTGCCCTTGGGCGCCCGCGACTTCGCGTACAGCACGACCGCTGCTAGCCGCGGCGCATCCTTCAACCCGACCAGCGACGGGTCCGCCAGCAGCGCCTGGACCGCGGCGAGCAACCGCAACCGCATCCGCCGTCCAAGGCGCAGCGGTTCATCCACGCCGCCGTCGCCCGCCTGTCCGGAGGCCGGGACTGACCGCAGTCGACGCGGCCGCGGACCCAACCCCCGCCCACCCGCAGCGGCACCCACCGCCGTGGCACTCACCGAACCGCCCGAACAACCAGCCGACGCGTCGGCGGCCGCCGCGCCGCGCACACGGCGACAGGCAGCAGGGCGCGGCACGGCGCGCTGTACGACAGCACGACGCGGCCATGGCCAGAGGCGTGCCGCCCGGCATTCGGGCGACACTCGGACACACGAGCGAGTGTGACGTTCGTCTCGATTGACCGGTGCTCCAGCCGGTCACGCCGGTAAATCCGGCGTACGCGAGCCCGCCAAAGATGGCGAGCCGTGAAGTTGTGGTGCAAGATGTTCCTTGCCTCCCGCCACGCGGGAAGCACAAAAGGGCCTCCCCGCTGGGTGGTCTTGGTTCTCTCCGGAACCTGAAATCGAACCGTTCGATACGGCGGCAACCGGTCGAACAATTCCTCCGTAGGCCCGGCAAGGCCGACGGAGACGCGAAGGGCGCTGGCCTGGTGACGGCAATCACCGGGAGCGACCCGGGGCGGCAACGAAGTCCCGAAAGGGCGCCGCCCCGAAGAGCTAGATCATCCCAACCCCCTCCACGCCAGAGGTGTGCGCTGGGGTGACCACGGGCAACACAAACACCCCGCCGAAGGGCCAGCGATCACGCGTACGCGGCTGCTGGCACCACGGCGGGGTGCGGTGCGTCTGGGAGAGGGTACGGGTACCCTGATCCATGTCGATCACCTAACGGTTGCTGAAGGGTGGTCGGCAGGCCACCGGATCCCTCTCACAAGATCCGTCGGCCACTGTGGCCCCTCCCGGCTTGTCCAAGGCCGGTCGACGGGGCCACTCCACTTTTTGATCAACGTCGGAGACACCCTACTCCCCCACGAGGCGTTGGGGCTTCCAGGGGCGGCCGTGTCGTGGGGAAGCTGGTTCTTCATCAGCCCTCCCGAGTTATCAGCTTCGGGCCGACGTTGCGGGTTTGGCCGGCCGGCCGCTGGAAGAGAACGCCACTCCGGCGGTCCGCTTTGTCGACCGTTCGCACAAGAGTGAAATCGCGGCTGCTGTAGTAGGTCGCTAGGCCGCTGTTGCCCTTCCAGGCGTCAAGACGCAGCCACTGGACTCCTCGATCGGCGGCGCGCTGGCTGGCCCAGTCGAGCATGGCGGACCCAAGCTCCAGTCCGCTGACATCACGGCGTATGGCCATGCGGTGCACGTAGAGGGCAGGTTCAGCGGCCTCCTCGGGCGTCCAGAAGTCGGGGTCGGCGTGAGCGTCGACGGTGATGGTGGCGATGGGAACGCCGTCGTCTTCTACGATCCAGCACTCGCCTGCGGTGATGTTCTCCTTGATGCGTTCGGCGCGGGGCGGGTACTGCCATTGGTCGATCCCACGGTCGCGAAGCCAGGCTGCAGCGTGTGCCCAGAGTTCGGTTACGGTGCGAATGTCGCCTTCAACGGCCTGACGGATTAGTGGATCGGCGCCGAGCGAGGGGCGACTGCGCTCGAAGGCGATGACGTGTCGGTCGCCTGGTAGAACGTTGACGACTGCGCGCACCGGCTTGCCGTCCTGGGTGTAGCCGATGCAGAGGTGCACTGCGACTGGCGTACCGGGACCCAGTTGGAGGCGGTCGGACTCCTCGGGGGTTGGCATACGGACTTGGATCTCGTCCCAAGCGCGGGTCTGTTCGTAGCCGAGTTCGGCGAGCACCGTGTTGGCGCCGCGAGCAATGTCATCGGGGTTCATGATCTCGCTGTCATGAACCAGGGACAGCGGGAAGTGCGAGTCGTTGGTGTTGTACGGCACACCGTCCACGAAGCGGACACGGCGCCGCACGGCCACGAGTTCCCCTTCGCCCAGGCGAAGCCGCTCGCGGATCTCACGGGGAGGGGTGATGACCTGGACCTCGATGCGTTGGCTAGCCTCGCGCCCATCCTCTGCCATCTCGGTGAGGAAGGCGTCGAGTTCCGGTGACAGCGGCCGCTTCCGGAACTCGGCTTGTGGTCTGTAGACCATCGCCCGGCGACTGCGGACGAAGTAGCCCCTTGGGCGGTCGGAGACGATGAGCCCTTCGTTCACCAGCACGCGTAGGCCCTGAACGGCGGTTGACCGGGTGGTGTCCCACTCGGCCGCGATCTCCGCTTCTGTCGGCAGACGTGAGCCCGACCCGAGCGTGCCATCGGCGATTTCCGCGCGGAGCTTGTCCGCGATGCGCTGATAGAGGGCTCGGGGCCTGCCGCTGACTGCCATGGAACCTGTCTACAGGTGTGACCAATGAGTAGTCAATCTACCCGATCAGGTCTTCCCTCTTGACCTGTGCTCGCTCGGGGTGTCAGCATCGACGCGTTGCGCATTGAGTAGTCAATCTACTTCGAGTAGTTCAAGTGCGCGCTACAACTTGATAACTCGTTCGCGTCCGAGGTGACGACCAGCAGGTCACGAGATCCCTCACCGAACGGGAGCACCACCCCCGCACTGTGATGCGGTGTCCACGCGCTCAGGGCCCCACCTGTGTCCCTGAGCTGCGGAGATCGCACCCACATGCCCCTGCACGAGCCGTCGTCACGGAGACCACGTGAAGCCCAACATGAAGCGCCCTCCGCTAAAGATCAGTGAACTCCCCGTCTCCAACGTCCAACTCCGCGAGGGCGAACGCCGATCCATCGTGTGCCCGGACTGCTCCGAGTGGCACCCGTTGCGCCGCAACATGGTCTGGGCCCACCACCTGGAGCGCACCGAGCGCAGGAAGAATGGCCGTCGGTGTCCCGGCAGCGCTCGCCGCGTGGACATCGACGTGGACCTGGCCGAGTGGAGCCGCAAGGTCGCCGAGGTCGACGCCACCGTGACCGGACGCCGCAGTAACCGGGTCAACCGCAAGCCGCGAACCACGACCCCACCGCCGATCAGCCGGATGGGCGCTACCCCGAAGCCGCAGGCTGCCGCGCAGGACCGGCACCGTGAAGCGCTGACTGAGCACCGCGCGAGGTGCCGAGCATGCCAACGCGGCGACTCCTGCTTCGCAGCCAGGGCGCTGCGTGACCGGTACCGGCCTGGCGAGCACACCCTGATCTCCGAGCGGGTCCGCGCTGTTCAGGCCGTCGCCACCCATCGGGTCACTTGCGACGTATGCCGCAACGGGGCTCGATGCCAGGTCGGCCGAGAGCTGGAGCTGCGAGAGCTCCACACCGGAGCCACCTGGACCCTGACCCAGGAGCAGCAGGCGACCCGTGAGCGGGAGCAGCTGCGCACCGAACGTCAGGAGAGTGACGCGCGCGCCCGCTTCCGCGCGGCCCAGTGGCGCCGAGTCGAGCCGTCGGTGCGACGCACGGATCGTCTGCGCCATGAGCAAGCTCGAACGAACTGATCTATCCCTGCACTACCTATCGCCGTCGGCCCGCTGATCTGCGGGGTTCGGCGGCGGCAGGGGGACGCAGGACGTCCCACGATAAAGGCCCCGGGATCACCGAATCCCGGGGCCTTTGTCGATCACCCACGTCAAGGAGATCGACCCATGCCTACGATCGCGCCCCGTACCGACCGCCGCTACTCGTCAGCGGAGCAGTTGTTTATCGACCACCAGGACGCGCTGCTCAGCTACATCACCAACCGCCTGCCCGCCACCGATTGGCGGGCAGCCGAGGATCTGGCCCGGGAGACCTGGACCGGCGCGCTCGACTCGCGTCGCGTGGATATCACCGACGCCCCGAGTGCCTTGCCGGACTGGTTGACCCGACAGGCGCGCATCGTGCTGCGCCGCTATCTCTCGCCCGTGCCTGACGGGAATGAGGTTCGCGTCGACAAGGGCCCGACCGTGCTGCCGCGGGCCGTGGCCGTGAAGAGGCTGCCGCGCATCGTGGCAGCGGGGCCTATCCCGACGCCGGCCGCCGTGTTCGGCCGCCGCCCCGCCGCGGTCGCGGCGGCCGCCTGACGCCAATCCGTACCAGCCGCCACGGCCCCCGACACCCGCCGATACAGCCGGTGTCGCGGGTCGTGGCTGCTCGTCCGAGCAGTCAAAAGACGACAACCCCGGAGCTCTGACCCTCCGGGGCTGTCTTCAACAGGCCCCTGATGAGGAGGCACCTGTGAACAGCATGATCTCATCTCTCGCCTTACACGAGGTGATTGAGGATGTGGACCGCGAGGACACCGAGCAGGGT
The DNA here is from genome assembly GCF_033793745.1 of Streptomyces sp. ME19-01-6. Classification (NCBI taxonomy): domain Bacteria; kingdom Bacillati; phylum Actinomycetota; class Actinomycetes; order Kitasatosporales; family Streptomycetaceae; genus Streptomyces; species Streptomyces sp. ME19-01-6. The sequence continues at coordinate 53,330 of NZ_JARAXF010000037.1, read as the reverse complement.
CCGATGCGGGACGAGACGGACACCGAGCTGCGCGTGGTCATCCCGCAGCCGGGCCGCACGGGCGTGGTGGGTGCTGCCCGCGCCTGGCTCCCCGCCGCAAACGGTCCGATGCAGCAGTGCGACCGGTGCAGCGGCTGGTTCGGCGTCACCTACTGGACCTGCCCGGCCTGCATTGCCCTGGGCTACCGGGTCAGCATCCCTGTGCCCACCGCTGACTGGTGTGGGCAGGGAGACGACGACCCGATCAAGCCGCAGGACGACGACTGATCAGCAGTGAACTGGACGCCATAGCCCGTGCTGCCCAGGCCGCCGCCGCAGACGCCATCACGCGAAGGGGCCTGGCAGCCGGACACCACTGCTTGTCTGCAAGCCGTCGCCGCTGCGGCGGCCGAGGAGGTCGACGCGACGTCGCCAACACACTCGGCAATCAGCAGTGGTAGCGGGCCCACGGTGATCCCACCCCACCGGGGCGGGATCACCGTGGGCCCGCCGCCTCCTCTGGCTGCAGGACTCCAATCCTGCAGCCAGAGGAGCCGGAATCCGACTCCACAACACACAAGCGGCGCCCAGGGCTAGGCCCCCTGGACGCCGCGCACAGGCACATCACTGACGAGAGGCAACCTGTGAATCACACCATCGCACGCCTGGCCGTCGTAGCCCAGGACCACGACCGAGCCGACCGCCCCCAGGGCCAGCAGACACCGCCCCCGCCCCCGACGGCGAAGGAGCACCCCGAGTTGCCCATCCGGCTTCCCGGAGCCTCCCTGTGATTTGCGTCGACAAGTCCGTCGACCAGGACGGCCGGTGATCGTTATCCCGTCCGGCATACGTGCCGCCCGTGCCGCGCAGTACCGCGCCGCGCGGGCGGTCGCGACCTGTGGACTGGCTCATCCGCTCACCTGCACTTTGCTCGCGGCCGCCTCATTGGCGGCCGCGCTCGCCTGGGACGCCGGCCACCCCGTGCACGCCATCCACCCGACCCCGGAACGCGTTCGCCGTGGTCGGCGTCCCGAACACGGCCTCGGGCCGTGACTGCAGTCCTGCACTGCCTGTCGCCGCCGTCGCACGACGGCGACGACAGGGGGTCAGCAGGACGTCCCCACGATGAAGGCCCCGGGATCGCACCCCGGGGCCTTCGCCGGTCGCTCACCCATCCACCCATCGACGGAAGAGAGGACCACGACCTTGCACACCATCATGACACCTCCCCCAACTCTTGAAGCACACCCGGGCCACAGTGACCCGAGCACGAGGGAGGCGCTGCGCCGGGCCCGGCTGGACCGCCAGGAGCGGCCGCAACTCCCGCCCGTGCGCGGGCTGTTCCCGCGTCACCGCGCCCGCGGGTTCGTCGCCCAGATGGCGGCCTCGGATGACGCTCTCAGCGCCGTTCGGAAGCTGACCGCCACGGTGCCGGTGCAGTACGGGGCCGACAGCGCGACCGCCGAGGCCGCCGAGCTCGTCGTCTCCGAGCTGATCAGCAATGCGGTGAAGGCCTGCGGCGACGGCACGCTGCTGTTTGTAGAGGTACACGTCACCGACGCCAGCATCACGGTCGCCGTGCACGACTCCCGCGGCGATCTGCCGCTGGACCGTAGCGAGGCGGCGATGGACAGCGCCGAGGCGGAGTCCGGGCGTGGTCTCTACCTGCTGGACGTGCTCGCGCCCGGCTGGACCGTCGCGCCCTCGCCGATCGGCAAGCAGGTCCGTTGCCAGGTGCGCGCGCTCGCGGCTGCGTAGCGAATCTCCTCGAGGAGCGGGCGCGCGGGAGGTCAGCCCTTCACATGGGCCGAGATCACCGCGCGCCCGCTCCTCATCTCCTGCCACCCGGTCCCGGGTCGGCATCCGATCTTCACCACACGACACGACGGAGGACGTCATGGACTGGCGACACAACGCCGTATGCCGCGAGGAAGACCCCGAGCTGTTCTTCCCCATCGGCAACACCGGCCCGGCCCTGCTGCAGATCGAGGAAGCCAAAGCGGTCTGCCGCCGCTGCCCGGTGATGGAGCAGTGCCTGCAGTGGGCGCTGGAGTCCGGCCAGGAATCCGGCGTCTGGGGCGGCCTGAGCGAGGACGAGCGCCGCGCCATGAAGCGCCGCGCCGCCCGTCGGCGCGCTCGCAACGCTGCGGCCTGACCGCTCTGACGGCTGCCTGATCCGCCCGCACCGACCGCCCACCTCGTGGCGGCCGGGTCGGGCGGTGACGGGGAGCCGGACAGTCCGGACCCAACGACCCTGAGATGAGGCGCGCATGCCCAAGACGACGACCACCCCCACTGCCGTGTTCACCGATGCCACGCTGCACAGGGCGCAGGAGATCACCGCCGACTCCTACCTGCCGGTGTGGATCGGCCCGTCCGGCGAGGAGTCCTCCGGCGAGGCCGTGGCCCGCCACCTGGAGGCCACCATCGCCCTGCTCGACAAGGACGGCTGGATCCGCGTCCACAGCTACAACCGGGACTGGTCGAGCGGCACGGACCTCGCCGACGACGACTCCATGACAGTCAAGGCGATGGTCCGGGCGCTGCTGCGGTTCGTCCGCGACGAGAGCGACAACGATCCGCGGTGGACCCTGTCCACCGCGCTGCGCCACGTCGGCGAGGACGGCGAGCACGGCGACACGGACACCGCCTCCGTGGCCAGCTACGTCCTGGACCGGCTGATCCAGGCCCACACCGGATCGGACTCCGCCCGCGCAACGCCGTGGTCGGAGCGGCAGCACCGCACCCAGGCGGACATCACCACTCTGCTGACCGCGGGCGCCCGGTTCGCCCGCACCTACGGGCCCAGCCAGGAAGCGGCGGCTGCCTGACCCCAGGCACTGACCGCACCAGCACAAGGGCCCTCCGAGTCCCCGGCATTTGAGCTGCCGGGGCCCCGGAGGGCCTGGTCACGACCCTACCGACCCGACGCCGACCGCGGTGACCTCTTGCACGGAGGCGCCGGAAGTAAGAGAGGACAACACCGTGGCCCCCAAGACCGCCACCCGCCGCAGGCGCCAGAACGCCGCGGCCGCGAAGCCCCGCGCCAACGGGCGCACCAAGGCACAGGCGCCGGCCACCGTTCCCGCGCAGGCCGCCGCCCCCGAGGACACCGCGCCGCTGGTGTTCGAGGAGGCCGACCCGGTCGTGGCCGACGCCGCGGACCACGCCGCCGACCTTCGGGACCTGGCCGCCGACGACGTCGCGCGGATCCTCGCCGACGCGGAGAGCGCGCGCACCGAGCTGCTGGACGGCGCGCGCACCGAGGCGACCTCGATCACCGAGGCTGCCACCGCGGAGCAGTCCCGCCTCCTGGCCGTCGCCGCGACGGACGCCGAACGGGTCCGCACGGAGGCCGCCACCACGGCGGCCGCCGACGCGGAGCAGGTCCGCGCCGCCGCCGAAACGACGGCGGAGCAGCTGCTCACCGACGCACGCGCGGAGGCCGACACCGTCACGACGAAGGCGTCCGGCGCGGCTGACCAGGTCCGCTCCGCCGCCGAAGCGACGGCGGAGCAGCTGCTCGCCGACGCCCGCCGACAGGCGGACGAGGTCGCCACCACGGCGGCCGCGCAGGCGGAGCAGATCCGCACGGAGGCCGCTCAGGCCGCCGCGAAGGCCCTCGCCGACGGGGAGAGCGCGTGCACCGAACTGCTCACGGCGGCGGAGCGCACCGCGGCACAGACCCGCACCCGTGCCACCACCGACGCCGAACAGCTCCTGGAGCGGGCGCGAGGCGAGGCCGACGGGCTGCGCGAGAGTGCGGTCGCCCAGGCCGCGCAGGTGCGCACCGAAGGGGAGAAGGCGGCCGCCGAGCTGCGTGAGGACGCCGCCCGCGAGCGGGAGGCGTCCCGCGCGGATGCGGCTCGTACGCGCGCGCTCGCCAAGGAGGACATGGGCCGGCTGCGGGCGACGGCGGCCGAGGACGCCGAGCGGCTGACCCGCACCGCCCGCGAGGAGGCCGACCGAATCCTGGCCGCGGCCCGGACCAAACGGGACGCGGAGCTCAAGGAAGCCGAGCAGGCCCTGGCGCAGGCCCGGCTGCGGGAAGCGGACGCGGACGTCACGTTGAAGGCCGCCGACGACATGGTGGCCGAAGCCGCCGCCCGGATGAAGCGCGCCACCGACCGTACCGAGCAGGCACTGGAGCGCAAGCGCCTCAAGCTCCAGGCCAAAGGGGAGCGCAGGGACGCGAAGGAGGCCCGCAGGGCCAAGGCCCGTGAGCTGCGGGCCGCGTCCCGCGCCGGGAAGCCGTCCGTGACCGACCGCGTGAAGCAATTCGTGAAGGTCAACGCGGAACGCCTGATGGTGATCGGTCCGATCATCGCCCCGATGGCCGTGGCGTGGACGGGCCAGGCCGGGTTCGCCGAGGACATCCTCGGCTGGGTCGTCCCGTTCACGATCCTGTTCGCCGCCGCCTGGGAGCTGTCGACGGCGTTCGTGGGCTGGATGTACCACCAGGCCCGCCAGAGCGGCGACGCCGGAACCCTCTACCGGGTCTCCACCTGGATCTTCGCCCTCGGGGCGGCGGTCATGAACTTCTGGCACGCCTCCGGGCAGCCTGTGGCCGGGAGCCGGGTCTGGGACGCGAAGGAGGAGATCTGGACGGAGCAGATCACCTACTGGCACTTCACCCCGAAGGCGGTGGCGTTCGCCGCCATGAGCATCGTGGGCATGGTGCTGTGGGAGCTGTATGCCTCGCTGATCCACCGCCGCAAGCTCCGTGAGGACGGCAAGGTCGCCAAGGCGCGGCCCTCCATCGGGGCGGTCCGCTGGCTGCGCTACCCGGTCCACAGCTTCACCGCCTGGTCCCTCGCGATCACCGACTCGCGCCTGACCACACTGGACCGGGCCTGGACCGCAGCCGGTGCACAGCTCGCGGACCGCAAGGCGGTCCGGACCGGCCTGGCCCTGCACCGGGTCGTCGTCCCCCGCGTCGGGGCCGACGATCACGGACCGGCCGCCATCCCCACCGTCCTCACCTTGACCCGCACGGACCGGCACGGACCGCTGGAAAGCCCCGCTCCGGTCCGCCCGGTCCAGCACGGCGGGTACGCGGTCCGGTCCGGTCCGGCCGACCGGAAGGCGGTCCACGGTCCGGTCCGGACCGCAGGAGCCACGGACCGGACCGGCGGACCGGCGCTCGCCCTGGAGGCCGGTCCGGCCGGACCGCAGAGCGCTGACCTGCCGACCGGGCCCGGTCCGGACCGTGGACCTCGGACCGTGGCTGCCACCCAGAGCGCGGCGGCCACACGCGGGGTGACGGTCCGGACCACCGGCGCCGCTCCCGGACCCCAGGATGTGGACCGCACTGGACCGGCCGACCAGGAGGCACCGGTCAGCGCAAACGGTCCGGACCGGGGCGAGGCAGGCGGTCCGGGCCGCACGGTCATCACGCTCACGGACCTGGAGCGGACCGCGCTGGACCGGCTCCGGACCGCGAACGAGCCTCTGAACCGGACCAACATCGCCAAGGCGGTCCGGACCGAGGGCGGCTCCATCGCCACAGACCGCGCCGGACAGATCGCCGTCGCCCTCAAGCAGCACACGGTCCGCTGACCGGACCGCCCGCACGACGCCCTGCCGCTCATAGTCGCCACCGGACCGCGCTCGCCCACCGAGCGCGGTCCGGTGACGGCCACGGCCGGCAGGCCGCTCGTCCGCACCCCCGCCCCGAGCGGAGACAGCGGGCCAGGCACGAACCGAGTACCACCCGCCCCGCGCAACAGCCTCGGGGACCCCGGATTCCCTTCCCTCCTCAACCCCGAGACCTGGAGGTCTTCTCACATGAACAGCAACGACCCGACCCCCGCGCCTCTGCGCGATGTGGCGCAGAGCCCCGAGGCGACCGCCCGCTACCTGGCCAATATCCAGCGGACCCTCCTGGACATCGGCAAGAACCTGGAGACGTTCGCGATCGAGACGCGCTTGCACTGCCGGGGCACGCACCTGGACGGCGACCGCCGGTACCACGCCCGGCTGCGCGCCCTGCCCGTGGAAAAGGCCCTCAAGGACGCACTCAAGCACCTCAACGGCCTGACCGAGGGGCTGGAAAAGAGCGCCTATAAGCGCAACGCCTTCGCCGACAAGGTGAAGAAGCTGCCCGGAAAGCGCCGAGAAAGGGAGCTGGAGAGGCAGCAGAAGAAGAACCCGCAGCTCCAGGCCGCCCCGGAAACCCCGCAGCAGCAGGGCACGGAGGGTGAGAATCCGGGCTATAATGGTCCTACGTCGATTCGGGACCTGCGCAGGGAGTCGGCGTGACGCGCCCCCTCACCAGCGTCGAACGCTCCGCGGAAAATAAGCGGACCTGGCGGGAAGAGGAAGAGCACAAAGCCCGCGAATCTCGCGGCGAGCAGGGCCACATGGAATTTTGGCTCCGCGACACTCGCGCTGGAATTGCTAAGGAAGTCAGGGCCGGGCGCGTCGATGTCTATCGCGCATTCGGGCTCGTGTGCCGCCTGTTCAAGGCGGCGATGGAGAGGCGAGCTGAGGGAGACAAGCGCCTCTGGGAGGACCTTCTGCGGTACGCCGAGCAGGTCCTGCAGCAGACCTCCCCGCGTAACTGAACGTCACCAGCGAGGCCCCGCCGGAGTCCGGCGGGGCCTCGCGCGTGTAACGCGTGCACACGTGCCCGTGCACGCGTGCACGCGAGGCTCACTATCTGTCAAGTACCTGGAAGGAGGTGCACCGTGTCCGACGAAAACGATGGCGGGACCCTGGTCCGCGGCCCCTGGAGCGGTGATTCCTCATACGTCCCGCCGCCGATGGCGTCCTACTCCGACACCATTCCCCCGCCGGAGGACACCCCTGAGACGCCACCGGAGTCGCCGGAAGAGACGACAATGGAATTGCCGCCGATTCCCTCTGCTCCGGACCCGGCGGCAGCACTCCGGTCGGAAGGAACTCCAGAACAAGAATCGGACGAGGAATGTGATGATGACGCGGAAGGCGAATATGTTCAGCCGCGTTCTCTCGCTGACCGACTCGGAGACTGGATCGATTACCGGATTGCTGTGGGTAAGGCTCGTCTCGAGGCTGAAATTCCGCTCCGTGAAGCGGAAATCGCCCAGAAGGTCGCACAGCTCGAAAAAAGCACGGAACACGACCTGGCCCTGAAAGAGCAGCGCAACAAGCTCCACCAGGCCCGTGTGAAGGCGCAGGCCGACCGGGCAGCAGCCAGGGGGAAAAGTGATTCCGCGGCTGCGAAATCAGGGAATTCCTCGGCCTCCGGGATGGGTGCGGACAAGGGCCGCGGCAAGCCGTCACCGTCCGGCTCCGGGGCGTCCGGCCGCGGCGCCGGCGGCCGGGGAACCGGTCCGAACGGCTCCGGCGGCAACGGGCGCGGCAAGGACTCCGGCCGTAACCCTGGGGGCGTCAACTCCCCCAAGGGCGGCGGGAAGGGGCCTGGACGTTCCCCTGACGGCCGGAACGGGGCTTCCGGGGGAAAGGGGCCCGGTGGCGGTTCCAAGGGCCACCAGAATGGCTCTCACGGCTCCGGCTCCGGTAAGGGTGGCAAGGGCGGATCGAAGGGAACCAGCGGCTCCAGCGACACATCGGCCTCGAACGCCTCCCCGGCGCCGGAGCGCGGACGCGGCCGTCAGGAACGGGCCGCCAACCGCCAGGCCGCGCGTCTGGAACGACGCGGCGCCAGCCACGCTGCCGGCCTCGCTGACCGAACCAAGGACCGCGACCAGGCCCGTGCTCAGAAACTCGCCAAGTCGGAGGACCGCCGCGAGGCCAAGACCGAGCGCGACGCCGAAAAGAAGGCGAAGAAGGCCGAACGCGACGCGAAGAGAGCCGAGCGCAAGGCCGCCAGGCGGGCGGCGAAAGAAGCCGCAGCCGCCGCCGGTACGGACCGCACCACCCTGGGCGCGGCCCTGGCCGAGGAGGTGCAGCGGCGCTGGGACAAACGCCGCGAGGCCGAGAAGGCCCGAGAAGACGGCGAGGAAAAGAGCTCCGGGAAGACGCCGGAGGACAAGCCTGAAACCGGGGACAAGGACACGAAGGACCGCGAGGACGGCAAGGACACCGGCACCGAAGACGCGGACAAGCCGAAGGCGGACGAGTCGAAGGAAGCCGCCGAGGGGGCCGCTGACGAGTCGAAAGACGACCCCAAGACCAGCGAGCCGGACACAGACCCCAAAGCCGCCGAAGAGCCCCCTGAAGGCACCGGCAAGGGCAAGCCGAAGGACGCCCCCGAGCCGGACGCCGGCACACCCAAAGACGGCCCGGAAGGCCGAAAGGAGGACGAAGAAGAGGACGAAGACGAGGACCCGTGGTGGTGGCGGTACGACCCACTGCACCGTCTCTGGGAGCGGCAGCGGGAGCGAGAGCGGAGGAGGGCGAGGCGGGAAGCGAAGGCGGAGGAACCGACCGGACCGGTGTGGTCGGACGACGTCGGCATGCCCTTTGAATGGCCCGGCCACGAGACCCAGAAGACGCCGCCGCGCGCCGAGGACGACACCGACTACCCGGACGCCGAGATCGTGGATCCGCGGGCCCTGCCGCGAGCCCCTGAGCCGCACACCGAGCGGCCCGGCACCACCCGACCCACCGCGCAGGAGAGCACCGTGACAACACCCGCCGGCCGCCCCGAAGCGACGGGCCCTGTGGCCCCGCAGCCTCAGACCGACACCGCCAGCCAGAGGCCTGCGCCGGGTGGGCACGGTCAGTCGAAGATGGCTGCCCAGCACCGGGCTGCCATCACCACCTTCGAGTTCAAGGAGGACATGAAGGAGATCTTCATCCGGGCCCTCCACGACCGGACCGTCGCGGGGAAGCTGGCCGAAGCCCTGATCAAGATCGCCCGTGACCTGCGCGTGCTGTCCGCTGAACTCGCCGCCGACGACAACATCGTCGATGAAGTGACCGATGACGTCGCCAACATGGCTGCCGATGCCGCCGATATGGCTGTCGTGGCAGCTGCTTTCGCGCAGGGCTGCAAGACGGCCGCCGACTACTCGCACACCGCTCACGAGTGGGTCGAAAAGCACTACGGCGAAGACGAAAACGCCATGAAGGCGACAGGGCTTGCCATGGCCTCGGCCGCGAGCCACCACTGAGGAGGAACACTCATGGGCGAGATCGAACCCGCCAAGAAGAACACCCCGGAACCAGCTGGTGGCACCAGCAAGTACGACCGGCTCCAGCAGCGGCTGAAGGGCTTCGCTGCGGACATGGAGCAGTCCAAAATCCTCCTCGAACAGCTGGCCAAGCGCATCGACGCGAACGCCACCCATGCGAAGGGCGTCGCCTCCCGGGCAGCTGCCACCGAATTCGACGAGAAGCCGGTCGGACTGGCATCCGCCGTCTCCGTCGCCCTGGGCGGCACGGGAGTGGACGCGAAGAAGCTCACCCAGATGGCCGCCAAGCTGGCCGGCAAGGCCGACGCCACTCAGCGGACACATCAGCGACTGTACGAGCCGCTGCACAAGGTGCGCTCACAGCGCCGAGAACGCACCCCGAAACCCGGCGCATTCAACCGGCACAGCTAGCAGGACCACGACCGAGGGCGGCCCGGGATCCCGGGCCGCCCTCCCTGTTTTGCTCACCATTTTTCAGGAGGTCACCCCGTGTCCGTTATCGCCTGGCGCACTCCGCGCAGCGTCGTCCTCGAGCGCTGGGGGTACGTCGCGGCCGCCCCCGTGCTGGTCGTAGCGCCCAATGCGTCATCTGACGGCACGGTCAACGGCCTCATCCTGACCGCAGGAGCCGCCGCTACAGCCTGGGCCGCCAAGCTGGTCTTCAGCGCCGGGCACGACATCGGCCGGGCCCTGGTCCGGCTATCTCCGCTGGTATCGGCCCTGGCCATCGACATCGCCGCCATGGAGACCACCGGCTGGGGCTGGGACGCCCTCATGGCCGGCGGATGGACCATGCTCGGATGCCTGCTCTCCCCACTGTCCAAGACATCCCGCCGCGGGCGGCCGGCCCGCGTCGCGATCCCGCAACTGGTGGCTGCCACCCCGCGCGAGACACCACCCCAGCCGGTCACAGACCAGGCGGACAACTTCCTCCAAGACGTGCGGCACCTATGGGCACGCGCAGGCATGCCGGGCCGGACCATCGTCGTCCACGCCCATCGTCACGAAGGCATGCCGCACGACTTCACCATGATGCTGCGCGCCTCCGAAGAGGGACGGCCCATCACCGGCCTGAACGAGGTCGACGTGGCCGCCGCCTTCGAGGTCGAGCCGGAAGAAGTGGAGATCCTGCCCGTCAAGCGCACACCGGGCCGCCCGTCCGGTCCCGGATGGACGGAAGTCCACATCACACCGGACGCCGCCGCCCGCCCGCGCAAGGAGATGACCGACGCCCAGTGGTGGGACCTCAAAGTCGGCCACGCCAAGGGCCCCGTCCCGGGCACCAAGTTCGTCAGAAAGGGCCGCGACCGGGAACGAGGCTTCACCTACTGGATCGCGCGCACCACCGACGGCGGCGAGCCGATGTGGAGCACTCCCGGCATGTGCGCCGCCCTCAGCGTCAAGCCCGAGGACAACCTGGTGCAGTTCTTCGACGACGGCGACCAGGTCATGGTGCAGGTATGGGACGTCTCCCCCCTCTCCAAGATCTACCCGGCCACCCGGGAACTGCTGACCCCGGGCCCCGACGGCCGGTACGTCATCGGCTTCCTGGAAAACGGCCAGCCCGCACGCAACCGCGTCTACACCCCACGCGGCGCCGCGCACGACATGTACATCGCCCCATCAGGAGGCGGCAAGACAGAGCTGATCGGAGCGGCGGCCGCTGCCTACGCGAACTGGGGCGCGATCGTCATGGTCGCCGCCGAGTCCCCCGACGGGAAAACACGGCGCCTGGCCGAACACGTCTCCCGCCTCGGATACGGGGCACTGTTCATGGTCCGCCTACTGCGGGCCCTCATCGCGCTGATGGACATCCGCGGCGAGATGCAGTGGGCCGACGGCGGCTACCACGACTGGAGCCCCGACGCCGAGGGCTGCCCGTACCTGCCGCTGAAGGCCCTGCTGGACGAGTACCTGACCGCGACACGGCACCCCCTCTACGGGGCGGAGATCACCAACCTCGCCGAGCAGGCCACAGTCAAGGGCCGCAAGTACGCCATCGGCCTCGGCCCCGGCGCCCAGTCCGCCGAAGTACAGGACGGCTTCACCCGCTTGATGGCGGAGAACATCCGGGAAAACTCCATCCCGGTGCTGCTGCGCACGCCTCCCGGCCGGCTCGTCGAAGAGTTCAAGGCTCTCGGGTTCCCGAGGGACAAGATCCCCGAGCCGCTGCCGCGCACGTTCACTGCCACGAAGTCGACCGGCCGTTTCGACCGCATCATGAAGGGCGAGGCGGAGCCGCCGGCAGACCCGAACACCGGTGGCGTCGGCTGGATCATCGAAGGCAACGAGGCGCCCCGCCTGCGCACCCTCCAGGTGTTCGTGCCCGGCATGGGGATCGACCACCTGTTTCCTGACCTGGTCGCCCACCTCACCGACCACGAAATCCGTGAGCTGGAAAAGCGTGGCGTGTGGTTCGACTGGACCCTGCCTCCTCAGCCCGGCGAGTTCGGCGATGACGAGGACGAGGACGAGGACGAGGGAGCAACACGGGCCAGCGGAAAGGGAAAGCGCGGCAAGAAGTCCCGCCGACGCGGCGCCGCCAGCACAGCCGGATCCGCGGCGCTCGCCGAAGCCGGACGGATGATGGATTCCTTCCTCGAGGACTAGCCACCACAACCAGGCCCCCGGAGACCACCCCTCCGGGGGCACACCCCGTCAGAACTGACCCGCACCACCTCAGTGCCAACCCAGCCCGGTTGGCCTCACTACGGCCGAACTGGCAGCCCTTTCCGGGACCCAGCGCGCCGAGCTCCTGCGCGCCGCCGCAGCCGTCAACGCGGAGCTGACTCGCCAGGTCCGGTACCTCACTGTCGCGGTACCGGATCTGGGCGGCATGGCGTGGGGCACCGTCGCGTCACTCCTCACCGGCACCCCGCACGCCCGAAGCACTGCGCGCAGCACCTACGACGCCGGCCTTTGCCAGATGAGCCGCCAGCCTGACCAGGAGAAAGGTAAGGAATCATGAACGAGACCCGCTACACCGCTGACGCCGTGGCCCTCGACCCGGACTGCTACGCCCCGGTCGACCACCCCGGCCTGACCGTGCCCGAGGATCGGCGCTGCTGGTCGGTGAGCTGGCCGGGGTACGCGCCGGTGGAGATCACGCCGCCCGAGCTGCGACCGGCGGCGTTGACCCGGCACGTGCCCAACTGGGTGGTCGACCGCGCCGCCACGGCGGACCTGGTGCTCGACTGGGAACAGCGCCAAGCGGACGCCCTGATCAGCTTCGACCTCGATGCACGGGGCTGGCCGCTCCACCCGCACGGTCGCACCGGGCGCACCGGGCGCAACCTCGGCAAGTGGGGCGAGAACCAAGCCGCCGACCCAATCGTGGTCGCCGGGACCAGTGAGCAGCGGTGGGTGCTGCTGATCACCCGCGACGACATCGAGGAGGAAGCCATCCCGGGCGGCATGGCCGATCCGGGCGAGACAGCGCCAGCCACGCTGCGGCGCGAGCTGCGCGAGGAAACCGGCGTCGATCTCGCCGACCAGCAGCCCGTCATCCTCGGCCGCCAGGTCGTCGACGACTGGCGCAACACGGATCACGCGTGGGTCGCGTCCACCAGCGCGCTCTACCTGCTGCCCGCCACGGTGGCCGCCATCGCCGACGACGACGCACTCGACGCCACGTGGTACCCGTTCGGCTCCCTCGACCAGCTCGATGCGGCGGTCACCGAGGCCGGGCGCACCCTCTACGCCGCGCACCGCCCACTGCTACAGCGTGCCCTCGAATACCTCAACCAGCAGTCATGACAGTGGGTTGAGAAACAGCTCCTCAAGGCCCGGAGAGACCCTCTCTCCGGGCCTTCCTGCTGCCCCGGGAGGACCCCAAGCCCATGCACATCGCCACCCGCCCTGCCACAACCGACCAGGAGCGGTTCAGGGCCGAGCTTGCCCCGGCCCAGAACGCTCTCGGCCTGGAGGCCCGGCTCGCAGCCGCCGACGCGGAGATGACCGTTCGTTTGGAGACTGCCGCCCTGGCGGTCGACGTGAACACCGCCCATATCCTCACCACCCCCATCGACCTGGCCGACATCGTCCGTATCCCCGACGCCATCGCCACAGCCCCGGTCGACCTGTACCCCACACCCGTGGCGTCCCTCCTCCAGCGTGCCCACCAGCGGCTGACCAACCACGGATGGTGCGCGGGCGCCATGGTCAACACCAACGGTGCCAGGTGCCTCTACGGCTCCATCCACGCAGAAGCCAGCGGCAACCAGCACCTCGAGACGAAAGCCCTGGAGATCCTGCTGGACGCCATCCACCGGCGCTTTCCCGACGCGGAATCCGTGCCCACCTGGAACGACGCCTGGGGCGGACCCCGCACCCCGCTGCGCCTGCTGGAACTGGCCGCCGACGACGCCCACACACGCGGCCTCTGAGAGACCCGAACTGGCGGATCTCCGTGCTGCCCCACCCGCCCCGGCCTCGGGGCCGGGGCGGCGCGGAGGACCGGACAGCCCGGGACACACGCTGACAAGCCGGAGGAGAAACCCTGCCGACCACGCCACGGCAGGGCATCAGGATGCGGCCCCGCACCAGCGCCGCGTAGGAGGCCCGGCGGACCACGACCTGCCGGCCGCCGAGACCGGCCGACCCTCGGGCGGGCTGGACGCCCCCGCTCACACCCAGCAAAGGAGATCCCCATGGCCGACAGATGGAACGGCCAGGAACTACCTGAACGCAAGCCGCTGCAGCAGCCGCTTGCAGAACAGATCCACTACCGGTTGTACGACCGCCGAACTCGTCAACTGCTCAGCTTCAACTCCACCAACAGCTTCAGCTCCCTGGTGGAGGACATCGCCAGCACACAGCGCGAACACCCCAACGCCCGGATCTTCGGCGTCCGTTACGACGGCCCTGCTTACTGAGGGAGAACCAGATGAAGTCCTGGAACACGCCCGACCACCACATCGCCGACACCGAACACGGCACCCTGTACTTCGCCGACGACGTGCAGTTAGTGATCGCCGACTGGCAGATCCGCGAGAACGCGCCCGACAGCGACGGCCGCGTCTACACGTCGGTGCGCGGCTGGCTGATGAACTACAGCGGCACCGGCCGCGCGGGCGACCCGTACACGGAGCCCATCGAGGCCGGCCGCGCCCGCCTCATCCGCACCGAACTGCGCGGGCGTCAGCCCCTCACCGACCGCGACGTCCACGTCGACTACTACACGCCCGGACAACCGTCCCCGAACACCTGGGATCACCCCGGCTACCTGGTCACCGTCTCGTGGATGGACCGGCGCATCGACCAGAACGGCCAGCCGATCCCGGAGGACGAGATCGGCCGGACGCAGTGGCCCCACCCCGAGACAGGCGAGGTCTTCGACCTGCGCGCTGCCTACGTGCCGAAGGGCCGCTACTACGACCCGCAGGGCATCACCTGGCAGCACTACGACGGCTGGCGCGGCGGCGTCCCCGTCCTGCGCCCCTTCTACGCCGATGCCAAGGCCCCCAGCGGCAGCGGGCGCCTCATCACCGACGGCGAATGGGTGAAGGCCAGCGAGGCCCCACCTTCGAGGCCGTGATGGCCGCCGCCCGGTTCTGACCGCCTGCCTGAGGGCGCGGCGTTCCTCCGTGCCGCCCCGGCCCTTCTCGGCCGGGGCGGTTGCGGTGTTCCGCCACGACCAGTACAGGGCCACCCCCGCGGTCTTCGCCGCCAGCCCGATGCTCGGCGCCTGGGCCTGTCCCACCGGCCCGCCAGCTGCTCTACCTCATCCGCCATGAACGAAGGAATGCCCGATGACTCACCAGCCCGCTCGACGGGAGCCCCACGTGAAGCAGCCCGCCGTCATCAAGGCCGACCAGGCCCTACTGCCGCAGCGCTTCCCGGCCGCGCCGGCGCCTTCCGCTGACATCGTCTCGGCTCTGCAGCTCGTGCCGGAGGGAGCTCTGGTGCACCTTCAGGGCTTGATCACCAGCGTGGACTGCACCCGGCACAACGGGTACTGCAGGGTGACGATTGCCGACAAGAGCGGAACCGCAGTCGTCCACTTCCGCGACGAGGTCACGAACGGCCGCAAGGACGACGAACTCAAGATCGGCCGGGTCCTTGCCGTCGTCGGCTGCGCCACCCCGGACGCGGACTACGACGTGCGTGCGGCCGCTTTCCAGACCTGCGCCTTCTCCGTCGCTCTGACCTGATCGGGGATCCCCAAAACGTGGGGCCCTGCCAGAAACGGCAGGGCCTTCCTCATGCCCGGGATGGCCGCCTCGTGTGGCTGCACTCACGGCCACCCCGGGCCCCATACCCGCCCCGATCACCGGGGCGAGAAGGAGGCACCATCATGCCTGATCCGCACGCGATCACCCTCAACCACCTCATCGGCCCTGACCGCGCGGGGCAATTCCTCAACACACGCATCCAGAACCTGACCACCCAGGACCTGCTGCCGCGCGAGACGGCCGAGCGCATGGTGTGCCAGGCCGTGGCCGCCGGCGATCCGTGGACCCTCGCTGCCGGCGGGCAGCAATGGAACCTGCGGTTGGACGCCGACCCCGAGCTCCCCCCGCAGCTGTACGTGGTCCGTCGCGCTGGAGGCAGGTTCCTGGCCGAGGACGAGGACGGACAGCAGGAAACGCTGGGACTGTCCATCCTCGAGTCCTACCAGCTCACTCACTGGTACGGGACTCGGTGAGCGCCGCACGTACGACCGGCCGCCGACGCGCGCCGGGCACCATGGGCGCCGCCGGACGGGCCGCTGCACAGGAGCCGTTGACCGGTAGCGGCCGCGTCACACTCGCCCGGACCGGCGGAGGCGCCGCCCCCGGCTGGGGCGCGTACATCCTGCTCTACACCACCCAGCCCATGCCGGGCGGCGGCCGCGCGGCGATCATCGCCACCACCGCCCCCGACCACCCCGACCTCAACCCCGCGTGGGGCCTGCACCGGCCGGCCACCCGCCACTCCGAGCCCGGCACCGCGACCCGGCCCCTGTGGGAGTACGCGGCCGCAGCCACACCGCCCCAGGGCCGCAGCGAGTCCGCAGCCGGCTACGACTGCCGCCTCGCGCTCTACCTGCTGACTACGCCCCTGGCGCCCCGGCTGATACCCCGCCCGGCCGCCGTCGACCTGCCCGCGGCCGCGTGGGCGGTCGACCTGTACCGCACCATCCACCTGCCGCCAGGCGCCCTCCACGCCGGACACACCGCCGTCTGTATCGGCCGCCTGCTCACCCTCACCTCCAAGGAGTGCTGATGGACGACCGCTTCACCCTTCCGCTCCGGGACCCTGCCCTGTACGTGATCATTGGAGCCGCTGGCGGCGGGAAGACCCGCATCGCCGCCGCCTTCCCGCGCAGCTGGCGCCTGTCGCTGGACGCCTGCCGGGCGCGGGTTGCTGACAACGCTGGATCGCAGACAGCGACCCCGGCCGCGCTGGCCGTCTTCGACGCGGCACTGGCCGGCCGCCTCGACAACGGCCTGTCCACGGTCATCGACAACACCAGCACCGAACGGGCCCATCGCGCCGGACTGATCGAGCGCGCGCACCGCCATGGGCTGCTCGCCGTGGCGATCGTGGCCCGTACTTCCCTGACCGTCTGCCAGGCGCGGCAGGCAGCCAGGCCCGACAACCTACAGGTCCCCGCGCACGTCATCGAGGACCAGCACCAGGGCGTACCCAGCACGCAGCAGCTGCTGAGCGAGGGCTTTGACCAGGCATACGACGCCGACCGTCTGGACCTGATGCGGCTGCTCCTGGAGCGCTCCGCTGCTGCTGGCCTCGACACCTTTGCCGACGTCCGAGCCACCTTCGGCCCGGACCTCGCCACGGTCTTCGCCTTCGACCCCGACGGCGAGGACAGCCGCGGCGCCTTCACGGTCGCCGGGCGAACCGTCGCAGCGCGTTGGTCGGACGACGGCGAGCCGTTCGATCACCACTGGCAGGCCCAGCTGACCGACACCTGCCCGGACTGCGGCCGCGCGCTGTGGGCTCGGGTCACCGGCGCCCAGGACCTGCTGAACGTCTACACCGGCCAGACCGGCAAGCTGCTCGACGACCCGCTGTGCCCCGTGTGTGACACGCCCGACTACGCGGCCTGACGCGCTCCCCGATCCACCCATCACGCCACGGGGGAGAGACCCGGACAGTCCAGCAACAGCCGCCAGAACCACCCGCCAGGGCCTGGCGGGTCAGACTCACGACAGGAAAGATCACCCAATGACGAACGCCCGCCCCACCACCACAGACCGCCTCGCCCTGTTTGGCGCCCTGACGGCTGTCTTCGGGGAAATGCACCCCACGTTCGACAACTGGGCTCAGCGGGATTTCGACGCCACCCACAAAGGGACCTACGGCGACCACCTGGTCTACCGTGACGGCACCAAGGTCGCAGACGACACCGACCGCGCAGGCGAGCCGACCATGACAGCCTCCAGCTTCGGGCGGCGCTGCGCCGCACGGCACGTCGCGTCATACACCGCCGGTCAACTGGCTTCCGCTGTCGCGATCACCCGCGCGCTCGGCTACCGCGTCCCAGCCCGCGCCCTGCTCACTGGAGCCGCGATCAACGCAGCCACCCACCTGATCATCGATCGCCGCAAGCCGCTGCTCTGGCTCGCCGACAAGCTCGGAAAGACCAGCTATGTCGAGCACTGCACCGTCGTACGCAAGCCCGGCGGCGACGCCGAGATCAGCGGCCCCGGCAGCGCCCTGATGGAACTTGACCAGGCCCTCCACCGGGCCATCGGCGTGGGTGCCGCCCTCACCACAACCGTGCTCGCCACGCGTCACCGCCGCCCCCACTGACTCCCAAACCGTCGGGCGCCCGTACGAGCGGGCGTCCGACGGTCCGCTTTTCACCACTGCCGCGCCGCGTGGCAACCCGGTCGCTGACCGCGTCGAAGACGTACGCGAGCGGCTACGCGACCCGGCTGCCGCCCGCGACATCCTCGATTTGGACGACCTCGACCTCGCATCCAGGACGTCGTTCTGGCCACGCCTGGCGCCCGCGAGCTGCTCGCCAACCTCGCCGACTACGCCGACCTCCCGCCGACCCCCGCCGCATCGCCACCGAGCTGTTGACTGGACCAAGGAGTCCTGACATGAAGACCTGCACTTTCTGCGCCATCGTGGCCGGCACCGCCCCGGCCGTCATCGTCCGCGAATGGGCTGACGCCCTCGCGATCCGCCCGCGCAGCGGCGGAGTGGCCGAGGGGCACGTCGTGGTCCTGCCGCGCGTCCACGTCCAGGACGCCGGCATCGACCCGGAGGTCACCGCTGCGGTGATGCGCCGCGCCGCCGAGCTCATGGCCGAACTCCCCGCCGCGAACATCATCACCTCGAAGGGCATCGAGGCGACCCAGAGCGTTTTCCACTTGCACGTCCACGTCGTGCTCCGTCAGGCGGACGACGGCTTGCCCCTGCCCTGGACCCCGCAGCACGCCGCGCGCGCCGCCGCGCAGAACGGAGCCTCCTCGTGAGCACCATCAACCTCGTCATGGCCCGCGAAACCCTGCCCGCCGCCGGGCTCTCCGTGTTTCTGGCGGGCCCCACCCCCGACAAGAGCGCCTCGGTCCCGTCCTGGCGGCCCGCCGCCATCGAGGCCCTGGCCGCCCAGTGGGTCGACGAGCAGCCGCTTACCGTCCTGACCCCCGAGTCCCGCGACGGCAAGCGGGCCGACCGCTACGAGGACCAGGTCGACTGGGAGACCGCCGCCCGCGCCGCCGCGAGCGCGATCCTCTTCTGGATTCCCCGCGACATGCGAACCCTTCCCGGCATGACGACGAACGTCGAGTTTGGCCTGGACGTAGCGAGCGGCAGGGCCGTCCTCGGCTGCCCGCCCGACTGCCCCAACCCAGAGCGCACCGCTATTTGATCTACGTCGCCCGCCGCCACGGCATACCGGTCTGCGACACCCTTCACTCCACAGTGGCCGCCGCTCTCACTCTCGTTCTGGGTCCCCAGTAGCCCAGGGTCCACCCGCTGTCGCCTTGCCGCTGAACTTGATTCGAACGATCAGTCCCCATGCGGGATTCGGGGTCAACGCGCGACGAACGGTCACACGAGACTGAGGACCGGCGCCCACATGGAGCCGCGTCACGGACCCGACAGCGAGCTGAACGACGCCACCGAGAGCAAGGGAATCCCCGCACCCGGCGGGCGTCGGAAAGACCGAGCGCCCCAATCGAGAGGACACCAAATGTTCGGCCGGAAGAAGACCGACGAGACCATCAGCGAATCCATCCGGCGCCACGACGCCGCCCCTGGCGAAACCATCGGCGAGGCGATGCGCCGTGGCTGGAGGGCCGACCGCAGCATTGCCGACCCCACCGAGGTTCAGACCGACGACTCGCCCTGTGGCGAGACCATCGGCCAGGCCATCCGGCGCGGCTGGAAGCCATAGCGAAGAGGAGGGCGACACCTCCGCCTGCTCCTCGTCCACCCCCGACACAGACGTTCACCCGCAGCCGGCGCTCACCGGAGAGCTGATCGCTACTCCGAGCCCCGCCAGGAGCGCCCCCCACCAAGCGCCCCGTGCTGAACCCCTGCACGGGGCGCCGCGCGGCCTGGGCCCGTCGACCCACTCAGTCAACCGTCCGGTCTGCAGTACGACGCCCCGGCCCGGCTGCGAGTCAGCGGAGCCGTGAGGGTGCGGGATCGCACCTCGACCGGGGCACTGCGGGTAACCCGCACCCACTGCTGCCGGTCGCACATAGGAAGGACCCCTTACATGGACAACAAGCCCGAGCAGGACTCGCCCAGCGCGCCGCGGTGGAGGCGCTGCGGCCACGGCCCCGGCGAACTGCACCCCGGAGACCATGCGGTGGTCGATGCTTTCAAGCGGATGCTCGCCGCCAGCAAACGACCGGTGGCGTGGAGCAAGGACAGCGACATCGCGGTTCGTGTCCCCACCGGCGTTGAACGGGCCCTCCTCTATCCCAACCAGGACGCAGAGGCCGGCACCGTTCGTTTGCTGCTCGTCCATCCCGACACCGGGGCTGTACTCACCCGGCTTGCCCCATACCCCCGGAAGCTGATCCTCGGCCCCTGGGACCAGGTGTACCGACCGCTGACCTGCACCGCCCAAGGCAAGGAGACCACCCACCTGACCGGACACAGCACATTTCGGGAAGGAGCGGCGCTGACCGATCCGTCGCTGCGCTGTCCGCAGTGCGACGGCGCCGAACTGACAGCCGCCAGCGTGCACGGCCCGGGAGGCGGCGACGACGTCTCCGCCTTTACCTGCGACCAGTGCCGCGTCGAGTGGGCAGTGTGGGAGACCCCGAACTTCACGTCGCCGAACTACGCAGACGCGTACGCCGGCGCGCCGGGTCTGGCGGAGGAGGAATTCGAGCTGGTGTTACTCGCCGACGACATCAACCTGCGCGCGACCGCCGCCCTCACCGGGACCGGCCCATCCGTACCGGGCATCGACCACCGCCTGCTCCTGCTCCGCAAGGCTGCATGGCTGGACCGGGCCGCCCGCGAGCGAGAAGTGAACTGGCACCTCGGCGACGTCCCCGCCGCCTTGGTCGACCAGGGCAGTGCCTGGGCCGCACGCGCCGCACACGACTTCCTGACGTGGGACCTGGAACACGACCAGGACGGCGTCGCCGGACCGGCCGGCCCCGACTCCGCCGCGTGGAACGTGGCCGGCGGCGCCCGCGCCTACGTGCGCCAGGAGTACCGGGCGATGCTCGACCAGGAGCGCGAGGCTGAGGACCGCGCACAGATGGGGCCGCGCCGCGGCCCCGACGGTGAGCTGTACAACACCGACGGCAAACCGCTCTAGAAGAGCAACCAATCACCACGAGGCCCCGCGCCCGGATCTTCGGATCCCGGGCGCGGGGCCTTTTTCGTTTCCGCCGCCCCAATCTCGTGATGGTTGGGGCGCGTTCGGCGCCTCTTGCTGGCCGTCTCACGGAGAAGCCCTGTCCCCGGCGCATGTCGAGGGCAGGGCCTTTTTGGTTTCTGGGCATTGCGGTTGCGGCGAGAACCAGGGGCCCTTCCCGACGTCAGAAATTTCTGACCTCGGCTTTACCGAGTTTGAGCAGATACCCGGCCCAGGAGAGCGCTCGGGAAACCCCGGTGCTCTCAGCTGGAGGCGGCCACGGCTTCCTCTGATGCTGCGGCAACGGCGCGGCTAGCGGCGGTGAGCCGCTTCACGACACGCTGTACCTCGGTCTCCAGGCGCTCCAGATGCTCGCGCGTCGCGACCGGATCGGCTTCCAGAGCGGCCTGTACCGCAGCGGGCGCCAGCCGCGCATAGACACGCTCCTTGAGCGAGGCGGCCGCCCTCTCCAGAGCCGTGATCGCAGCGGGCGCCGGTAGCACCGTCGGCGGGTCAGAAATTTCTGACCTTGACTCCTGTGCCGGAATGGAAGGCGTGGTCAGGTCCTTAGCGATCGAGGCAAGCAGCGATGCGGTCGGCCGCTTCTTGCCCTGCTCCGCAGCCTGAGTCAGGCCCTCGGTCATGACGGCCTGAGCGGCCTCCAGGCCATGGCTGCTGATCACCTCCGCCATGACCTTGCGGGCCGACGCACGCGTCAGATGCTGTGCTAGATCGGGCCCCAGCTCACTGATCGCCCGGATACGTACCGCGTCCTGCAGCAGCTCGAACACGTACTTCGGCTCAATGTCGAGCAAGCCCGCCGCCCACACCGAGAAATTGGTGTGGCCGGCCACCAGGTGGAGCTCGCGCTCCTGGGCGACCTCCAGCAGTACCGCCTTGTTCAGGGTGACGAAGTCCTCGGCGCGCTTGCCTGCGAGGTCGATCTCGTGCAGGCGCTCGGTGACGTAGGCCAGCTGCTCCTCAGGAGTGCCGGTGATGTCGTCGGCGCTGAGGACCCGCCCACGAGCGAAGACGCTGGGCTCCTGACTATCGACCGAGTCCTGGTTCGCGGCGGCCGTCGCTGCGCGCTTCTGCAGCTCAGCCGGAACCGCAGGGTCGACCGACGAGTCTGCGGCCTTCTTCAGCCGGTTGGTACCTGCCGCGATCAGCTTGTTGCCGCTCACTCTTCCACTCCTGATGCCGTGAGAATCCGGTCGTATGCGTCAGTGAGTGCCTGCGCCTCGCGCCCTGGCGCATCCGTGATCGGCACGCACGCGAAACGCGTCTGCTGACGCACCGAGTGGCGAGGGATCACCAGGTCGTCCCGGTAGAGGGATCCGTAGGTGTCTGCCAGGTACCCCCCTATGGCGTCCTTCAGCGTGCTGCGGCCACCCGGCACTATCGACGGGATGATTCCCAACACCTTCAGGTCCGGGTTCATGCCCAGATCCTTGACGAGCTTGATCGTGCTCAGGGCTTCTGCTGCGCCGATGCGGCCGTCCTCATCCAGTGTCGCCGGGATGAGCACGTCGGTGGCCGCTACAAGAGCAGATGTCACCAGCTTCCCTCCTGCCCGGGGCGGCAGGTCCAGAATGCCGACCATGTCGGGCCCGACCACACCCTTCAGCCCCAGCCGCAGCCGGAACTCGAGGCCGACAGCCACGTTGTCGGTCTCCCGGTTGGCGAGAGCCCGCTCCGCAGCGATGACCTGCACGCCGGACCAGGTCTTCCCTGCTTCAGTAAACGCATCGGCGGCCAGACCGGTCTCTCCCTGCGGATCCAGCGCCAGCAGGTCGTTCATGGAGAACGCCGGCGCCTCGTCGGCAGAAATGCCCAGCTCTGCGGTGAAGGTTCCTCGCGGATCGAGGTCCCCCGCGATGACACCGAGCTTCCGCTTCCGCGCGGCTGCGACTAGGCCTGCGGACAGGGCGCTCTTGCCCACGCCGCCCTTCTCGCTGTATACCGCCAGCACTCTGCTCATGTCAGAACCTTAAGTCGATACGCCCAACCCACGGGAGGAAGAGTATCGACAGGAAGCCCGGTATTCAGCGGCGACCGGCGCCTGACAGCACGAACGAGTGCCAATCGGAATGCGCGACGGAGACTCCGTCCCACGCCGTTGTCAGCGGCGAAACAGCAAGTCACTTTGATCGGAGCCGACTTGGCTCGGTATGCGATCAGCGCAGCATTTGCACGACCTACCCCGGAGCGGCGCGGCCACTTACGGGCGAGATGGCCGGTTAGCCAACGGGAAGCGCTCTACAGGGTGACCCGGCATGAACCGCCGCCTCTCCGCCCTCGCAGCGCCCACGCCGCGGATGGACCCGATTACCGCATCAGTGGCCCAACAGGCGGCGATGTGGAGAATGATCGGGACATGGCCAAAAAACAGCCGCCCCCAACCTACGTCGACCAGCTGCTGTCCGAGCTTGCGGACACCGAGACCGCCTATGCCACCATCCTGGACAACTCCCAGGTGCGGAAGCGGCAGTTGGACCTTGGGGCCGTCCAGGTCCTCGGTCACCCATGGGCCTGGACGCGGAGCACTCCAGGGACCGAAGCCAGCAGGATGGAACTGCTGCGGCAGGTACGCGACTGGGCGCCGCGGTTCCGGCTTCTCTTCCCTCACCCCACGCCGGCGGTACAGAGCAGCATGGACGATGCGATCCGGTTGCTGGAGGACTGGCTAGTAGGACTCCGTTAGGTCGTTGCGGGTCTTGCTGTTTGGTGTCTGATCCGGGTTGTGGGCAGAGGTTGGTGGCAGGTGGTGCAGATGCCGGTCCAGCAGTTCAGCAGGTCCTGGAGGGCGTCGAGGGTCTGGTAGAGGGTGAGTCCGGTGTGTCGGCTTTTGGGGCCAGCCGTTGTTCGGTGAGGAAGGCGTGGGCGGCGGTGACCAGGGTGGCGTGGTGGTGCCAGCCCGGCCAGGAGCGGCCTTCGAAGTGGTCCAGGCCCAGGCCGTGCTTGAGTTCGCGGTAGTCGTGCTCGATGCGCCAGCGGATCTTCGCCAGGCGGACGAGCTCCGGGATCGGGGTGTCGTCGGGCAGGTCGGACAGCCAGAACCGGGTCGGTTTGTCCTCGCCGCCGGGCCATTCGGCCAGCAGTCGCACCTGGGGCAGGACACCGTCCCACTCGACGTGCTCGGCCCGTGCGGCGGCCTGGGCCAGCCGACGCGGGCGCACCCCGGCCGGGCGGACCCGCATCGCGAGGAAGCGTGAGGTCATCGGGGAGCGGGAGCCTTCCCGCCAGGTCACCTCCATGAAGGCTTCCCGGTCGGCGGCCGTGGCCAGTTCCGCTACCGTCACCGGTGGCTGCCGGTAGCGGGGAGCTGGCCGGCGGCCGGTGCCGGACCAGGCGGGGGCGTCGGGGTGCGCATCGTGCGGCTGGACGGTGATATCGCCGCGGATGCCGACCACGTACGCGTGTGCCCGTTCGGCCAGGCCGGCGCGGAAGTCGGCGTTCTGGCCGTAGCCGGCATCCGCCACCACGACCGGCGGCACCAGTCCCCATCCGGCCAGTTCGTCCAGGGCGTCCAGTGCCAGCCGCCATTTCTCCCGGTGGCCGACGTCCTTGGGGACGCCGGTCCGATGGCGCCGGACGGTGTCATCCGCCCATTCCTGGGGGAGGAACAGCCGCCAGTTCAGCGGGCACGAGGCCGCATCGGACACGGCGTGCACGCTGACCGCGACCTGGCAGTTGGCCTGCTTGCCCAGCGCACCGCAGTACTGGTGGGCGACGCCGACCGACATCCTGCCGTCCTTGGGGAACGACACGTCATCGACCGCCCAGGCGTCCGGGCCGATCTGCGGCACCATCCGCTGGGCGATCTGCCGGCGCACCGGCACCGGATCCCACGTGGACTGGTTCACGAACTGCTGCAGGTTCTGCTCGTTGCCGTCCGGCAGCCGCGAGGCCATGGCCTGGATCGACTTGCGGCGACCGTCCATCATCAGTCCCCGCAGGTAGCAGTCGCCCTTGGCCCGCTGGTCCTTCCGCGGCACCGAGGCAAACACATCCGCCACGAATAACGCCAACACCGCCCGAACACGATTCACTTCATGTGCATCCACACACTCAGCGTGCCCCTGAACAAGACCGACACACAGACCTAACGGAGTCCTACTAGTCCGCGACGGCCGGGTGAAGAACCGCGCGCCTAAGGACATCCCCGCAGCCGTGACGCGGCTGCGGGAGGCTGCGGCGTCACTGCGTGAGCTCGTCGAGCTGCTGCCGGAGGACGACTGGTACGTGCGGGTGGTCGTCGACACCAACACCTTGATGGACGACCCCGACGTCACGGTCTACCAGGACGTCGTCGACAGCCCGCGCTACATGGTGCACCTCCTGCCCGTCGTGCTGCGCGAGATCGACGACCTCAAGCGCAGCCACAACCGCCCCGAGCGCCGGGAGGCCGCACGGAAGGCCGACCGGAGGCTGAAGGCGATGCGCGACAACGGAGACGTCCGCAAGGGCGCACGGGTCGCGGGCGACGTCTACGCCGTCTTCGAGCACATCGAACCCCGCTCGGACGGGCTCCCCACATGGCTGGACCTGGACGTCCCCGACGACCGCTTCATCGCCTCAGCGCTGCTGCTGCAGTCCAGACATCCCGGCTCCAAGCTGTACGCCGCGACCAGCGACATCAACCTGCAGACCAAGCTCGCAGCGGTCGGCCTCCCCTACATTGAGGGCCCCGCAGGCACGTGAATCGGCAGGCACGACAGCCGCCGGGCCGCCAACACATGACCACCGACTCCGAAGGAGCCGCTTCCGCATGGGCGAACCGATCCCCACGGATCGCGACCGGGCGATCTACCACCGCACCGGCCACTACATGGCCGACGTCGCCGAACTCCTGCTGCGCGACGGCTACCCAGTGATGCATGTCGGCTCCTGCCAGCCAGAGCACATGGAACCCCTCGAAGACGACGGCGGCGGATACGTCGACTTCGCTCCCGAGGTCCTCGCCCAAGTCAACGGGACACCCCAGGACGCCCAGGAACTGCACTTTGTGTGGGACACCAGCAGCGGCTGGGGCCTGGTCACTGAACAGCCCAAAGCCAAGGAGGTCACCCGTTGGATGGGAGGTGGCCTCACACCCGGGCCGGAGAAAGTCGCCGGCTTCTTCCTCACCGGCCTCCTGGACTTCCGCAATGCTGGCAGTGAGGAGCGCCCCTACTACCGACAGCCGGGTCACGACATCGACGGCCTCGCTGAACGGCTCGCCCCGTTCCACAGGAAGGGCTCCTTCGACGACCGCTTCCGCCGCGCCCGGAACGCTACTGCGGAACGCCTGGCCATCGACGCAGTGCTCACGGAGGACACAGTCGTCTCCATTCCGGCCCGTGCCGGGGAGCTCGCGGCCCTCCAGCACCTTGTCCACTTCGTCGTCATGAGCGAAGAACTGCGCGGGGTAGCCGTAAAACTCATCGGAGATCTGAAAGCCCGCGCCGTCGCCATGACTGACGAGGAGCAGCTCAAGCGTGTCACGTCACACAGCGACGGTGTTGAACAGGCGAAGCAGCTACGCCGGATGGGACATGGCCGTGATTGAGCGGCCGTAGCGCAGCCCGACATCGCCACCCCGCTGATCCAGGCGATCGGGTCGACTCTCCAGCAGATGGACAGGACCGTCGCCATCAAACTGCCGAAGCCCGAGTGAAACGGCCGGCCTCCACCACGGAGGCCGTGGCACGGGCCCGGTTCCCATTGAGGGCCGGCCCTTCGTCGTTCTCAGACGCTCCCCTGCCACGGGCCGCGGAAAATGGCGTGGGCCCCGACCCAGCGCCACACTACGTTCCGGGCTCCGCCATCCCGTTCTGCCAGGTGGCGCGGCCGCCCGGGGCCGCTGGCCACATCGACTTCCCCGCAGCTGCCCGAAGCCCGTGTCAATTCTGCCGAGCGCGGCTGACAGCGGGCGCAGCCAGCCGCGCCGCACGGGTGGTGCGGCGCGGCTGTGCAGAGGGTCTGTCAGAGGTCGTAGAGCGCGATGCGGATGTTCTTGACGCTGCTGTCCTGAGCCGAGATTGACATCGACTCGCCTTTGCTCAGGAGGTCACTGCACGTCCTCCTGTAGGAGCCGATGTCCTTTCCGTCGCCGGTTACGACGAGCTGGTGCCATCCGCTGCCCGAGCAGGTGCGCGTGACGTGGCCGGTCAGGCTGTAGCTGTACCAGCCGTTGCCGTCGCTCCAGTAGGTGTAGTCGCCGGTGAACTTGGCGCAGGCGCTCGTGCGGGTGATGCTGCTGGCCGGGGCCGCCTGGGCAGTGGTAGCCAGGGGGGCCGTGAGGGCCAGGGCGGCGCCTCCGGCCACGGCCAGCGCGGGAATCTTCTTGCGCATGTGACTCCCCTTGTCATCTCTCGAAAGGTGATGCGGGTCGAACGGCAAAAGGGAACCGAGCCGCCCTATTAGCCGCTTCTGCAGTGGAAAAACCATGCATCGCCGAGCTTGGTAGAACATGTCATGAACTTTGGATCCGCTGATGGCACCGACTGGTGACTCCCAGCGAGCGGCCGGAGGCCCGCCCTCTCGCCCATCGCCGATCTGGCGTACCCACGACCGATCCGAAATGGTTGCAACTGGCTGGTATCCGGCCGGTAGGTTTAGCGGTTCGGACGAAGGCATGGATCGGCTTAGGGGAGAAGCGGAGCGTGGAGGGGACCCGGGGACCAGCACAGCCAGATGACCCGCGGCAGCATGGTGCAGCCGCAGTACCGCCGCCGAGACTCGCGGGGCAGCCGGCGGCCGCATCCGGGACGCCGCCTCGACCGGATCAGGCGCCCGATGCGCCGCTGGTGGGCTGGCTGCGGATCCCCCGCCCTGAAGCCGGGCCGGGTATTTGGCGGTGCGGTCATGTGCCGCGTGAACCGGAGGACCCTGACCGGGTCCCTACCCGTCAGATCGCTGTCGGCGTCGTGGCGACTGCCTTTGGCGCGTGGATCACGTGGGGCCTGCTGGCGAACGGGTATCTCGGCTGGTACTGGCAGTGGCCGTACCTCGCGATCGTCCCCCGCTCCGGGTACGGCAGCGACACATGGATTTTCTTCGCCAAGGTCTATACGTATCTGGTCATGGGTGCGGTCTATCTGTTTTTCGCGCGTCTCGGCCGGTGGCTGGAGGCCGCTCGCCGCGTGATCGCATGGGCTCGGCGGCGGGGCCAGCCCCCCGGTACCCCGCCCAGCCCCCCGCACCAGCCGCTGCCGCCACCCGACAAGGACCCCGCCGCGTGGCCCCATCTGCGGGCCGGCGGCGCAGGCGAGGCAGCCGAACGGCTCGCGGACGAGGCGCGGGCGGGCCGGATGAGTGACGTCGACTACGCGCGGATTACGCGGGTGTGGCAGTCAGTCCAGGGCCGCCCCGAGGGGCTGGCCGAGTTCACGCTGGCCGTACGGGAGCACGGGGCGGCTGCCTGGCCCCACGGCTCCGGCGCCCGTGACCTTCCGGCCCGCACGGCTCACCATGACCTCACGCTGCGCCAGGTCCGTCTCGGCATTGCCGCCACGAGCGAGCGAAACCCCTACGAATACCGGGGCGTCGGCCTCGCCGTTGATCCTGGCCTGCTGGGCATGTCCGTGCTCGCCGTCGGCCCTCCCTCGGTCGCCTCCCCCCGGCTGGTGCGCCCCGTGGTGGAATCCCTGTGCCTGCAGGCGCTCACCGGGCAGGCGGCCGTCGTCAGCGTCACCGCTTCGGGCACCGGGCTGGTCCCGGACGGTGCGTTCGACGTGGTGATCCGCCCGGGCCGCCCGGACTCGACACACGGGCTGGACCTCTATGGCGGCGCCGTCGACCCGGACGAGGCTGCCGGGATGGTCGCCGAAGCTCTGGTGGGTGATGAGATCACCTTGCTGCCCGGTGGTGACAGCCGGCGCGCCGCCACAGTGCTCGCGCAGCTGCTCGGCCCTTACCGGGCAGCGTACGGAGGGTTTCCCGCTGTCCGGGACCTGAGGGACTTGCTGGACGGCTCGCGCCCGCAGCTGGATGCGCTCCGCGCCCAGCTGCTGAAGGACAGGTTTGATGCCCAGGTGAGGGACCTGGACGCGTACATGCGTCAAGCCGCGCAGCCCGCAGGCATCACCGCGCTGCTGGCCGAGCGCATCGCCCTCCTCGACCGGCCGGCGTTCACCGGGTTCTTCACCCCCGAGCTGCGGGCTGCGCGCCCTGGGGCTGTCCCTGGGCCGGGGGAGGAGGCCTACCGTCCCTTTTCGCTCCAGGCGCTCGAGCACCCGCTGCGTATCCGTATCGAGTTGCCGGAGCGCACTCACGCGGAGGCGTCGCGCATCATCGCGCGCCTGGTGCTCGCACAGTTCGCCCACTGCGCAGCTGCCCGCCGGGCCCAGGACCGGTTCGTCTTCCTGGTGCTGGACGACGCCGCGCAGACAGTCACCCCGCAGTCTCTGCGAAGCCTCCAGCGCCTGCGTTCTGCGCATGCCGGAGTGATGCTCGCCCTGCCTTCCTTGAGTGATGTGCCCGAGCACCTGCGTGGCGCATTGGTGGGAGCGGTGGGCTGCCGCATGGTGTGTGCTGGTGTGACGCCCTGGGACGGTGCCCATTTTGCTGAGGCATGGGGCGTGGAATGGGTGGAGACGCGGACGGTGACCAATCACGAGATCCGCCCGGACGAGCCGATGACCCGCGTCATGCATGGTCTGCGGCGTCTGACGACCGGCAAGGCTGTGACGCGCGAGAGCGTCACCGTGCGTACTGAGCAGCGCCAGCGCTGGTCGGCGAGCGATCTCGCGAACGAGTTGCCGGTGGGTCATGCCGTGATCTCGGTGACGCGAGTGAGCGGGGAGCGGACACCACCTATCCTGACCAAGATCACCGACTAAGACTGTCCGTATCCATCCTGTTTCCAGCCGCTTGTTCACGACCGCCCCGGTACTGGGTGGTTGGTGCTTCGAAGTGTCCAATGCGCTGGAGAAACAGAAGAGTTACCAGGTACGCCGCTGTGCTCATCGCGGCGAGTGCGGCTTAGATTGCTACCGGTGATCGACACAACGGGCGCCGCACGCTGCAAAGGCGGCGGACGCCCTCACGCGAGGGAAGGCGCGGCGGAATGGCCAACGGGGAGATAGGCGACGGCCCGGAGCCGGAAGCGGGCTCGGTGCGCCAACCGCTGCCGCCAGAAGTGCCCGCCCCGCGCACAGAGCAGCCCGGGCCCGAGACGGGCACCGGGGCGAGCGCTGAGGAGACCGAACTTCCTCCCGCTCCCGGCGCTGACGCCCCAGAACCAGAACCAGAGCCAGGGGCGGGACCAGAGCCAGAGCTGGAGTGGTGGCAGCTTCCCGCCCAGCCGCCCGGCCCCCCACCACCCCCTCCACCCCCCACAACTCCCCCACCAGGTACGAGCGGAGGCGTTGGCGCCGACCCTGCTCACGCCGCAAGTCACCCGCAATGGCGCTGGGACGAGGCGCGCAACGAGTGGGTGGAGGCGCCGGCGATATCCGACCCCACGCTGCACACCGCACACGAGATCGGGCAGGAGATCGGCGTCACCATCAGCGAGACCGTGGCCGCCCACCTGCCCAACCCCCACGCAGCGGCCCAAAAGCGCGGCCTGGACATTCGCTGGCTGCGCCTGAAGTACAACGTGCCGGGGATCCTGATCGCGACCCTGGTGACGTGGGGCGACGACAGCCTCGCGGAGGCAATGGCGCGCTCCCTGGCCGAGGGCGGACCGCTCGCGCTGCTGGGCTGGCCGCTGATGTTTTTCCTGGTGCTCGGCCTGGTCATGGTCACCCCCCTCGGCGGTGCGCTCGGCGGCGTGCTGATGGACGCGTTCCGCGCCGTGCTGCAGGGCCTCGGCCGGCTCATCGGGCGCTTCTGGCGCGTCCAGTACACCGGCTACCTGCTGCGCCTGATCGTGGCCGTGTTCGCGTGGTCTGTTGTCATCGCCCTCGCGCGCCTGATCGGGCGCGCCGTGATCCATTTCCTGACAGGAGCGTGATCTGATCATGAACGATGTGGGAGCCGCCGCCGGCGGGATCGGCGCGGTGGCCCTGGGCCTTGTGATCCTCTTCTATCAAATTGGCCGGTGGCGCGGCGGAGACCCCACCCCGAAGATCCACTTTTTCGCCGGGGTCGCTTTGGCTGCGTTGCTGTTTTTGGGCGGCGGGATCCTGGGCGTGATGGGCGGTGCGGCCGCGGCGCTCGGTGACGGCCTCGGGCAGTACGCCCTCGAGGGCGCCACAGGGACTGTCGCCAAGGCAGGAGAGCACAAGTCCCTGACCGGCGGCGAAAAGGTCGGGGTGAGCGGCGCGATCGCCGGACTGTGCCTGCTCGCGCTCTACGCCGGGCTGATCAAGTCGGGCCGTGCCGACCTCAAGGAACCTGTGGCCCGCGGCGCGCTGGTCGGCGTCTTCCTCGGCGCCTCGGCCGGCCTCGTCGGCATGGCCCTGGGGCTGATCCGCACGTCCGGCAACACCGTCGGCGACATCCTCACCACCAGCATCTGAGAACAAGGAGACACGGCATGTCGGGCGGGGGCGGGATCGCCGACGGACTGCGCCATCTGCGCTCCGAGTGGGGCCGCTGGTGGCGGGCCGAGGACCTGACGGACACGCATATCGCGCACAGGATCCTCAACGACCAGTACCGCCTTTGGCGGCAGCTGCGGCAGCGGGTCAACTCCGAGGTACAGCAGAACCTCACCCTGCTGAAGCAGCAGCAGAAGCAGCAGACCTACATGCAGATGCAGCGCATGCAGGTACAAAAGCGCAGCCGCGGCCACGGCTACGGCGGGTACGGCTTCGGCGGCATGGGCGCCTCCCCGATGATCTCGTACCGGATGATGCAGTGGGCCCAACTGCAGATCAAGATCGGGCAGGAGGAGTTCCGCCACCTCGAAGTCACCCCGGGCATGCTGCAGATCGGACGGGGCCAGGTCCGCTCCCGCCGCCACCTCGCGGCCGCGGCCTGGATCGTGGCACTCCCCGTGCTGTGGGTCGGCCTGTGGTGGATCTCCGCGCTCGCCGGCCTCGTGGTCACCGCCCTGACCACCGCCGTATTCACCGTGCTGGCGTGGGCGCAGGGCCGCCGCCCCACCCGCCGCCGGCCACCCGTCCCCAAGCTCCTTTTCGTACCACCCGCTCCGCCCGCACACACCGAGCTCGCAGAGGACGCCGAGCCGGAGCCCGAACCGTTCCCCATCCGGGAAGCCGGCCGCGACCCGAAACGGACACAGGAAGCGGTCCGCCTGGCGCTACGCAAGGAACGGGCACAGATCGCCGAAGTGGTGGTGCCCACGGAAACCGACTGGGGCTGGTCCGTGCGCCTGATCCTGTCGGGCGGCACGCTCGGCGATCTGGTCCGACTCCTGCCCGCGGTGGCCACCACCCTGCGCGTCGGACCGAACCGCCTGCTTGCCCAGCTCACCAGCGCCGAGGACAGCGCGGACATCACCCTCCGGATCCTGACGTCCGACCCGTTCGCTGCGCCGCTGCCGTACCCGCAGCGGGCCCCGGCATCGTGCAGCATCACCCAGGCGGTCAGCCTCGGCCTGTCCATCGAGGGCGAGACCACCCCGGTCGTGCTCGCGGGGCAGCACGTGATCGTCGTGGGGGACACCGGCAGCGGTAAAACCGCGATGGTGCAGGCCATCGCCGAGTACGTCACCGCCTGCCGCGACGCGGTCATCGTGGACATCGACCCGGTCAAACGTGGCCTGAAAGCCCTGGGCCCCATGGCCGTCATGACCGCGCGGACCCCCGAAGAAGCGGAAGCAGCGCTCAAATCGCTTCTCGAACGCGTGAAACAGCGCATCGCCTCCATGCCCCCCATCCAGGACATGTGGGAGCCGACGCCCGACGCCCCAGCGGTCATCGTGGTGATCGACGAATACACGATGCTCACCAGCGGCGGGAAGGAAGCAGCGATTGACATCCTGCGGACCGGGCGCGAGGCCATGATCACGCTCGTGATCCTCACCCAGGACGCCACCAGCCCAGTCCTCGGCGACGCCATCGCCGACGCGTTCGGCGTCCGCATCCTGATGCCCTGCCGCGCTGCGGACGTTCCGGTCACGATCGGCCGGGCTGACGCGATCTCTCAAGGCTGGCTCCCGCACCTGCTGGTGCCCAGCCCGGAAAAAGACTTCCCTGCCGACGCCGGCCGCTTCTACTGCATCACCCCCCGCCACCGGCATCCGATGCTCCGCTACGTTTCGCCCCTGCCGCCGGCCGAAGCCGACCGGCGCACCCGCGAACGGGTGACGGCCGGACTGCCCCGGCTGGAGACGCCGGCGCTCATCGCCACCCTGCCGAGCGACGCCCCTCAGATCCTCCGCCTGCTCCTGAAGGCGTTCGCCGCGCACGGCAACCCCGAGTACCTGACGCTCACACAGCTCGCCGATCATTTCGCGGCCGCCGACCCGGCCACCTGGGGCAAGTGGAACGGACGGCCCAACAGACTCCTCATGGTGGGCCGCACCATGCAATCCCACCTGCGCCAAGCCGAACTGGACATCCAATCCACCCGGCTCAATCACGAGGAGGACCCCAAGCGCCCAGCCGTCTACCGGCTGGCAGACATCCAGCGCGCTCTGTCATGAACCGCCCCGGTGTGGCAGCGTCGCTCCATGGCGCGCCAAAGCCTCCACTCAGACCAAGACGCGACGCCTGCACGACCGATCCCGACCTGACGTGACGCAACCCCAAGGAGCCGGCCCGTGGTGGCTCAGAATCCAGCCCAGCACGCCCGCGTCGCCGCCGACGCCCTGACCCGGCTCGCAAACGACGTACGCACCGGCCGCGCCCAATGGCCCCACACCCACACCATCGCCACCACGACCGACGACATCACGCGGATCGCCGAAGCGATGGCCACCGCCACGCAGCAGCTGGCGGCCGCACTCGGGGAGTTGGGCCACCGCGAACCCCGTACTGATCAGGCGATTGGCGCACTGCACCAAGCTGGCCAATCCGCTACCACCGCGGCGCACCACCTGCGGCGCGCCCGCCAGACTATGCACTGACTGCAACACCGTACGGACGGGGAGGGACCCACGTGCACGCCACAGCTGTATACGCCCTGGGGGGAGGTCTGATGCTGCCAGCTGCTCCGCCTGACCCTGACGACTGCAAGGACCTGGCCGGCGGTATCAAGACGGCCTGCGAGCAGGGCAGCGAAGGCGGTGGCGGAGGCGGTCAGCCGCCCGAGAGCATCGACCCGCTCATGAACCTGGCCAAGGAATGCGCGCGCGCCGCCGACTGGACAGCCAAGCAGCTCGGCAAGGTCCTCACCGACGACCGTGCGGTCGACTTCACCAACGAGGGCTTTCTGAAGCAGTACGCCCTCGTGTTCGCGGCCTCCACCATCCTCACGCTCATTCTGTGGCTGCTTGCTGTCGTCAAGCGCGCCGTGAGGGGCGTGCCGCTGGCGACCGCATTCGGAGAGGCCATCAGCCTGCTGTGGATCGCCGTCGCAGCCTCCGCATTCACGCCTTTGATCTTGTACACCGTCATCGGCGCCACCAGCGCAGTCACCGACGCGCTGGTCGGGGCGTTCAGCGGCGACCCGGGCGGAACGTTCACCAAGCTCGGTGCCGACTTGCAGGCCGGGAAGGTCGGCGGGGGCGCGTTGATGCTCCTGGTCGTATCGGCCGCCACCATCGCGCTGTGCGGCGCACTGTGGCTGCTGCTCGTCATCCGGGCGCTGGCCCTGTACGTCGGAGCCCTCTTGGGTGTGATCGTCTACTCGGGCTTGGTCGACAAAGACCTGTGGGGCAAGGTGAGGGGCTGGGCCGGCTTCATGGGCGCCCTGATCCTCATCGAGCCGGTCATCGCCATCACCCTCGGCCTGGCCGCCGCTCTGGAGACCTCGGAAGACACCAGCGCCGTCACTCTCGGTCTGGGCATCACCGTCATCGCGCTTGGCGTCTCGATCTACATCATCGTCCGGGCGCCGGGAATGGGGGATGCGGTGAAGGTGGCCCGGCAGAGCGCCCGTACCGTCGGCCTCGGCGGCCGGTCCGCGGCCGCCACCGCCAGCACCGCCCAGGGAGTACAGCGCGGCATCAGCACCCACAGCGGTCGGACCGGCAGCAGCTCCAGCAGCACCACAGGGGACGCCGGCGCCCGGAAGGGGGCCAACGGTCAGAAGCCGCCGAACCGGATGACCGAGGGGATCACCACTCACGGGCCGCGTGAACCGAAGAAGCCCGGCGGCGGGAAAGACGAGTAACCGTCCGCCCGAACTCTCCGTCAGGGACCTCGCAATGGTGGGGCCCGGGGCCGCCGCGGCCCCGGGCCCCACCACTGCGTTGGGCTGGTTCAAGACGATCCGCGACGGCTACTGCCGCCTCGGTGCTCTCGCCGAGATGCGGGGCCTGGACCGGGAAGCGCGGTCAGGCCCCGGCGTGTCGGTCTGGTTCGTGCACGCGCGCGACGCCGCGGATGACGGCGCGCTGCAACCGATGCTGCAATTCCGCATCGCGCAGCAGCTCGTCCTGCGGCTCACCCTCCAGGAGCACCTCGACCAGGAGCCGTAGCGCTGTCGTCATGGGTACCGCGGCAACGTCTGCCTCAACCGCGGCCAGAGCGCACCATCTTCTCAAGGCACGGTTCACGTCGGCCGGGAGGTCCAGCGTGGTTCGGATCGTTTTTGTACCGGTCGGCCTCGCCGCCTCAGTAGCCACCACGTCCGCCTGCTGCTCATCTGCTGAGGTCATGCAGCGGCCTCCGTCCATCGGATGATCTGTATAGCCATGACCGGGACGTTACTGGAGGCACTGCCTCCCCTGCGAGTACGGATCTCCCTGTAGCCACTGCTCCCACTGTGAGCACGGACCATCCTGTAGCCACTGCTCCCACTGTGAGCACGGACCATCCTGTGAGCACTGCTGACACTGCGGGCACGTACCTTGCTGCGGGCACTGGCCACACTGTGCGCCCGTATCCTCCTGGAGCCACTGCCCAAACTGTCCTTACTGGGACGCGGCGACAGGGGAGCGGCACTTCACTGCTTCTCGCACTCGGCTACGCAGCCCAAGCCAGACCAGTCCGGCGAGGGTGGAGAGGCGGTCACGCGGCTCCCCCTCTCCCGGCCTCAGCTGCCACGTCGGCGAACCGGCATATGCCAACTCTCATGAAGAGAGTGCAACCTGGGTTGCGCGCAACTATGGTTGCGGCATGGCTGATGTGTACCGGGACCCGACGCCCGACCAACTCCAGGACCTGCACGACGCTGTGGTCGACGCGGTGACCACACTCGCGGACAAGATCAGCGTCCCGTACGGCGGCCTGGCTGAGGACGACCCCCGCTGGGCGACGTGCATGAGCACCCCGGAGTGGCAGCTGGCCATGCTCCGGGCCCTCCGGGAGCTCGAACCGCTCATGCCGCAGCTCGGCGAACGCTGGGCCCGCACCGCGGGCATCCTCGGCGCGAGCTACACCCAGCTCGCCGCCGCTGCAGGGATCAGCCGCCAGGCCGCCACCAAACGCTGGCCCGGAGCCGTCCCGCCCAAGGACGCCGCCCCCGTCGATATAGAGACCGCCGGCGGAACCGGCCGGGTCATCTACGACCAGGAGAACAGGAACTGGGCCTGGACCGCCCGGGGAGCCAACGGCGCCAGCGCCAAGTCTGACGACGCCGGGCACGCCACCAGCGAGGCGGCCGCTGCCGAGGCCGGTGCTTTCCTCGCCGCTAACGCCACTGCCGAGGAGACGAACTGATGACCTCTGCTCAGCTGAACCAGTCGGACGCCACCCTGCAGAACTGCCCGCCGACAAGCCCGCCCGCCGGACGGCGAACCGGGCCCGCTGATGCGGCAACGATGCGCCAACGTCGCGTCATGATGCGTCAGGACCTGGCCGTGATGCGACAAGATGCGGCTGCGGGAAGCCATGCGATGCGTCGATGCGACGGCCTTCGGCGCATCGCAGGGACGCTTGCGACCTGCATTGACGCATCAGACGCATCATTTTTTGACCCCCCGGTTTCGGGGGTCTGGGACGGCGCGGGGCCTTACTTACGCGCGTGTAGCCGGGCGACGGCCTGCCCGGCTCAATCGCGTACCGTATGCGGTATGAGTGCGACACCGCTCCCCGCTGGCGACCGGATCACCGCCACCGACCTCAACCACAACTTCCCTCAGCGGATCAAGTCTGCGAGCGATGGGCGCCCCCAGCACATCAGCCGCAACGCCCGGCCGGCTGTCGTCATCATCAGCGCGACCCAGTACGCCCAGTTCGTGATCGAAACCGGCGCGATTTCCGGCGGAGAGCAGCGACTCACTCTGACTGAGGCGAAGCACACCATGGGGAAGATCATTCAGGATGTGCGCGAACAGCAGTGCGCCGCTCTCCTAACGAAGCGGGGGGCGTTGATCGCTGCCGTTGTTCCCGCGGAGCGATTCACCACCTGATAGCCAGCGTCCGACTCGGTGACGTGCCCCCGGCCCTACCGGCCGGGGGCACGTCGCTGTTTCGGCCCTCACATCCCTCGTTGGTAACGGATCGATAAAGATGACGTTCTGAATCGCGTAAGGTACGCGATTCAGGGCTAGCGTCATGGACGTACCACCCGACACCGGCCACGGAGGACAGCAGCGATGGACACGACGGAGCGCACCTACGCCGACGTCATGGCGGACCTTTCCGCACTGCGCGCTGAACTTTCCTCCGTCATGGCCGACGTGCGGGAGGAATACGGAGCCGACGAAACGGGCGGCTACCGGAACATGATCCGGTACGTGGCTGCCCTTACCGGGGCCACCGTTCCCGCCGCCCCGGCTACCCCTGCCCGACGGTCCGTACGGACGGCCGTCCGTGCCGCATGGGAGCGCATGAGCGCACCGTTTCGGCGCACGCCCGCACCCACCTACGCCTAAGCGTCCTCCCGCGCAGCCTGCCCTTTCCCCGATCGGAGATCTCCGTATGTACCAGGCCAACAACGGACCGGTGTTGACTGAAGAGGACCGACGTACGGCGTACGCGGCGAGAGACAAGGCCACCCGCGCGCATGACCGCGCGGTGAAGCGGGTCAAGGCCGTTGAGGATGCGGTGAAGCGGGCGGACGAGTGCGCTCGCTCGGCGCGGGAGTCGGCGGAGCTGGCGCATGGTGTGGCGGACGTCGCGGAAACGGTGCACGCTGCGGAACTGTCCCGACTGGAAGCGGCCATGTGGGGGCGCACTCCGGGCACGGCGGAGTACCGGCGCGCGTTCGGTGTGTGGGTTGCGGCCGGTCGCGAGGACCTGCCGGAGGTAGAGGCGGCGGACGCTGCGGAGGTGGCGGCGGACACTGCGGAGTCTGAGGCGGAATCCGCGCGGGAGACCCTTGCCGAGGCTCGGCGCGTGTGTGACGACCTTATGCACACGTTCAGCGAAGCTTTCGAGCGTGCTTGGGGATTGCTGCCGCTCCCCGAAGATTGCGAGTACGCCGCGCGTGAGTGCGTGGAGTTCGCGAAGGAACTTGGGGAGTGCGTCAAGGAAGCTGAGGCAAGCGCGCGTGAGGCTGCGTGGGCGGACTCTGATGCTGAGGACGAGTGGGCGGACGCTGAGGACGCGCACGACTACCGGTGCGGCGTGATCTCTGATGCCCTGTTTGAGGCTGCGGAGGACCTGACTGGTCTGGACCGTACAGCGGTCCGTCTGACGGCCGTACAGGTTCAGCGCGGTGATCTTGCGGCGGCGGTTGACGTGGCCGACGTGGCGCCGGTCGCCGTGATCGGCGAAGGGGACGACGTTGCCGCCCCCCAAGGGGCCGAGGTTCCGGCGGGGCACGCGGCGGCGGAGGGTGCCGCGGAGTGCGCGACGGCGGATGGCGTGCCGGTCGAGCCTGGTTACAGCCTTGACGTTCCGGCCGGTGAGCGCGTGTGGTCGCGCCCGGGTTGGGATGGCTCGTACGAGGGTCGCGCGGCTGTGCTGCGTGGGCACGTCACGGAAGCGGACGCGCGTGCTGCTGTGGAGCGGTTCCCGGAGTGTGTCCGCATGGTGGGTGGTCCGCTTGTGGGTTGTGTGTCAGTCGCTGGGGTGCGTGTCGACCTTATCGAAACCGGCGAGTCTGCCTATGGGCAGAGTGGGGACAACGGGGCGGAGTGGATCCGGACCGGTGACCCGTACGCCGTGACGCTGCCCGATGGGGCGCGCGTCTCGGGCCTATGGGGGGAGATCGCAACGGCCCTGTCGGAATGGGCGATCGAAAACCGCCCGGAGGCTGTGTGCACGCACGCCGAGGCGCACGCGGACGGACACGCCACCAAGACGCAGATTGCGGCGGACATCGCGGCGGAGCGTGAGGCGGAGCGTGCGAAGGCCGAAGCGGCGCACGAGCAGGCTCGCGCGGCCGGCTGCCGGTTGGCCGCCGTGTGGTCGGTGTGGTCGCCGGTCGTCCACCTCCTGTCAGACGGCGACGAGGACCGTGTGTACGACGTGCACGAGGAGGGGCGCGCCGCGGTAAGGGCGGCGGAGCGCGCTTACGCAGCGGGCGGCGTATGGGGGGTGCGCAGTGCGGCGGAGCGTGCGGAGCGTGCGGCGGAGTGGCTGTACGAGTCGGCGCGCCGGTCGGGGCTGGACGTGCCCGAAGTGGACAGCGACACCCCCGAGGCTGCGCCGGCCGATGCTGCGGAGCGCGCAGAGGTTGCCGCCGCTGCCCCGACGCCCACAGGGGTGTCTGACCCGGGCAGCGTGGACGCGTGGGAGAGCGACGGCGGCGCGGTGCCAGGGGTCGCCACCCCCCGCCCGGTTCCACTCCCCCGGGAACGGGACGCGGAGCGCTCCGAGGCGGACATGACGGCGGCGGTATTGGAGGGCATGCCCGCGAACGCGCGGAAGGTGTACGCCACAGCGGCTGAGCGTGGGTGGGATGTGTCGGCGCGCCGTGAGTGGACGGGCCGCGTGTGGGTGCGCGTCGTGGTCGTGTCGGCGGGCGTGCTGGCCCGTGCTGGACTGAATGAGCGGGAGCACCGCGCCGCATGGAAGGAAGACGGCGGCGGATACATGGGTTCGCAGTCGTCCGCCGGATACCGAGACATCCTGGGCGACGTTACGACGCTGCGTATCGCCAACCGTGAGCATGAGCGCACGGGGCGGACGGTGTGGGGCCGCGATGCCGCGGAGTGGGTGCGGCAGATGACGGACGCCGCCGCGAAGGTGTCCGACATGCTGGCCGAGTGCCGCGACGCGTTCAACGCCCTGGACAGCTCCACCCCCGTCGGGCGGCGGGCGGTCGACATCGCGGCGGCGGCCTACTCGGAAGCCAAGACCGCAGAGAGCATGGCCCGTGAGGCTGTGGACGCTGCCGCCGCGTGGATGGTGGAGACGAACGCGGAGGACGCACGGGGGTGCGCTCCGTGGCGGCCGGCTGTGGTACTGGCCGGTACTCAGGTCGAGGAACTACGGAAGCACATCACGGGGGCCATGGCGCGG
This sequence comes from Streptomyces sp. ME19-01-6, assembly GCF_033793745.1. Lineage (NCBI taxonomy): Bacteria > Bacillati > Actinomycetota > Actinomycetes > Kitasatosporales > Streptomycetaceae > Streptomyces > Streptomyces sp. ME19-01-6. The sequence goes on along the minus strand of NZ_JARAXF010000037.1, from coordinate 13,128 downwards.
GCCGAGCGGGAAGCACTCGGCGCGCCCGTGGTGGAGGCGGGGCAAGCAGAGCTAGAGGCCGAAGAGACGGCGTGGCGAAAGCGGTGTGCGGCTGAGGAGATCGAGCCGACGGCAGCCGGTTACGCCAGGGTGCGGCAGATGTTCGAGGACTCCACACGGGATTGGGTTGCCTGGTTCGCCGAGCACGGGGACATCAACGCTTCGATGGTGGCGCAGGCTGACACATGGTCGGAATCCCGGGATAACGAGCGGCAGACGTCGCACCCGTCGCGGTACACGTGTGCGTCCTTGGCGGCCGGTGACCGTGTCGCAGCGTCGGCGCTGGCGTACACGCTGGCCGTGGCTGACCACGTGACAGACGAGGACCTCGCGCACGGGCGGGATGTGCACGAGCGCGGCGCGGCCCGTGTGATCGAGCGGTTCCGTAAGGACGCCGAGGCGGTGCGGCGTCAGCCCACGGGCTACAACACGCTGAACGAGCGTAAGCACCTGACGGAATGGACGCAGTACCCGCACGCCGCCCACTCGAACCCGGCGACGTACGCCGAGCACGCCCCCGCCCAGTGGGCGACCTACCTGGAAGCACGGGAGACCTACGAGGGCGTACAGATCTTGCAGCGGTCGCTGAAGTGGGAGCCCCGCTACGCCGAGGAACGCTCGAGCGCGCGGGCGGAGGCAATCACCGCGGGTACCAACGGGCAGGCGGAGGCCCGCACCGCGCGTGAGGCCTCGGGGCAGGATGCGCAGGCATGGGCGCAGGCTTTGGAGCGGCTGACGGCGGCGCGTGCCCGTGTCGCTATGGCCGTGGCCGGAGCGCGGGCCGATGTGGAGCGGGCGCAGGAGTGCACGGGGCGCGTCACCGACGCGGACGGGTCGCGGGCTGAGGACGTGTGGAGCGCTGCCCGGTTCTGCGAGGAGGCCTCGGACGAGGTGAACTGTGCCGACCGCGAAGCGGCGCACTACGCCACGGGGGCCGAGACGTACCGGGAAGCGGGGCGCCTGGCCGACTACATGGCGGAGTGTGAGCGGATGGAGCGCGCGGCCGGTGAGGCCGAGAGCGCCGCGACGGAGGTTCGCCACCTGTTCGAGTGTGCGGCGGAGGACGCCGACAAGGCCGAGGCGGCCCGCGCCCCGGGGCCGGTGGAGCCGACGGTTGGGACTAGCGCGGACTCTTTGCGTGCGGCCGAGCCGGGGCCGGTGGCCGTGGCGTTCCCGGCGCCCCCCATCCCACAGCCCGCGCCCGCGCTGGAGTCCATCGGCGGGGGTGAGCCGGTAGGCGACCCTTTCGACTTGCTGACGGGCGCTCTGGCGGGTCTCTCGGCCCGCTGGGACGGAGTGACCGGGTCGTGAGTGCGCAGGAGATGGCGGGCGGCCCCGTGGTGGGGCCTGTCGGGACGGATGGCCGACGGCCGGTCACCATCGACGGCCAGGAGGCCGGGCAGATCTGGCGGGGCGGGCGGGGTAACCGTCCCTGGCTGGCCGTCGGGAGCGTGGACACGTGGCAGGGGGCGCACGCTGACCAGGCCGCGGCGCTGGCCGATGTCGCCGACCGCTGGACGGTCGCTCGGGCCGTCGACGCGGAGGTTTCGCGCCGTGAGCGTGAGGGCTCCCCCGTGCTGGCCGATGGCTGGACGGTCGCCGGTTGGGACGAGGTGCGGCCGGGGCAGGTGGTGCGGGCGTACAAGACGCAGCGCACCGCGTCCGGCGTCGCGCTGGCCAAGGCGCCGGAGCTTGGCCCCGCGTTCCGGGTGCGGCGGATCGACCGCCAGGGGGCGCGGTGTGTCGTGGTCGGGCGGGAGGTGGCCGGGGGCGGTGTGTGGTGTGAGGTCATCGAGCCATCCGCGCAGCCCTTGGGCGCGGTGGTGCTGCCCGGTTCGCGGGTCTTGGTGGTGCCGTGCTCGAGGAAGAAGGCGCCGGGGGTGCAGCGGGCGGCGGCGCGTGAGCTCTACACGGGGACGTATCACCGGGCGTGCCTGTCGGCTGCTGAGGCGATGGCCGAGCCGGGGGACGCGGTGCTGATCCTGTCCGCGCTGCACGGGCTGATCAAGCCAGACACGGTGATCGAGACGTACGACGTCAAGGCCGGGGACCCTGACACGGTCGAGGCGGAGACCCTGGTCTGTCAGGCGCTGTCGCTGGGCGTGGACAAGTGCTCTGCGGTGGTGCTGGCGGGGGTGGCGTATGTGGACCTGGCCCGGCATGTGTGGGAGGCCCCCGAACTGCCTTTCGCGGGTACGGCGGGCATCGGCGAGCAGCTTTCGCGCTGCGCCGGGATCATCGCGGACGCGGCGGCGGCCGAGTTGGCCGCCGGTGGCGTCGCTGCCGAGCACCCGGCGGCCGGCGAAGGGGGCGAGGGTAGCGACGCGGGCGACGGCGACGACATGGCGGCCTGGTACGAGCAGACCGTTCCGGCCGATCCCGCCCAGCATGCGCCGGAGCAGACCCGCAGGGAGCGGCAGGCGTGGGAACACGATCGGTACATGGCGCGCCATGAGCTGCCCCGGTTGAACTGGTCGGCTGGTGTGGCTGAGGTCATGGCGGCCGTGGTCGCCGGGAACCTGGCCGCCGACACGTCCGGGATCGTGCGCAGGCGTGAGGGCGAGGGGCGCCGGGTTTCCGCCGCGCGGGTCGCACTGCTGGTGTCGGGTGCGTTCATCCGGGTGCCGGGCGAGGGGAAGCGCGGCCGTCTCATGCCGACCGAGGACGGCGCGAAGGTCGCGCGCATGTGCCAGGTGTTCCCGGAAGGGCTGCACGAGGACGACAAGACCGCGCAGGAAGCACGGCGGAAGGCGGCGAAGAAGCCGCGGGTTTCCGCGGACCGGGCCAAGGAGTTGTCCCGCACCCTCGAACCGCTTCGGGGTGGGGCAGAGGAGCGGCGGCGGCTGGATGCGTGCATGCGGTGGGCTGAGGCGCAGGACGTCAGGCAGAAGCGGGAGCGGGCGGAGCTGGACGCGGAGCGGGCGGCGGCGAAGGAGCGCGAGCGCGCGGAGCGAGCGGCGGCCGAGGCGGAGCGCGACCGGGAGCGGTCGGAGCGCGAACAGGCGGCATGCGACAGGCAGTTTGACGGGGTCGTACTCACGGTGCACGGCGACAAGCATGGAGGCGAGTTCACGATGGGCAAGGGCAAGCGGCGCGTAACGGTCAAGAAGATCACTGGGAGTCTGTGGCACGGCATCACCCGGGGGCAGACGTACGTGATCGTGAAGGGCGAAGACTGGCCGTGGGTGATCGTCTCCCCCGACGGGGGACGGATCGGGAACCCGTCGGTGATCAATGACCAGCCGTACGCGGATAGCGTCCGCGACATCATCCGCGCCCACGCCGACGGCTACCCGCTCCCCCAGGACGAGACCGAGCTCCCGCCGGCCGAGGCCGCTGCTGGCGCCCACGAGCCGGCCGCCGGGGACGAGAGCGACGCGGCCCCCGCCCCCGTGGGGACCACGCCGCCGCTGGTGGTGGGGGACAACTACGTCAGCAAGGCCCCGGCGCGCGCCAGGTCCCTGGACCTCGCCGAAACCCGCTGGGTGGCCGAGTGCGACCGGCACGGCCCAATCTCCATGGCCTTGAACAAGTTCGGCGACCCCGTGCCCGACCCTCAGCGGGCCGAGATCTACCCGATGCGGCAGGACGCCGAAGATGCCGCCGAGCTGCACCTGGCCGATCACGCCAACCGGGACGCCGACGTGATGACCCCCGAGCAGATCGAAGCCGCCGCCGCCTATGCGTTCTCCGACAACCAGTACCGGGCGCTGCGCTGGGTCGAGGACGGCAAGGTGTACGAGGACGCCAAAGGCTTCTATGCCATGGATGTCAGCCCCGACCGGGCGGACGTGAACAAGAACATTGCCCGCGCCCGCATGATCGGCCTGTGGCGCGGCGGGTTCCTCAACGTCTATGCACAGACCCCCAGCTGCCGGATCTTCGGCCTGACCGGCGAGGGGCACCACGCTATGAAGCTGTGGGGTCGCGCGCTGCGCATCGGCGCCGTGACCGAGCCCGGCAAGGACACCGATCACGGGGACACCAAGGCGGGGAAGGTGTACAGGCTGCTGTCCCGGGGGGAGTACTTCGACAACGAGCCCCGCCCCGAGAGCGACCAGGAGCAGGAGCAGCCGGAGGCGGCGGCCGTCGCTTCCCAACCGGCCGCCACGGCACGGCCGGACGTCGTGAGCGCCCTTGGCACGGTCGACGGGTGGGACACCGAGGGCGGCGCCTGCCCCGGGGTGGAGACCCCCCGCCCGCAGGGCGGAGACGTCCACGGCAGTCCGCCGGCGGAGCAGGAGCAGGAGGCGGCGGCGCCGGTGGTGCAGCCGTACACGGGCGAGGAAGAAACCGGGGCACCGCGGGCGGTTGCCGGGTTCTGCTCGTGCGGGGCAGACATCGTCAAACCCCTGGATGGTTCGCGGCCGGTGTGCTCGCACGAGGGCGAGGAGCGCGAAGGCGGCGGCGTGGTCGTCGGCGGCTACGTGGTGACGAAGGCCGGTTACGGCACCTGCATGACCGACTTTCACACCCTGCACGGGGTGGCGCGGTGGACGTGCAAGAACACCGCAGCCCGGTGCGCGTTCTGTGTGGCGGCGGACCTCGGGGTGAACACGGATGCGCTTCCCGGCTACCGGGACGGCGACGACGTCACGGAGGCGGCCCGTAAGGCGGCGGCCGGCCAGGGGGCTGAAGGGAGCGACGAGACGACGCCCGCGGAGTACCTGGCCAAGATGACGGCTCTTGTCGTTGATGACGAGGACGCGGCCGACATCGTCATCAGGCACACCCGCGCGGCCGGCACCAGCGTTGAGGGCGACACCCGGCCGAAGGCGGTTCGGGACATCCTCAAGCGCAAGGAGTACGGCCGCCGCGGCGGTATGGGCTTCCGCTGGTCGCGTCAGGTGGGGGCATGGGTGCTGTACCACTCCCGCGACCACGCGGCCGACGACTGGACGATCAATAAGCTGTCGGGCTACCTGCGGGCAGAGCTCGGCCTGAAGGTCTGCGTCGTTAAGGACAACGCCAAACGGCGCAGCTACGCCGAAGCGCAGGCCGAGCAGATCGAGCGGGCGGAGGCGCGGGCGGAGCGGTACGCGGAGTATGCGGGGAACGCTTCGGCCAGGTCTGAGGGTGCGTGGAAGGCTTCGCATGCCATCGCGGAGCACATGACCGGCGAGCCGATCAAGGTGGGGCACCACTCCGAGCGTCGGCACCGTCGGGTCATCGAGCGCATGGACAACCACATGCACCGGTCGATCGAGGAGGAGAAGAAGGCGGCGTATTGGGCGCTGCGGACGCGGGCGGCGGAGAGCTTCGAGGCGTTCAAGCGGGACCCGCGGCGCACGCTGCGGCGGATCGAGAAGTTTGAGAAGGAGCAGCGCGATAACGAGCGGTGGCAGGCGGGGCAGTCCGCTTGCGGGTTCACCCGATCGAACATGGAAGAGCTGAAGATCGAGGCGGAGGAGATCGCGGAGAAGCTGGCGTTTGAGCGTGAGGTGATCGCCGAGGCGGAGCGCCGCGGGTTCAAGATCTGGGGTCCGGACGACTTCGCGAAGGGTGATTTCGTCAACACCGGCGGGACCTGGCGGGAGGTGTGCCGGGTGAACAAGAAGACGCTTACCGTTCCGCACATTCACGGCGGGATCGGTAAGGCGGTGCACCGTAAGCCGGAGGGGTACAAGCCGCGCGACGGCTACACCATCCCCTATGACGCGGTGCGCGGGTGGGCGTCTGCTGAGGACATCGCGCGCATGGATGCTGCGGAAGCGGAGCCGGAGGCAGAGCGGATGGCGTGCCCGCACTGCGGGCAGTACGTCACCAAGGGTCGCCCGGTCTACAGCCGGACGCGGGGGCGGTGTCTGGAGTGCGGGCACGCCAAGCCGCAGAACTTCAAGCCCAAGCCGGAGACTCCCGCCGAGTACGAGCAGGAGGAGGACCAGGGCGCCGCGGATGTCGCTACCGCCGAGCCGCGGCCGGCCGATACCGAGCAGGACGACGACGGCCAGGCCGCCGAGGCGGAGCCGGTGAAGGTTCCGGCCGCGATGCTGAAGGCCCCCGCCGATGCGCAGGCGCTGTGTCTGGCGGCGGCCAAAACGATCCGGTGGGTTGCCTCCCTGCGCGTAGAAGGTGACCGGTGCACGCTGAACACCCAGCTCAACCGGAGCGGTCAGAAGGCCACCGCGGAATGGGAGCGCGACGGTTCGGGGTGGGTGTTCGTCCGGGCGTACGGGTGGGCGCCGGGTGTGCCGTGGCGTGAGGTCGCCACGCTGGAAGGCGCGCGGGCGCTGTTCCTGGACGCGGACGCCTTCGAGCCCGCCCAGGTCGAGGAGGAACCGCAGCGGCAGCAGGAGAAGGAGCCCGCGGCGGCGGACAACGAGGGACCCCGTGCCGAGACCGTCACCAACAACGACGCGAACCCGACGCCCGCGCCCCCCGCAACCGTGGATCCGGCCCCCGCGCGGTGGCTGGACGGCCCCGCCCTGGTGTTCATCGTCAGCCAGAACAGCACCCCAGCCCGGATGCGCGGCCTGTACCGCGTCACCCGACAAGAGGCACAACGGCTGTGCAGCCACCCCGCCACCTCCGGTAAGTCCTACATGCTGTGCTGGACCGAGCGGCCCGGCGCCATAGGGGAAGACTTCGAATTCGTCACCGACGACGGCCGGTTTGCCGGTGTCCTGGCAGAACTGGGGATCACCCCGGCACGTGACTGGCCCGCCGACGTCGGCGCCGCGTTCCCCGCTGCCTGCCCGCAGTGCTTCGACCGCGACGCCTTCGACGGCACCACATGCACTACCTGCGAGAAGGCCGCCGCCGAGATCGCCGCCGCTCACCAGCAGGAGCCCGAGGAGAAGAGCGCCGAGGGCTGCGCCCACTGCGGGCGGCACATCCAGCCCGGCCGCGCCGCCGCCGAGCGCACCGCGACCTGTTCCGCCTCCCACTGGCTCTACTGCACCCGAGCCGCCGCCCAGAAGACAAAGCAACAGGAGCCCGAATCCCCCGCGGGGCCGACGCCGGAGGAAGTGGCCGCCCTCGGAGAGCACTACGACAGCGCGGCCCGCTTCATGGAGGCCGGCCCCTGGCCCGCCGAGGCGGTACGGCAGGCCCGCGAGCGGTTCGCCGCCCACTTCGAAGAGGTACGCGCCCGCTACGACCTCCCCGCGGAGGAACTGACGGCCAAGGTTGCCGCGTGGTTCCAGAACCCGAAGCCGTACGCGGCCCCGGCCGCACAGCGCCCGGCCATCGCCCCGGCGCCCGAACGCGCGGCACTCCCTGTCTCGCCGGGCGTCGGCGGCCGCGCCTCCTGGGAGCCCGGGGAGCGGGTCACCTACCGGGGGCAGGCGGGGACGACTCGTCACACCGAGCCGGCGCGCGGGGTGTGCGTCGACCTGGACAACGGGCAGCGGATCCACGTTCCGGCCCAGGCTCTGTGGGCCGAGGGGCACGAGCCCCGCACAACCGCACTCGCCCCGTACCGCAAGCCGGAACCCGCACAGATGACCGCCATCGCCATGCCCGAACCCGCAGCGCTCCCCGCCGTCCCGGTCCGCCGGGCGCTCATGCCCGCACCGGTCCGCCCGGTGGCACGGCCCGTCAACCGCGGACCGGTCATCATCCCGCAACCCCGCCGGACCCCGGCCCCTGCCCCGGTGGCAGCGGAGCAGCACAGCGCGAGCGCGGACCTGGCGAATGACTTCGACGCCCTGTGCAGCGAACTCGCCGGCCTGTCCGCCGCATGGGACGCAGTAGGCGCCTAACCGTACGCACCACGGCGCGCCGGGCCGCCGATACCCGCCCGGCACCCATCACCAACCAGGGACCCAGGTCCCGCCATGCCAAAAACGGCCATAAGGAGACCGCCCGATCATGGGGAAGCTCACCAAGGAAGCAGCCAAGAACCACCGCGACGCCGACGCCCTGACCCGCCTGGACCGGGACTTGACCGAAGAAGAGCGGGAATTCGTGCTCAAGCACTGGCAGGAGTCCGCCGACACCGCATCCGTCCTCGACGGCGCGTTCTTCACGCCTATGGGGTTGGCCTCGGAGGTGGCGCACCACGTGCACGGTGACCGCGTGATTGACCTGTGCGCGGGCATCGGCCGCCTCGCCTACGCCGCCCGCCGCTACTGGGGGAGCGCCATGCACCTGATCGACCGTGAGCTCACCTGTGTGGAGGCCAACCCCGAGTATGTGAGGGTCGGGCGGAAGGTGCTCCCCGAGGCGCGGTGGATTCAGACCGACGTGATCGACGTGCTGAACCTGGGCCTCGGCACCTTCGACGCGGCAATCTCCAATCCGCCCTTCGGCAGGATCAAGCGCAGCGGAAACGCCCCCCGCTACCGCGGGCCCCTCTTCGAGCTGCACGTGATGGACATCGCTGCTCACCTCGCGCCCGCCGGCGCGCACGTCCTCCCGCAGCAGTCAACGCCGTTCCGCTACAGCGGGCGCGTGCAGTCCTCCCGCGAGACGCTGCCCGAGGTGGCCCGGTTCGAGCGGGAGACCGGCATGACCATGTGGTTCAACTACGGCGTAGACACCGCCGCATGGCGCGGCGAATGGCACGGGGTGGCGCCAAGAGTGGAAATCGCCTGCCACAACGTGGAAGAAGACCGGTTGCAGCGGGAGGCCGAGAACGCCGAGAAGGCGCGCGCTCTGACCCCGGCTGTCGAGTCCCGGACGGCCAACGACGACCGGTACGCCGGTCTCCTCGCGATCGCCTAAGACGAGACCACCCGCGCCCAGCTCCTCGGATCCGGCTCCGGCGCCACAGCAGCACTCGCCCACCTGTAAGACCTCACACAGACAGGACACCCACGCATGTCCGTACGCCAGCCGACTGCCACCCTCGAGCGAACCGTCACCCTGACCCGCGAAGTCCTCTTCTGGGTGCTCACCATCACCCGGAAAGGCAGCCCTTGGCCGCCCGTTCGCCACAGCCTGGAAGTCTCTCACCAGGTGACCACGCCGCCACTGGAACACGCGGCCGCCGTCGCATCCAACCGGTTCGGCCTCACGGTCGGCACCTGGACCCGGCAAGGCAACCGCTGGAACGCCCCCGCGCGCAAAGCCTGACCACACGTCCACGGCCCCGGGACTGGACACAGTGTGTTCGAGTTCGAGAACGAGGAGATCGCCGCATGACCGAGGACGACTTCGACGGCCGCCTGACCGTAGGCACCGTGATTCTCACCCAGGACCCCGAGGGAAGCGGCTGGTCGGCTAACTGCCGCAGCTGCCCCTGGACTGACCTGGTCGGCCCGCTCGGTTTCCAGGGCATCAACTCCGCCGCACGCCAGCACAGCACCCAGCGCCACGCCGACCGAGGAGCCATCGCCTGATCGACTACGACCGCCAAGTGAGGGTCTCTTCACCGTTGGAGAGGCCCCTACTTAGTGGTGCCGGGCGGGCTTGCTGCTGAGATCAGCCAGAGCTCGGCTGCCGCCAACCAGCCGCCCGGACGGGTGATTTCGTCTCGCGTACGCGGGCGCCCCGTGAAGCCGACGGATGCCTGTCCGCCCTGCTGGAAGGCACCGCCCGCTGCGTCCAGAACCGTGCACGCCTCGTACGGGCGCTCTACACGCGGCTGGACCGCCTCATCGACCCCATCCCGGCCGCCCCGTAGTTCGCGGAGGGGGAGCGGCCCAAGATCCCAGGGCCTACACGCACACCAGTGCGATGCCGCTGCTCAGAGCCCACGACATCGCACTCAAGTGCGTGTAGGCCCTGGGTGCGGTGCCGCTGGCCCCGGACAGCGAAGGACCCCGGGCCGCCCAGTGCGCCCGAGGTCCTGTCCGCCCGCCTCACACCGCCCCAACTCCGGTCCCTAGGCAGCGGCGTGACCTCACCAGTCGTCGGGTGCGCTGCCCACCCACGCGATCGGCTGTCCCTCGCTGTTGCGGCCCCAGTGCGGTGCCTCCATCGACACCTCGTGACCGTCGTCCAGCACGCAGATCCGCCCCCAGCCGCCGTGCTTGCCCGGACAGATCCCGGTGAGCAGGGCCGCGTCGCCGTCGCGCACCGCCTGGTCGTAGCGGTCCTGGAACGGCTGGAGGCGGGCACGCAGCTCCATGCCGAGCTCCGTCTCCGCCGCCTCGACCTGCGCCCGCGCCTCCCGCACCCCAGGGTCGGACAGCAGAGCCGAGATGACCTGCTCCGCCTCCGCGAACGCGCTGTTGCGGACGTGCCGCCGTACGGCTTCCTGCATACGCTGCTCTTCGTCGCGCTCGGTCATCACGCTGCGCCTTCCGCTGCCGCCCACTCCAGCCCGAGGCTGGCCAACGCGGCGAGCTTGTCGACGGTCAGCTTGGCCCGGCGGCTCTTGCTGTTGCTGAGGAACACACCCAGCTTCACCTCCGACCCGTCCGGCAACGCCTCTACGTGGGCCCTGGGGACCGTCACAGAGCCCGTGCGGGCCTTGTACTGCGCCAGGGCCGCAACGCCCCTCTCGAAGGCGCTCACGGGCGCCGTGGACGCCTCCGCGGGCACGTCCGCCTCCGCCGGGGCCGCAGCCGCGGGGAGCGGAGTGACGCCGACGGCCTCCAAGCGCTCGCGCTGACCCTCCGCCAGGGCCGCCCAGACCTCGGGCTTTTGCTGCCGGGCCAGCCACTTGCCCACGTCCATCCCGTGGACCGTGAACCCCGGCAGGACCCCCGCCGGGCCGTCCTCGTCACGCACCAGCTCGCGCAGCGCGGCGAAGTGCCGCTGCCACTCCGCCGGCCACTCCGGGTTCCAGTCCTCATCGACCGCCAGGAGCGCGGCCTCCCACTCCGGCTTGTTGGCGAGCGCACCCGGGCGGCGCAGGTTGGACAACCACTGCCCCACCGGCTTGTCCATGGCCGACGCAGTCCGGGGCGCGCACAGCGTCCAGTGATCCTCGAAGTACACCCGGGCTGCCGCCAGGTTCTCCTGGAACCGCTCATCGGCGATCGACCAGACCATGCCCAGCTTCTCCAGGCGCTGCGCCCGCTTGCCGGTCATCTGCCCGGCCCCGAAGGCCCTTCGCTGTTCTGCGACCCAGGTCCCCAGCGGAAACGCACCCTCCCGGTGTTCATAGGGCACGCGAGCGTGAAGCTCACGCTCGGTGAACTTTTTGAGCGCCGCCCAGCCGCGAGCCCAGTCCTGGCGCTCGGTGTCGATCACGTTGAAGCTGACCCAGTCCGCGACCATCACCGGGTCACGCGGGGCGGCAAAACGGAGCAAGAGACGGGTTTCTTCCTCGTCATCTCCGGGCGCCGCACCGATGTACTCGGACGGCTGCGCCACGTCCTTCTGAGGCTCCTGCGGGATAGCGAGCAATTCCACGGACTCTTCGTCGTGAGCGCGCAGACCTTCCAATACCTTCACCAAAGGCCGGTACGATCCCGAGGTGAACATATCCTCCGGTTTTTCTCCCGGCTGGAGAAAAACCGGCACGATCAAAGAGGCGAGCTTCCCTTGTCCGGGCTTTTGACGCAGCGCGCGGCCGATGGCCTGCACGATGTCGTGCGGCGCGCCCTTGGGGTCCAGTAGCGCCACGGAGTCCACGGCCCGGATGTCCACGCCCTCACCCAGCACACGGCAGTTCGAGAGCACGGCACGCCGGGGGGTGGAGCCGAACTTGCCCAGGACGTCCCGCCGGCGCTCGGGGACGTGCTCGCCGCACAGCCAGTCCGCCCACATCTCCGGCGGGTACGTCTCGGGCTGGTCGGCGTGCAGTCGCTTGGCGACGCGCTCCAGGCCCTCCGCGTAGGCAGCGGCCTCTATGGTCCGGTGGTGGAAGGTGATGCACGTTTGGAGACGGTGCTGCGCCATGGTGTGCAGGAGCGCGGCCTGGAGGGCTCCGAGGCGCTGCCCGCGGACTTCCTCGGTGTGCTGGTCCTCGCTCATCAGCCGCTCGGGCGTGACGACCGGGTCCTGGAGCTCCAGGACGATGATCTGGTAGCGGGCGAGCAGGCCCCGCGACACGGCCGACGCGAGCGACAGCTTGTAGAGCACAGGGCCGAACACGGCTTCGTCGTCCATGGAGGCCGCCATCTCCCTGGGCAGCGCGTCCCGGACACCTTCGGCGACCTCCCAGTGCGGGGGCCGCTCCTGCCAGATCCGGGGCGTCGCGGTCAGGTACAGCCGCCGGTGCGCCGGGATCTTCGTCTGGTCGTGGATGTCCGCCCACGCCTTGCCCATCGAGCCCGAAGCCCTGTGCGCCTCATCAACCACCGCGAGGTCCACCGGGGCCAAATGCTGCCCGTAGACGCCCTCGAACGCCTCCGTGAGCACCCCCAGCGACGCGTAGGTGGCATAGATGGTCACCGGCCCCTGGCCGTGCCACATCGCCAGCTGCACAGGGTTCGTGGTGGAGCGCACCCCCAGGTTCCACAGCTCCGGGTCGTCCAAGGGCGAGCACACCGCAACCGCCGGCCCTTTGTGCCCGGCGTCATGCCACGCCTTGATCGTCTGCGCCAGAAGGTCCAGCGTCGGCACCACAACGAGTACGCGGCCCTTCGGAACAATGCGCTTAGCGGACGCCGCCGCGATGATGGTCTTTCCGGTTCCGCACGCGGCGTGCACCTGCCCGCGCAGGCCGTTGAAGGGAATGCCGCCCGGCGGGATATCGAGACCGCGCACAATGGCGGCCACGGCCTCAATCTGGTGCTCACGCAGTTTCACGGCCATTCCCGTGGTCTCCTTTTCGCAGAATGTGGCGCGCAATCAGAAAGGAAAGTCCGGCGCGGCGAGTCGGGCCGGGGTGGTGGTGTCTGGTTCCAGACCCTACACAGTCAAGGGACGTGATGCATCATCCGCGCGACAGGTTCGCCCTGTAGGCTGATACTTGACTGATTCTCGCCCATGGGTGCGGCTGATGCGGTATGCTGGCAGGGTATTGGTGAACCTGCCGGAGCGAGTTGGGATGCTGGCGAGGGGTTCGGGTGGAGCGCAGCGGAGCCCGTCACTGCGGTGGGGCCGGCACCCTGTCAGGCCGATAGTCCGTCAATCCGTTGCGGGGGTGGTGGCTGGGATTCCCAGTGGCTACACAGTCCCGCACGCAATGCACCTCCTCTTACTGCCAGCCTCGGCACCCGCGCTTGCGCGGGTGCCTGCAATTCGCGCTTGCGCGAATTGAAATGCTTTTAGAATTCCGTTTACGGAATTCAATTCCCCCGCTTGCGG